>JAIBBP010000280.1 GCA_019694615.1 Microthrixaceae bacterium | reverse complement strand
CGCATCCGGCACGACACCATCGCACGCAGCGCGCCGAGGCCTCCGTCGGTGGTCGCCGACCCGCCCACGCCCACGATCACCACGCGGGCGCCCGCCTCGACCGCGAGCGTGATCAGCTCGCCGGTGCCCGACGTCGACGCGGCGATCGGATCGTTGCCCTCGGGACCCCCGACCAGCGCCAGACCCGAGGCGAGAGCCATCTCGATCACCGCGGTGCGACCGTCGAAGCGCCAACCGGCCTCGACGACGTCGCCCAACGGACCCGTGACCGCTGCGACACGGTTCGCCCCGCCCAGCACCTCAAGGAGGCCCTCGCCCCCGTCGGCGAGCGGTAACTCCACTGCGTCGTGGCCGGCGCGGCGGACTCCCGCGGCGATCGCCCGAGCCGCCTCGAACGCGGTCGCCGTCCCCCGGAACTTGTCGGGGGCGACGACGACTCGCATGAAGTCAGGCTAGGCCGGAGACCTCAGTTCGTGGCCGCCGTGGTCGTCGTGAACGGGGCGGTCGCCGGGTCGAAGTCGGGTCCGACGAGGAGCACGAGGTTGGCCGTCGGCTCGGGAGCGATCAGCGGGGACGGCTCGCCAAGGGGTTGCACCCGATCCGGCGGCAGCCCGATCAGCGTCGCCAGCGCCAACGCGTCGGCGTCGAGCCCGGGCTGGAAGTACACGATCGTGTTGGGCGTGGAGTTGCCATCCACCGCCTTGTTGTTGGTGTAGCCGAATGTGGCCAGCTTGTCGGTCGTCGCCTTTGCTCGGCCCTTCACCCCCGAGCCGTTTCCAACGACGAGCATGAGGTTCCCCGGCGGGGTCAAGGTCGGCGGAGCGGTGGAAGCGACCGTCGTCGTGCTGTCGCCGTTGGCCGACTCGGCCGCGGTGCGGTCCGGTTCTTCGGCCTTCGACGAACCCCCACCGGCGTTGAACAGCAGCAGCGCGATCACGACAGCGGCGACGACGAGGACGACGCCCATCACTGCCGAGTTCTGAGGGGTGGCCGGTTGCCGGGATTGGCGTGACCGGGATTCGTTCGCCATCTGGCCTCTCCTAGACGGTCGGGACAGGTGCGACCCGACGTGGTCGTCGCGAAACCCTAGCCCGACACGCCCGTGATGGTCCGGGGCAGCAGGCTCAGAGCGCGATCGGTGTGCCTTCCCGATCGTTCGCAGTCACCGTCCGGACGTCGCTCGGCGCGCCCCCGAGCGCGACCGCCCCCAGGACGTCGAACGCGATCGTGGCAGCCTCGACGCCCGGCAGGTGACGTGAGCTGGCTCCGTCTCCGTCCTCGTCCAACTGCCAGCCCCGTTCGACCAACGCGGAACTCACGTTGTTGGCCCGGGACCTCGTGAGGTCGGTGAAGCGCACGCGCAGCACCGTTGAGCCGGTGGAGCCGCAGTTGACGACCACCCGGTGCCACGCGTCGGGCGCCGAGACGACCGCGGAGGAGTCGACACCGGTGGACACGGCGTGCGATCGCACGGTCGCGACGACGTCAGCGGTGATCCCGACGGCGTCGAAGTCCGCGAGGTCCAACGGCAGCGGTTCGGTCGAGGCCATGCCTGAGCGTACCGAGTGGCCGGCAACGAACCGGTGTTGCGCGTCGCCGGCGGTCGGCTGTGGAAGAACTAGTACCATCTGGCGTACTTTTGGGGGATGACCTCCGCGCCGCCCCCTGCAGACCGCTCTGCGGTCGGGTGGATCCGTTTCCCGGGCTCCGACGCGTGGGTTCCCTCCCGATTCGTGGCGTCGCCTCCGTCTGGCGCGGCCACCCTCGTCGTCGGCTCCAACGACGCAGAACACCCGTGGGAGGCCACCCTCCCGCTCAGCGATGTGACCGCCCTCGACGAGATCATCGGCGCCCCTGAAGGCCAGCACCATGTCGAGATGGCGGTCAGAGGAAGGGTCGCGTTCGAGGCGGCGTGGCCGGAGGCGTTCACCGGTGTCCTCATCGTTGCGCTCGCCGCCACTGTTCAACCGCCGGCGGTGATCCCCCCTCCGCCGCCGCTGTCGCAGTCAATCGCCTTCGAGACAGCTCCGCACGGTGAGCCCGCTCCGCCCGCCGGCCCGACCGACCGCCCCGCCGAGGTCGCGACCCGGTCCAGGGCACGACATCTCGCCGGCACCATCGGCATCGGTGCTACGGCCCTCGCCGGGGCAGTAGCGATCATCATCGGAGCGCTGAACCTCAGCGAGGCCGAGGGAGCCGAACCGCGCGGATCGCTCCGCCCCGAAGAATCGATCAACTGTCCTCCAAGAACGACCACGCCGGTTGACGCGGCACCGCTGGAGGAGTGCGCGGGCGGCTGACCGTCTCGGGAAGTCCACTCGCCCATCAACGCGAAACTCAACAGCGCGCGGGATCCGGCCGATGTGTTCTGGATGACCACTCGTCGCTCGCTGGCGTTGTTGATCGCCGCGACGGCGATCTACGTCGCCGCGAGCGTGGTCGGAGGCGACGCGGCGCTCGTCGTCACCGACCTCCTCAGCCTCGGGGCCCTCGCTCTCGCCGGACGCGGGGTCGCGATGCAGCCTCGTTCCCGGCGCCGACCGTGGGTCATCATCATCGCCGGAATCACGACGTGGTTCGTCGGTGACCTGATCTGGGACGGATCGACGCTGTTGACGGGCTCCATGCCGACGACCTCAGTGGCCGACATCCTCTACCTCCTCGGCTATCCCGTGCTCGCGGCCGGGCTCGTGTCGATGATCCGCCTCCGAGCGCCGGCGGACTGGCGACATGGCCTCCTGGACGCGATCGGACTCGCCGTCGCCGCAGCCCTCGCATCGTGGGTGTTCCTCGTGCCTGCTAACGACCCCGGCTCCAGGGCTGAGCACTTCCTCGCCATCGCGTATCCACTATCCGATGTCGTACTGCTCGCGGCACTCGCCTGGCTCCTGCTCGCCCCGGGCAAGCGAGGTGTGCCATCGGCGATGATGTTTGCCGGATTCGTCGCGAACATGGCAATCGACGTGGTCATGCTCGTCGAAGCGGCCGCGAATCATCCGATCGGCGCGTGGTTCGACAACGCCTACCCGCTCACCTATCTCCTGATCGCCCTCGCCTCCTGCCATGAGGGCTCCGCCGAGCTGACCGACCGTCAACCCACCGCGGACGGGCGTTTCCAACCCGCCCGCATCGTCCTCCTCGGTATCGCGCTCTTCAGCGGCCCGATCATCGGCACGTTCAACGGATTGACCGGCGCCCACCGTCTCCTCGTCCTGTTGACGACTGCCGGCATCGGAACCATCGTCATGGTGCGATTCGTGGCCGCCCTCCAAGACGCTGAGCGAGCGCGCGCCGCGCTCAGCGTGGTCGCCGGGACCGACGACCTCACCGGTCTCGACAATCGGCGTCAGTTCCTGGAACGGGGCGGGCGGTGCATCGAACGAATCGCGCACACAAACGGGGTTGCCGGGGTGCTGATGCTCGACGTCGACCACTTCAAACAGATCAACGACACCTATGGACATGCGGCGGGAGACGCTGTGCTCGCCGAGGTGTCCCGTCGGTGCACCGACGCCGTGCGCCCCGACGACCTCGTCGGTCGCCTCGGCGGTGACGAGTTCGCCATCGTGTTGCCGGGCTGCGGCGAAGCGGACACGCGCGACATCGCAGAACGCATCCGGACCCACGTCACCGGGGCGCCCTTCGTACTGCCCCAGCCGGGACGATCCGCCGACTGCCCGGCGATCGCGGTCACTCTCAGCGTGGGAGCCGCGGCCGGAGCGTTCCCCACGCTGAACGCTGCGCTCGACGCGGCCGATGGCGCTCTCTACGAGGCAAAGCGGCGGGGTCGGAACCGCATGTGCGTCGCCGGCGCGTTCGGGCGGTCCTGAGCACCCGGCCGGCGCGCCGACACGTCCTCCACCCAACCAAACGAGCGCACCGCTATGCCGAGAAACACCAACGACCCGAGCGCCATGAGGCCGCGATTGCCCCATCCGGGCGCAACGAGTTCATCGGCCCAGTCGGCCGCGAACACACAGGTCGTCCAGCCCCACAGGTAGACGGTGAACGTCCTCGGAGTGATTCGGTCGATGATCTCACGGTGACGATCCGCGAACACCCGCAGGAGCGGGGCAACCAGGAGCGCGACCAACAGCCACGCTCCGCCGACCAGAAGATGCTTGGTCTGCGACGCGTTCACGGCGCCCGACTCGACGCCGTTCCAGTACCAGGCCCCGGCGGTTGCCAACACGAGGGCCACCGCGAGGGAGCGGCGTGACGCCGCCCGCAGCGATCCTTCGGTGTACCAGAAGCCCACGAGATACGGGATGGCGAACGCCGCGAGCTTCTCGACCTGCAGCTCGTAACCACCGACGACGAAGTCGACATCGCGTTCGAGAACCAACCACTGGACGTATGCGAACGCTGCGACCAGCGTGCCCAGCATCGCCCATCGTGCCCGTTCGAACGCACGCACCAGACAAGGAGCAGCCGCCGCCATCACGAGGAAGACGCACATGAACCAAAGGTGCCCGGTGTGGTGTCGCAGCGCTTTGGATGCGTTGGGGATGACGAGACCGGTGGCGCCGACCAACAGGCGGACGTAGTCCACATCCCAGTACCGGCTGCGGTGGGTCAGGTCAGCGACGACAGCGAACGCCGCGACGGTGGCGTAGTACGCCCAGAACGGCAACAGGAGTCTTCGGAACGTTCGTTTCCAGTATGTCGGGGCCGATCGACGGACACCGTCTTTCATCCTCAGCGAACGGAAGGCGAGCGAGCCCGACACGAAGAACACGATCGGCATTCCCGGCATCACCCAGGTGGGGTTGGGCCAGAACCAGAACCGACCGTGCCCCAACAGGTGGATGAAGATCACTCGGACGATGGACACGCTGCGCAGGAGGTCGAGCAGGCGGTCGCGGGTGGGCGCGCCGGCGCGCTCGATCGGGGTTGGAGTTTCGACCGTCATCGGAAGCTCGTGGAGGTCGGGGACGCCATCGGTCCTCGGGCGCAAACGCCAGCCGAGCGTCGCGTCCCGCAAGCCTACGCTGGGGTCGCGTCGGAGCCCCATTCCTGTCGCACGCGGTCGGAGGGGAACGATCCGGTCGGTCAGGTATCCGCGATCCAGTCGAGGATCGCCGACCTCATCGTCGCCTGGGCGGCGTCCTGACCGTCGGCGTCATGGTGAGTGCCCGGCACGACAAGACTGGAGACCGTCGCAGCCGCCGCAGTGAGTTCGGAGATCATCGGAAGGCCCCCGACGCTGGGCGGGACGACGAAGTCGCTGTCGAAGACGCCGACGAACGTCGGAGGATCCCCGGAATCGATGAGGTAGAGCGGTTCAGCGTCGAGGAACCACCCTGCTGGACAGTCGGGGTAGCCGGACGTGTTGAAGACACCGGGGTTGCATCGCAGGACGTCCCGAATGACCACCTCACCATGGAAGTAGCTGGCGTTCGCCAACCCCCACAGCTGGTGCACCGGTGCGAGCGCGACGTATGCGCCGACCTCGGTTCCGAACGCCCGACCGGAGTTGGCGCCGTAAGCGACCAACGACGCCGGGTGAGCGCCGAGCGAATGCCCGAAGAGCACGATGTCCTGGCCGTCGATGCCGAGGGTCTCACTGACGTGACGAATCGAGTCGGCAATGTCCGATGCGGCTGCCGGCGTCGCGGTCATGCGCCGGTAGTCGACCGACGCGACGTGCCAGCCTTCGCCAGTGAGACCTTGTGTCCACCAGGGCAACTCCCAGATCGATCCGAGCGACCCCTGACCGCCGTGGACGAACACGATCAGTCGCGACGAGGGAGTTTCCGACGGGTAGTAGAGGTAGGCACCGCCAGGCGATCCCGGCACCGGAGCTACGGCGCCGATGACGAGACCCTCCGAGCCGACAACGGTCGTTGTGGTAGCTCCTGACGACGTCGAAGTGGTCGAGGTGGTCGAGGTGGTCGAGGTGGTCGGCGAATCCGGGCCGGGCGTACCCGGCGTACAGCCCATGCCAGCCGCAAGAAGGAGCAGCACGACCGCCCCAACCAAAGCCGTCGATCCTCCGCGTCCCATCGGTGTCACCTCCGCCAACTACCGGGCCCGCACCTGGTAGCTCCCTTCAGGATCGCGACCATGAGACCCGGTGTCATGAGTCGGTGCTGACTCATGACGAGGGCCGGACCGGGACCGACTGTCAGGAGTGGCCTCTACGGTCCGGCATCAAGAGCCGCCGAGCCCCCAGCACCATCACCCCCAAACCGCCGCCCAGTCCGAGCATCGACTGCCGGTAGGATGAACCACCGGAGTCGTCGACCACGAACTCCGCCAATCCCGCCCGGATGGGACGTCCGCGGTATGGCTTTCCGCCTGGGTTGTAAGCGAATCCGGCGATCGATCTCAGCCTGATCTTGGAACGCGACGTGCAGGATCCTGGAACGTCGAGCCCAGGCAGAGACCGACCCGGCCTCTAGTTGTAGTGACCACGGACGTTGTTGGCGCGGTTCCTGGTGTGAGTTGAGCCTCTGGGCGAAGGTCTGGCTCTTCGACAAGACGGACGGAGCCCCGTCACGTGGTGATTTCTACAGAGGGCTCGGCCTGCCCGATGAGACGCTCGACACGCTGCGCTCGACGTTGATCGAGACCTGACCTATCTCACGCGGGTAGTCCTGACAGAGGAGACCAACTAGGCCGGGAGGACGAACTCCGGAGGGCCAAGCGAGCCCACGCAGTCCGGCGCGGGCTCGGCCGTCGGATCGTCCAGGAAGACCGCCACGATCTCGTCCGCGCATTCCTCGGTGCTCACCGAATGACCGGCACCGGGCAGTTCACGGAAGAACGACTGCTCCAAACCATCCGCGACCCCTCGTCCCCACTCGGGCGGTGTGATCGGGTCGAATCGACCTGCGAGCACGAGCGTCGGCACGGCACTGCGCACGGGCTCGGCGACGCCCGGCTCAGCTGCTGGTGCCTTCCAGATGTCACAGTCCTTGACCGAGGTCTCGGCCGTCGCCGCGGACAACAGCCACGCAGGCTCTTCCATGGCCTGCCGCTCGAGCTCGTCCCGGTCAGTGAAGGGCTCGCTCGCGGCACTCGACCGCAAGGTAGAGCCCTTCCGCCATCGACTCCCCGAAGGTCATCACCGTGGATACGTAGGTGGCTGTGGCCAGGTCCATCTGTTGCTGCTCGAACTGCGTGAGCAGCGACGGCAGCAACGGGATGATCGGCTCGTTGTAGAGGGCGAGAAACGCGGCTTCCACCATGCGGTCGCCGTCCCAGCGAACCGTGACCACCGCGCCAGTCTCGGGATGCACCCCGGTGGCATCCACCGGGGACGCTTCAAGCTGGTCGTACAGCGCTGCAAGGCGGTCGACCAGGTTCGGGTACGCAGCGGCGCAGCCAGGGTCTTCCTCACACGCCGCCTGGAGTTCCTCGAAGGCGCGTTCCGCCCCTGGAACCAATGTCGTGTAGGCGTCGACGTCAGGGGGGGTACACCGAATCGAGAACGGCACTACGGACCGCGTCGGGGTGCCGCCGCAGCACCTCCAACCCGAGCCGGGTGCCGTAGGAGACCCCGTACAGGTTCCACTCGCCGTAGCCGAGCGCCAGCCGAGCAGCCTCCAGGTCGTCCGCCGCTGTCGCCGAGTCATAGGTGGACAGGTCGGGGTCCTCGGCGGTGACCCGATCGAAGCACTCACCGAGCGCTGCCTGTTCGGCGGCGGTGGTCGTTTCGTCCATCCCGACGTCGAGCGCCTCGGCCTGGGCAGCCTCCACCTCGGGGCAATCGAACGTCGGGTCGGCTAGTGGAGTGCCGCGCTGGCCGACGATCACCACCCGGCGCTTCCGTGCGAGCGGGAGCTCCGAGAGGGTCTCAGCGAGAGTCAGACCGTCGCCACCGGGCCCGCCGTCAAGGTAGAAGACGGGGTCCGGCAGGCCGGCTCCGTCCTGAGGCTCGATGATCGCGATCGGCAGCACCACCGATGCTTCGTCGGGAACGTTGCGGTTCTCGGGTACCTCCAGGGTGCCGCAGCTCACCGTCGACGGGGGCGTGGCGAGGACGCCAGGAGGACATTCACCTCGCGTGAACGTGCCGGCCTCCACCACCGGGACGGTCGAGGTGGTCGCAGCACTCGTCACGCTCGACGCTGCACCCGTTGAGGAGCAACGAGGCCGCGACAGCCGCCGCTTCGACCAGACGCCAGCCAGGTTGCGTTACGTGCTCCCCGGAATCCGAGCGGCGGCAGTACAGCGGGATCATGAGCCCCTCCCCCTACGCTCCGCAGGGACCCTATTACAGGACGCGAGGACGTGCGGCGCTCGCACTCCGGGTCGTGACGCCTACTTCGCCGGGAAGCAGTTCGAACCACCGACGTCGACCGCCTCATCACCGTGGTGCACGACGTCCGCCAGCATGCGGAAGCAGGATGAGCATGCACGACGCTCCGGCACCGCTCGGGTCCTCGATCCGGATCTTCCTCGCCAACGGCGGTTCCGACGGAGTGTGGGTCGTCGAGAAGAGCAACTGGACGGGAACGGCGCTCATGGCGCCACGTACCCGCTACAAAGCGCTCCGCTCTCGACCGGACCTCGAGGGCCCGGCGTCTACCTCTTGATCGGCCCGACCGAGTCCGGGGTGCCAGCGACGCGCATCTACATCGGAGAGACCGACGACCTGCCGGGCCGCCTCGACAGCCACAGCAAGAACAAGGACTTCTGGAACCGCGTCATCGTCTTCACCAGCAAGGATGCCAACCTCAACAAGGCGCACATCCGTCACCTCGAAGGCCACCTCATCGCACTGGCCAAGGCCGCGAACCGGGTCAAGGCCCTCCAAGGCAGGGACGCCGGTGGCCCCGCGCCCGCCTGACGGCCCGGTGGCCGCGTGGGAGCTCAACCTCACCGGCTTCACCGACGCTGTACCGCCAAAGCGCACCGGACAGGGTGCTCCCGCCCGTCCCGGCGTCTACGTCATCGCCGCGGGTGACTGCGTCCCACACATCGGCACCTCGGGCAACCTCCAGACCCGGATCCGAACCCTTGCATCGCTCGGCAACCACCGCGGCTCCACAGAGGTCCTCTGTGCCGCGCACTGCACCCAACAAACCCCGACTGTGAGGTGGGGCGAGACCGGGACCGCGGATGCACGCTCCATCGAGTCCGCCTTCAAGAAGCTCGGGGAACCGCCACAGCCCCGTGGCCGGTTCCAGGACTGCGTAAACGGAACCGACCTGCGGCACGCCCTGGTCGAGTCCGCCGGGGCGTCGAGTTGGGAAGCCGGCTACATCGACGCCCTCTTCGAGGTCGGAGAACAGCTCCACCGCATCTTCGCCCCACGGTTCCACCCGCTATGGGATCACGTCGGCTGGCCACCCGGACCATGGGTGCCGCCCGACGCGATCCCCGGCGGTGGCCAGCGGCCAGATTGACACCGGTCCCGCCACCGGCACGATCGCACTCGTGCACGCACCGATTACAATCCGCGGAGCTTTCCGCGGTGCAATTCGCGGAAGTCCCGCCCGGATAGCTCAGTTGGCTAGAGCAGCTGTCTTGTAAACAGCAGGTCCTCGGTTCGAATCCGAGTTCGGGCTCCAGGTCAGACCTGACCATCGCCTGCAATCTCGCGGGTTTCGACCTCATGGTCAGACTCGTGTTCAGACGGCCCCGTCACCGTGTCCCACGGAATCTCACCG
>JAIBBP010000257.1 GCA_019694615.1 Microthrixaceae bacterium | reverse complement strand
CCCGACGAACTACCAGTCGCCCCGCGACTACGTCGCCGTCAACTTCGCCTCACGGTCCATGCGCTACACCGGCGTGATAGTGCTGGGCTACATCGTCTTCCACCTGCTCGACCTCACCATCGGCACCACGAACCCCGACTTCGTGCACGGCGAGGTGCACGACAACATGATCGCCTCGATGCAGCGCTGGCCGGTCGCGATCGTCTACATCATCTGCAACATCGCCGTCGCCGTGCACCTGTACCACGGCACGTGGTCGATGTTTCAGAGCCTCGGCCTCAACAACCCCCGGTACAACGCGGCGCGCCGACTGTTCGCCACCGGCATCACCACCGTGATCGGCCTCGGCAACGTCCTCTTCCCGCTCCTCATCGTCACCCGAGTCGTGAAGTGAGCACCGTGCAGATGAGCACCACCATGACCGACCGCGCCGCACGAAACCTGCAGGTACACCCATGACCCTCACGCTCGACTCGAAGATCCCCGCCGGCCCCCTCGCCGACAAGTGGGAGGACTACAAGTTCGACCTCAAGCTCGTGAACCCGGCGAACCGCCGGAAGTTCGAGGTGATCGTCGTCGGCACCGGCCTGGCCGGCGGCGCTGCGGCGGCCACGCTCGGCGAGCTCGGCTACAACGTCAAGGTCTTCACCTACCACGACTCGCCTCGCCGGGCGCACTCCATCGCGGCGCAGGGTGGCATCAACGCCGCCAAGAACTACCGCGGCGACGGCGACAGCGTCCACCGCTTGTTCTACGACACGGTCAAGGGCGGCGACTACCGCTCCCGTGAGGCAAACGTGCACCGCCTCGCCGAGGTGTCGGTCAACATCATCGACCAGTGCGTCGCCCAGGGCGTCCCGTTCGGCCGCGAGTACGGCGGCCTGCTCGACAACCGCTCCTTCGGCGGCTCCCAGGTGGCCCGCACGTTCTACGCCCGCGGCCAGACCGGCCAGCAACTCCTGCTGGGCGCCTACCAGGCGCTCGCCCACCAGATCCACCTCGGCACCTGCACCCTCTACAACAAGATGGAGATGGTCGAGGTCGTCGTCGATCCCGACACCGGGGTCGCAACCGGCATCATCGCCCGCGACCTCATCACCGGTGAGCTGTCCCGGCACTCGGCGCACGCCGTGGTGTTGGCGACCGGCGGCTACGGCAACGTCTACTTCCTGTCGACCAATGCCAAGAACTCCAACGCGACCGCCGCGTGGCGTGCCCACCGCAAGGGCGCGGCGTTCGCCAACCCCTGCTACACGCAGATCCACCCCACGTGCATCCCCGCTGCCGACGAGTTCCAGAGCAAGCTCGTGCTGATGTCGGAGTCGCTCCGCAACGACGGCCGGATTTGGGTGCCGCTCAACGCAGACGACTGCGGCAAGCAGGCGTCGCAGATCCCCGAGGCCGACCGCGACTACTACCTTGAGCGCAAGTACCCGGCGTTCGGCAACCTCGTCCCCCGCGACATCGCTTCGCGCAACGCCAAGACGATGGTCGACAAGGGTCTCGGCATCGGCCCGCTGCGCAACGGAGTGTTCCTCGACTTCAGCGAGTCGATCAGCCGCCTCGGCGAGGATGTCATCAAGGCGCGCTACGGCAACCTCTTCGACATGTACGAGCGCATCACCGGCGAGAACCCGTACAAGACGCCGATGCGCATCTACCCCGCCACGCACTACACGATGGGCGGCCTGTGGGTGGACTACAACCTGCAGACGACGATCCCGGGTCTCTTCGCCATCGGCGAAGCGAACTTCAGCGACCACGGCGCCAACCGGCTGGGAGCGTCCGCGCTCATGCAGGGCCTCGCCGACGGCTACTTCGTGTTGCCCCCTACGATCGCCGGCTACCTGGCGCCGCAGCTCAACAAGAAGCCGATGGCCACCGACGCCGCAGCGTTCGACCAGGCCGAGGCCGACGCTCAGAGCCGCATCGACCGGCTGATGGGAGCGAAGGGCACCCACTCGGTGGACCACTACCACCGTGAGCTCGGCAAGATCATCTGGGACTACTGCGGCATGGCCCGCAACAAGGCCGGCTTGGAGAAGGCGCTCTCGGAGATCCCGGTGCTGCGCGAGGAGTTCCGTCGCGACGTCAAGATCCTCGGCACCGCCGACGGGGTCAACCAGTCTCTGGAGAAGGCGCTTCGTGTCGACGACTTCATGGAACTCGCGGAGCTCAAGGTCCGCGACGCACTGCACCGAGAGGAGTCGTGCGGCGGCCACTTCCGTGAGGAACACCAGGACGAGGAAGGCGAGGCCAAGCGCGACGACGAGAACTTCATGTACGTCGGAGCGTGGGAGTACGCCGGACCCGACATCCAGCGCGACGCCGTGCTGCACAAAGAGGACCTCGTCTATGAGGTCTGCAAGCCCACGACGCGTAGCTACAAGTAGGAGCCAGACCGATGACTAACGTCGACCAGAACACGACGCCGGCAGCTGCAACGCCCGCATCCCACGCCGCGATGCTCGATCTCACGCTCAGGGTCTGGCGTCAGGACGGTCCGGACTCGGCCGGCACGTTCGAGACGTACACCACCAAGATCGCCGACGACGCGTCGTTCCTCGAGATGTTGGACTACGTCAACGAGGACCTGATCGCCAACGACCGTGAGCCGATCACCTTCGACCACGACTGTCGTGAGGGCATCTGTGGAACGTGTGGCCTCATGATCAACGGCCAGGCGCACGGCCCTCAGAAGGCGACTGCGACCTGCCAGCTGCACATGCGGCAGTTCAAGTCCGGCGACACGATTGTGATCGAACCCTGGCGTGCCGCGGCCTTTCCAA
>JAIBBP010000070.1 GCA_019694615.1 Microthrixaceae bacterium | reverse complement strand
CGCGGCCCGATCGACGAGACGTTCACCGCCGGTTCGCCGCTCCTGCTCGCCCACCGCGGACTGTGGGAGCAGTGGCGCGACGGGATGATGGAACAGGACGATGCCACCTACGCCGTGCTGGCGACGCTCCGCGACGGCGTCGACCCCACGAAGTTCCTCGCTCGGGACGACGTCTCCGAACTCACCGCCGATTCGTTCGAGGCCGTGACCGCCGACCGTCAACGTGAGATCGTCGACGACGCGATACGTGTCCAGTCGGGAGCGTTCCTGATCATCGGGGTGGTGGCGGGCGTGGTCGCGGCCGCCGGCGCGGCGTTGCTGATCTCGCTCGAGGTACGGGTCCTGCTCGCCGAGCACCGAACGGCCCGGGCGCTCGGGGCCGATCGGCTCGCGACGAGCGTCGCCGCGACGTTCCCGTTTCTCATCGTGGGAGCCGTCGCAGGCATCGTGGCGGCGGGGGTTTCCGCCTTCGGTTCGCGCTGGGTGCCCGTGGGGCTGCCGAGACGCCTCGAACCGTCCCCCGGTCCGTGGGTTGTTCCGTGGACGCTGACACTCGGGGCAGCGGGGGTCCTCGTGGTATCCGCCACCGCGGCCTTCATCACGGCAGGGTCGGTCCAGCGACAACGAACCCCTGCCGTTCGGTCGCGAAGTCTCGCGTCCAGGGTCGGCGCGAGGTTCGGCAGCAGTCCCGCAGCAGCGGTTGGCGTGGCGGCCACGGGCGGCGGATTCGACCGGTCCTCGCGAGGGCCTGCTCGCACGGCCGTGGCCGCAGCGATCGCCGGGACGCTGCTCGTCACCGCGGTCGCGACGGTCCATCGGGCAACCGAGCAGGTGACCGAGAAGCCCGAGCTCGCCGGCTATCCCTTCGACCTCGAGGTGGGCGGATTCGACCCGGCGACGTGGCCCACGACCGTCGAGCTGCTCACGCAGAGCGACCGCATCGCCGCGCTCACGCTGACCGAGGTCGGCATCGTCTCGGTCGACGGTCATGTGCAACAGGCCGGCGGATTTGACGTCGTGCGGGGAACACCACTGCTCACCGTGGTCGACGGCCGGCTGCCGGTCGCCGCCGACGAGATCGCAGTGGCAGGGGTGTCGCCGCTCCGCGTCGGATCGCGCCACACCCTCAGTGCCGGTTCGTCGACCGAGGTCCGCGTCGTCGGTCGCGTCATCATCGAGCTCGGTGACGGCGCGAGTTCCGCGGAGGTCCTGACACGCCTCGACGTGCTGAGCTCGATCGAGGCCGAGATGCTCACTCG
This sequence comes from Microthrixaceae bacterium, assembly GCA_019694615.1. Classification (GTDB taxonomy): domain Bacteria; phylum Actinomycetota; class Acidimicrobiia; order Acidimicrobiales; family Microtrichaceae; genus SSF14. The sequence goes on along the minus strand of JAIBBP010000070.1, from coordinate 1,557 downwards.
CACCGCGCTGGTCGGACTCGACGACCCCGCCGCGTCGGCTGAGATCGACGCTGAGGTCGACGACGTGATCCATGGGCGCTCCGACACCCCGTTCGTCTGTGGGGAGGACCTCGCGGAACGGTTCCTTCCCGAGCTCGCGGAACCTCCGCAAGCTGACGAGCTCTGCCTCCCGGTGATCGGCGTGGCGATGTACAACACCGTCGACGTCCTCCCCCTCACGAGACTAATGACCGTCTTCCTCGCCCTCGTCGGGTGTGCCGTCGTCGGGCCGGCGCTAGTGCTCGCCGGAGGTCGACGACGCAAGGACGTGGCCGTGCTGCGATCGCTCGGGTTCGACCGACGACAGGTCGTGACGTCGAGCGTGTGGTGGGGGCTGAGCGTCGCCGTCATCGCCGTGCTCGTCGGGATCGCGTTGGGCGTCGCTACGGGGCGGCCGCTGGGAAGGTGGATCGCAGGATCCCTCGGTGTTGCCCCCGGCACGTCCACACCGTGGCTCACGCTGGCGGCGATCGGCGCCGGCATCCTGCTGCTCTGCGTCGTCGTGTGCGCGTGGACCGGCGTGCTCGGATCGCGGCGACCGCTCGGCCGCCAGCTGAAGGTCGAGTAGAACGGCGTCGTGTCCGAGGCAGTTCGACGTCGTTGTCGCGACCACACCGGCGACGAGCGCGACCTCCGAGTAGCGCTCCTCGGGGATCTCCGAGCGCTCGTGCCGTTCGACTTCCATGTCTGGCTGCTGATCGACCCGGAGACCGAGGTGGGGACCGCCCCACTCGCCGCCGTTCCCGATCGTCTCGGCGCCGCCCTACCGGCGACGATTCGACACCGGTACCTGACGCAGGTGAACCGGTGGGACACGATGACCTCAGCCGTCGAGTCCCTCGACCGTGCTACGGGCGGTCACCGGGAGGCGAGCACGTTTCACCGGGAGGTCCTCGCCGCCAACGGCATCGGCGATGTGGCATCGCTGTGCTTTCGGGACACCACCGGCTGTTGGGGATTCCTCGAACTGTGGCGACTGGCGGACGATGCATCATTCTCCGGGAAGGAACTCGCCGCGCTTTCCGGAACTGTCGAGACGATCACGACCGCGCTGCGACGTTGTCACGCTCGGTCGTTCGACGAGACCGTTCCGTCCGACCAACCATCGGGCACAGCGGTGATGATGCTGTCCCCTGATCTCGGGGTGATCGGCCAGACACCGGGTACCGATGACTACCTCCGGGCGCTTCTTCCGACAGAGGCCGATCGCCGACCTGTGCCGGCCGCCGCATACAACGTGGCAGCCGCGCTCGCAGCCTCGGAGGTCGGAGCCTTCGACCACCCGCCGACCGCCCGAGTCCGGCCCGCCTGTTCGATCTGGCTGACGTTCGCCGCGGCGAGAGTTGACGACGACCGTCCGCGTCACCAACGCGACATCGCCGTCACCATCACCGCGAGTGCACCGTCGGAGCGCCGGTCGCTCTACGTTCGTGCCCACGGCCTGTCCCGTCGCGAGATCGACGTCGTGGATCGCCTGATGGACGGATCAGACACGCGGGCGATCGCCGATGCGTTGTT
>JAIBBP010000218.1 GCA_019694615.1 Microthrixaceae bacterium | reverse complement strand
ACCCTCAGTCGGGCGGACCGGTGTCTGCTACGACAACGCCGTCGCCGAGTCGTTCTGGGCGAGCCTCAAACGCGAATGCCTGCACACAAAGCCGACGTTTGCGACCCGTGCCGACGCCCGCCGGGCGATCATGCGTTGGGTGCACTGGTACAACACCGGTCGGATCCACACCACCCTCGGGGGTATCCCACCCGTCGAGTGGGAACACCAGTACGATCGGACATCAGAAGCCGCATAAACCCCGTCCGCCCCACGGGGAGATGCCCAACCCTGTCATAGAGGGTGTAGGAGTTCACCGTCGATCCCGCCGCGGAGCCAGGTGTGGTGGCCCGGTAGTTCCGGTTGAGTTTGTCGAACTCGAACGTCGACGTCTTACCCCGCCGGTCTGTTGAGCCGGTCAGGTTGCCGACCAGGTCGTAGACCGACACCTGGGTCCTGTGCCGTCTGCGCGCGATCACCGAATCTCGCGGTCTGCGATCAGTGAAAGTAGCGGTGCCTGGGGCGGTGTGTTCTTCCTGACATCCAACCGTTGAGGGGTTGGCCCCTCCAGCCTGTCGAGCGACCAAGCCACGACAGAGATGCTGGAGGGACCGCTGCTCATGATGACGCAGGAGGAGTTCCTAGACGTGTTGGCGATGAGACGCCAGGGCATATCGTGCGTGGAGATCGACGCAGAGCTCGGGTATCACCCGGCGACGATCTCGAAGTGGGTGAAGGCCGGTGGCCCGCCGCCGGTCCGGGAGGTTACTGCGGCGGACCGGGTGGTCGATCCGCGCTGGGCTGACCGGCTGACCGCGTTGCTGGTCGGTAACCCGAAGCTGTTGGCGAAGTCGCTGTTCGAGATCGTCTCGGCGGAGGGGTTCGAGGGCTCGTATCCGACGGTCGCCCGTTGGGTGCGCGAGCAGCGCGGTCCGAGGTTCCGGGCCGCTGATGGGGCGTCGGTGCCGATCGAGACGCCGCCGGGTGAGGAGGCGCAGTTCGACTTCTCGGACTGCTCGACGTGGGCGCAGTCGGTCGGGTTGGCGAGCACTCTGTGGTGCTTCGGGATGATTCTGTGCTGGTCGCGTTGGCGGCTGTGGTGGTTCACCACGTCGGTCGACCGCCACCACACCTTCGAGGGCGTCGCCCGGTTCTTCGACGCAGCAGGCGGGGTCCCGAAGGTCGCTCGAACCGACCGGATGGGCGCGCTCGGCCAGTCCCAGGGCCGCCGGTTCGTGCTCGGGGCGGAGGCGCTCGAGTTCGCCCGCCATCACGGCGTGGAGATCAAGGCGTGTCAGGCCGGTGACGCGAAACGCAAGGGCAAGGTCGAGCGGCCGTTCCGAGATCTGAAGGAGTCGTTCCTCGAAGAGCTCGTCGTCACCGGTCTGCCTTCCTCGATCGCGGAGCTCAACCAGCGAGCGGGGCTGTGGGTCGATCAACGCGTGCACGCCCGGGCACACCGCTCGACCGGCGTTGCTCCGATCGAGCGGTTCGCCAGCGAGCGAGAGTTCCTCGGCGCCCTTCCCGTCCGCCGGTTCGACACTGACTACGTCGAGACCCGTCGGGTGCATCGGGCGTTGCCGTTCATCACTTGGAACGGGGTGCGTTACTCAGTCCCGCCGGAGTGTCTCGGACAGCTCGTCGAAGCACGGGTGCCGGTCGACTCGACCGAGCTCACCGTCCGCTGGGCGGGCAACGTCGTCGCCCCGTCACCGCCTGGCAGCGTCGAGCGGGACCGACGTGTGGGACCCGACGCATCGACTCGCTGCGGAGACCGCGGCGTTGGCGTCGAATCAGCGGCGTCACCTCCGAGTCGTCGCACCCGCCGACCCCGAACCGCCGGCTGCACCGGCGGGCCGGATCGACCTCGGCGCTGGCGACTACGACATCGCGGTTCCGGACCTCACCCTCTACGAAGGAGGCCGATCGTGACCGCCGTGAGCGTCTACGAGCAGATCAAAGACGACCTCGGCTACCTCCAGTTGGACCGCGCCGCGGAGTGCTTCGCGACCCTCGCCGAAACCGCCCGAGAAGACGACTGGTCACACGTCGAGTTCCTGGCCCGGCTCGTCGCCGAACAGGCCGACGCGACCCGCAACCGGCGCCTGTCAGCCCGACTGCGCTACGCAAGATTCCCGTTCCGCAAGACCATCTCGGAGTTCGACTTCGAGTTCCAACCCACCGTCGACCGCAGGTTGGTCGATGACCTCGCCACCTTGCGGTTCATGGACACCGGACGGCCCGTGTTGTTCCTCGGACAGCCCGGCTGCGGCAAGACCCACCTCGCGGTCGCGCTCGCCACCCTCGCCGTCGAGGCCGGCTACCGCGGCTACTTCACCAACGCCGAAGAGATGGTCGCCAACATCGCCCAAGCGTCCCGGGAAGGGAACCTGGCGTCGAAGTTGAAGACCTACACCGCGCCGTCGGTCCTCGTGATCGACGACGTCGGACTGCTGCCGATGGACCGCGCCGCTGCCTCAGCGTTCTACCAAGTCGTGAACCTGCGCTACGAGAAGCAGCACTCCACCATCGTCACCACCAACCGGGGGCTACCCGACTGGGGCGAGATCTTCGGCGACACCGTCGTCGCAGCCGCCATCTTGGACCGGCTCATGCACGACGCCGTCGTGTTCAACATCAAAGGCCCCTCGTGGCGTCTACGCGAGCACCAAGCGCTCACCACGATGGCCACCGACCCCACCGAAAGGAGCCGCCGCTAACCCCGATCGTTCACGAGAAGTCGGTGGCCGGGGCGCTCGCCATTTCTGATCAGCGTGGTGTCTGATTTCGGGTTGATGATGGCCGCGTCGCTGGTCGGTGGACGCTGTGGTCGTGCCCGATCGCGGA
>JAIBBP010000100.1 GCA_019694615.1 Microthrixaceae bacterium | reverse complement strand
CCGTCGTGCACCTCACCGATCTTGTAGGACTTGCCGGTGTAGTAGAGGATCCGCTCGGTCGTCGTGGTCTTGCCCGCGTCGATGTGGGCCATGATCCCGATGTTGCGGGTGCGTGCGAGGGGGAACTGCGACATGTCTTCTCTCTCGGGTTTCGACTGAACTACCAGCGGTAGTGAGCGAAGGCCTTGTTGGACTCGGCCATCTTCTGGAGGTCGTCCTTGCGCTTCACCGACGCGCCGACGCCGTTGGAGGCATCGAGCAACTCGTTGGCGAGACGTTCGGCCATGGTGCGTTCGCGCCGCTGACGGGAGTAGCCGACCAGCCAGCGGATCGCGAGGGTGTTGGCCCGACGGGGGCGGACCTCGACAGGAACCTGGTAGGTCGCGCCACCAACGCGACGGCTGCGGACCTCGAGCTGGGGCCGGACGTTGTCGACGGCGCGCTTGAGGGTCGACACCGGCTCGGTGCCGGTCTTGTTCTCGATGATGTCGAGGGCCTCGTACATGATCCGCTCGGCCGTCGAACGCTTGCCGCGCTGCAGCACCTTGTTGATGACCTGTGTGACGAGTACCGACCGATAGACGGGGTCGGGCATGAGTTCACGGCGCGGGGCGGGACCCTTGCGAGGCATGACTACTTCTCCTTCTTGGCGCCGTAGCGGCTGCGCGCCTGCTTACGGTCGCGCACGCCGGACGTGTCGAGCGTGCCACGGATGATTTTGTACCGAACACCGGGAAGGTCCTTCACACGACCGCCGCGCACCAGGACGATGCTGTGCTCCTGCAGGTTGTGGCCCTCACCGGGGATGTAGGCCGTGACCTCGATGCCGGAGGTGAGGCGCACACGCGCTACCTTGCGCAGCGCCGAGTTCGGCTTCTTCGGCGTGTTGGTGTACACGCGCGTGCAGACGCCGCGCCGCTGCGGCGCACCCTTGAGCGCCGGAGTGGACTCCTTGCGGCGCTTTGACTGACGGCCCTTTCGGACCAACTGCTCAATGGTGGGCACGGCAAACCTTTCGAAACTTCAGTACATGGGCGGCACCACTGCGCCGAGGGACCGCCATGGGGGCAGCCGCGAACGAGGGCGCAGAAAACCGGTGTCAGGCTAGTTCCCGGCCATATGCCGGGGCAAGAAGGGGATACGTGACTGCGTGCGCCGAAGGCGCTGCCCGCAAGGAGCGAGCGAAGCGAGCGAGCCTGAGGACGTAGCGCCGAGGCCTGCCGGCGGGAGGTACCGGAGCGAAGCGCAGGTGGCCTCCCGCCAAATCAGACAGCGCTGCCGCCGCTCGTCATGAGGTCGATGATCTCGGCGTCCGCTGCGCCGTCGGACGCGGCAGCGAGCCACTCCTCGGGACGCTGACCGGAGTCCGACGACCAGTACTGCAGCGGCTCGAAGCCCGGGGCCTCGATCGCGACGTCGCGGTAGGTGCTCATGCCGGTGCCGGCAGGGATCAGCTTGCCGATGATGATGTTCTCCTTGAGGCCGAGGAGCGAGTCGCTGCGCGACCCGATGGCGGCCTCGGTGAGCACCCGGGTGGTCTCCTGGAAGGAGGCCGCCGACAGCCACGAATCGGTGGCCAGCGACGCCTTGGTGATGCCCATCAACTCGGGGCGTGCCTCGGCAGGCTTGCGGTTCTCGGTCAGCATCTGCCGGTTGACCTCGGCGAAGATGCGGGCGTCGACACGCTCGCCGGGCAGGAAGTCGGTGTCACCCGGATCCTGGATCGACACACGGCGGGTCATCTGACGGACGATGAGCTCGATGTGCTTGTCGTGGATCGACACACCCTGGTCGCGGTACACCTTCTGCACCTGATCGACGAGATACTGCTGGGTGGCGCGGACGCCCTTGATCTCGAGAAGCTCCTTGGGATCGCGGGGCCCTTCGACCAGCGCGTCGCCAGCGGTGATCTCCTGGCCATCCTTGATCTCCAGGCGCGACTCCCGCGGGATCGAGTACACGTCTTCCTCACCGTCATCGCTGACGATGGTGATGACACGACCCTTGCCGTCGTCCTCACCGATCCGAACGACACCGGAGGTACGAGCCAGCACGGCCTTGTTGCGAGGTGTGCGTGCCTCGAACAGCTCGACGACGCGGGGGAGGCCACCGGTGATGTCACCCGATGCGCCGGCAATACCACCGGTGTGGAACGTACGCATGGTGAGCTGCGTCCCGGGCTCGCCGATCGACTGGGCGGCGATGACGCCGACAGCTTCGCCGACCTCGATCGTCTTGCCGGTCGCCAACGACGTGCCGTAGCACGCAGCGGAGACGCCGAGCTCGCTCTCGTCGGTCAACGGCGACAGCACACGGACCCGGGTGACCGTCGTGTCGTCGCGAAGCTTGGCCATGATCTCGAGGTCGACCTCGGTGCCGGCATCGATCACAGTGCCGTCGGCCAGAGTCACGTCGTCAGCCAGGACCCGGCTGAACAGGCGGGTCTCGAGGTAGGTGCGCTTCGCCGCGGTGTCGGGCGCGACGTCCTCGATCCACAGACCACGAACCGAGGGGGCCGCGAACGGGTCCTCGTCGTTGATGATGAGTTCCTGAGCCACGTCGACGAGACGACGGGTCAGGTAGCCCGAGTCGGCGGTACGGAGCGCCGTGTCGACCAGACCCTTTCGGGCGCCGGGCGTGGCGATGAAGTACTCGAGCACGTCGAGCCCTTCACGGAAGTTCCGCTTGATGGGCCGCGGAATCATGTCGCCACGGGGGTTGGCGACGAGGCCACGCATACCGGCGATCTGACGCACCTGCATCATGTTGCCGCGAGCGCCCGAGCCCACCATCATCTCGATGGGGTTGAACTGCTGGCTCTTGAGGAGGGACTGCATGGCGTTGGTCACCTCGGTGGTGGCCTCCGACCAGATCTCGACCTCCTTCTGGATGCGCTCACCGTCGGTGATGATGCCCCGGCGGAACTGCTTCTCGACCTTGTCGGCCTCGTTCTCGTGGCGCTCCAGGATCTCGGCCTTCTCGATCGGCGTCTTCACGTCGTTGATCGAGATGGTGATGCCCGAACGCATGGCGAACGCGAAGCACAACCCCTTGAGGTCGTCGAGCGAGCGGGCCACCACAGCCTTGGGGAAGTCCGACGCCAGGCGGTCGACGATCTCACCCATCTCCTTCTTGGTGATGAGCTTGTTCTGGTAACCGAAGTCCTCGGGAAGCGCCCGGTTGAAGAACAGTCGGCCGGCCGTGGTCGGCTCGTACTCGGCCGCCTTGCCGTTGGCCGGGCTGATGAGGAGGTCCTCACGACGGAAGTAGATCTTGGCGTGCAGCGACAGGTCGCCGGCCTCGTAGGCCCGCTCGACCTGCTCCATCGTGCGGAACGTGCGGCCCTCGCCGGTCGAGCCGTCGACCAGTTCGGTGAGGTAGTACGCACCGATGATCATGTCCTGGGTCGGCGTGACCAGCGGACGTCCGTGGGCAGGCGACAGCACGTTGTTGGACGACAACATGAGCACACGCGCCTCGGCTTGGGCTTCGGCGGACAGCGGCAGGTGGACGGCCATCTGGTCACCGTCGAAGTCCGCGTTGAACGCGGTGCAGACCAACGGGTGAACCTGGATGGCCTTGCCCTCGACGAGGACCGGCTCGAACGCCTGAATGCCGAGGCGGTGCAGGGTGGGAGCACGGTTGAGGAGGACGGGGTGCTCCTTGATGACGTCTTCGAGGACGTCCCACACCTGGGGGCGACGCCGCTCGACCATCCGCTTGGCGGACTTGATGTTCTGGGCCAGCTCACGGTCGACGAGCGTCTTCATGACGAATGGCTTGAACAGTTCGAGCGCCATCAGCTTGGGAAGACCGCACTGGTGCAGCTTGAGCGTGGGGCCGACGACGATGACCGAACGGCCCGAGTAGTCGACGCGCTTGCCGAGCAGGTTCTGGCGGAACCGACCCTGCTTGCCCTTGAGCATGTCCGACAGCGACTTGAGCGGACGGTTGCCCGGGCCGGTGACGGGACGACCGCGGCGCCCGTTGTCGAACAACGCGTCGACGGCCTCCTGCAACATGCGCTTCTCGTTGTTGACGATGATCTCGGGAGCACCGAGGTCGAGGAGACGCTTGAGGCGGTTGTTGCGGTTGATGACCCGGCGGTAGAGATCGTTCAGATCGGAGGTGGCGAACCGCCCACCGTCGAGCTGAACCATTGGGCGAAGCTCCGGCGGGATGACCGGTACGACGTCGAGGATCATGGCGCGAGGATCGTTGACCCGGTTGCCGTGCTCGTCGCGGGTGTTGAAGTCCGAGACGATCTTGAGACGCTTGATGGCCTTCTGCTTGCGTTGCGCCGACAGGGGCTTGCCACCGTCGGGCGGGTCGATGAGGTCGCGGAGCTTGGTCTCCTCCTCGTCGAGGTCGAGGCGGTCGATCAGCTTCTTGATCGTGTCCGCGCCCATGCCGCCTTCGAAGTACTCGCCGTAGCGGTCCTCCATCTCGCGCCACAGGATCTCGTCCTCGAGAATCTGTCGGGCGAAAAGGTTGCGGAACTCGTCCCACACGCGCTGGAGCAGATCGAGTTCACCTTCGTAGCGATCACGGATGGCGACGAGGTCCTTCTCGGCTGCCTTGCGCCGCGACGTGATGTCGGAGTCCTTCGCCCCCTCCTTCTCCAGGCCGGCGACCTCCTTCTCGAGCTCCTCGTGGCGACGTGCCAGCTCCAGCTCGCGCTCCTTGACGATCTCGTCCCGCTCTTCGAGCATCTCGGCTTCGAGGCTCGGAAGGTCGGTCTGACGCCGCTCCTCGTCGACCCAGGTCACGAGGTTGGCCGCGAAGTAGATGACCTTCTCGAGCTGCTTGGCCTTCAACTCCTCCTTGGGCGTGGTGCCCATGAGGAGGTACGCCAACCACGAACGGGTTCCGCGGAGGTACCAGATATGAACCGCGGGTGCAGCGAGCTCGACGTGGCCCATGCGCTCACGGCGCACCTTGGACCGCGTGACCTCGACGCCGCAGCGTTCGCAGATGATGCCGCGGAACCGGACACGCTTGTACTTGCCGCAGTAGCACTCCCAGTCCTTGGTCGGACCGAAGATCTTCTCGCAGAACAAGCCGTCCTTCTCGGGCTTGAGCGTGCGGTAGTTGATGGTCTCGGGCTTCTTCACCTCGCCGTTCGACCACATGCGGATCGAATCCGCGGTGGCCAGACCGATCTTCAGCTGTGAGAAGTTGTTGACGTCGAGCATTCGGCTCAGCCCCTCTCCGCCTGGCGGCGGGCATCTTCTTCATCGGACCCACGTTCGGGTCGGGACAGGTCGATTCCGAGTTCCTCCGCCGCACGGAAGAAGTCTTCGTCGAGTTCACGCATGTGGATCTCCTCGCCCGTCTTGGACAGGACCTCCACGTTGAGGCACAACGCCTGCATCTCCTTGATGAGCACCTTGAAGCTCTCGGGGATGCCGGGCTCGGGGATGTTCTCGCCCTTGACGATGGCCTCGTAGACCTTGACACGACCGAGCGTGTCGTCGGACTTGATGGTCAGCAACTCCTGCAGGCAGTAGGCGGCGCCGTACGCCTCAAGTGCCCACACCTCCATCTCGCCGAAACGCTGACCGCCGAACTGCGCCTTACCACCGAGCGGCTGCTGGGTGATCATCGAGTACGGACCGGTCGAGCGAGCGTGGATCTTGTCGTCGACGAGGTGGGCCAGCTTCAGGATGTAGGCGTAGCCCACGGTCACGGGGTTGTCGTAGGGCTCGCCGGTGCGGCCGTTGATGAGACGGATCTTGCCGTCGTTGCCGATCAGCCGGCCACCGTCGCCGTAGACCGGGTCGACCGACTCGGGCCGGAGGTTCTCGAAGATGGTCTGGATCGTCGGGTGCTTGCCCGCCAGCTCCTCCTCGTCCCACTTGGCACCGTCGAACACCGGCGTAGCGACGAGGGTAGACGGACGGGTCTTCGGACGGGTCTTGGTCTCGGTGCCACGGATCGGGGTCTCGCCGACGGTTTCGCCACCGTTGGTCCATCCCCACCGCGCCGCGTAGCCGAGGTGCGTCTCGAGCACCTGACCCACGTTCATGCGGGACGGAACGCCGAGCGGGTTCAAGATGATGTCGACGGGCGTGCCGTCCTCCATGTAGGGCATGTCCTCGATCGGCAGGATCTTGGAGATGACACCCTTGTTGCCGTGGCGGCCGGCGAGCTTGTCGCCCACGCTGATCTTGCGCTTCTGGGCGATGTAGACCCGCACGAGCTGGTTGACGCCAGGGGCGAGTTCGTGGCTCTCGTCACGGCTGAACACCTTGACATCGATGACCTTGCCGACCTCACCGTGAGGCACCTTGAGCGACGTGTCGCGAACCTCGCGGGCCTTCTCCCCGAAGATGGCGCGCAACAGGCGTTCCTCGGGGGTGAGCTCGGTCTCACCCTTGGGGGTGACCTTGCCGACCAGGACGTCGCCCGGCTCGACCTCGGCACCGACGCGGATGATGCCGCGCTCGTCGAGATCCGCGAGGATCTCGTCGCTGAGGTTCGGGATGTCCCGGGTGATCTCCTCGGGACCGAGCTTGGTGTCGCGGGCGTCGACCTCGTGCTCTTTGATGTGGATCGAGGTGAGCACGTCGTCTTTCACCAGGCGCTGGCTCAGGATGATGGCGTCCTCGAAGTTGTAGCCCTCCCACGGCATGAACGCGACGAGCAGGTTCTTGCCGAGCGCCAGCTCGCCGTTGTCGGTGGAGGGGCCCTCGGCGAGGACGGTGCCCTTCTGCACCTTCTCACCCTCTGAGACGATGGGGTGCTGGTTGATGCAGGTGTCCTGGTTGGACCGCTCGAACTTGTGGAGGCGGTAGGTGACCCGACCCTGCGTCTTGTACTCGACGGTGATGCTGCGACCGTCGACCTCGACCACGTGGCCGTCGTCGGTCGCCAGGATCATGTCGCCGGCGTCGCGGGCAGCTCGGGACTCGATGCCGGTGCCGATGTAGGGGGCCTCGGCCTTGACGAGTGGCACCGCCTGCCGCTGCATGTTCGCGCCCATGAGCGCACGGTTGGCGTCGTCGTGTTCGAGGAACGGGATGAGGGCCGTGGCCACCGACACGATCTGCTGGGGCGACACGTCCATGAGCTGGACCTCACCCGGATCGACCGCGGAGATCTCGGTGGTGGCACCGAGGAACACGTCGCGTTCGAGCTGCAACTTGAGGTCGCTCAGCGAGCGGGCCTGCGGCGAGCGGCGCACCAGGACCTTGTCGGCTTTGAAGGTTCCGTCGGCGTTGAGCGGGGCGTTCGCCTGAGCGACGACGAACTCCTCCTCCTCATCGGCGGGCAGGTACACGATGTCGTCGGTGACCTTACCGTCGACCACCTTGCGGTACGGCGACTCGATGAACCCGAACTCGTTGACCCGGGCAAACGTCGCGAGCGCTCCGATGAGGCCGATGTTCGGACCTTCCGGCGTCTCGATCGGGCACATGCGACCGTAGTGGCTGAAGTGGACGTCGCGGACCTCGAAGCCGGCGCGCTCACGGCTGAGGCCGCCGGGGCCGAGCGCCGAGAGGCGGCGACGGTTGGTGAGGCCCGAGATGGGGTTCACCTGGTCCATGAACTGGCTCATCTGCGACGTGCCGAAGAACTCTTTGACGGCAGCGACGACGGGCCGGATGTTGATGAGCGTCTGAGGCGTGATGGCCTCGACGTCCTGGGTGGTCATGCGCTCGCGAACCACACGCTCCATACGGCTGAGGCCGATGCGCACCTGATTCTGGATCAGCTCGCCGACCGAACGAATACGGCGGTTGGCGAAGTGGTCCTGATCGTCGAGGCGGTAGCCCGGCTCACCGGCAGCAAGGTTGAGCAGGTAGGTGCACGCGGCGAGGACCTCGCAGCGGCTGAGCACCGGCTGGTCGACGTCGGGGCGATCGAGGTTCTGCAACCCGAAGAGCTCTTCGAGGCGATCGAGCTCGGGGCCGAGCTTGCGGTTGAGTTTGTATCGGCCCACCCGGCTGAGGTCGTAGCGGCGGTTCTCGAAGAACGCGTTGCGGAAGTAGGCGCGGGCTGAGTCGACGGTCGGCGGCTCGCCGGGGCGGGCACGCTTGTAGATCTCGATGAGCGCCTCGTCCTGGGTCGGGGCGTTCTCCTTCTCCTTCTCCCACTGACCCTCGAGGAAGTGGAAGTGGTTGACGAACCGGTCGAGGAAGCCGGGCTCGTTCTCCTCGTCGAAGCCAAGGGCGCGGATGAGCACGAAGAGGCTGAGCCGACGCTTGCGGGCCACGCGGGTGCCGGCGGTGACGTCCTTGCCGGGCTTCTGCTCGACGTCGAACTCGATCCACTCACCGCGGTAGGGGTGGATGGTGCCCGTGACCAACTGGTGCTTGGCGAGGTTGCGGAGACGGAACCGCTCACCGGGCTGGAAGATGACGCCGGGCGAACGCACGAGCTGGGACACCACAACCCGCTCGGTGCCGTTGATGATGAAGGTGCCCTTCTCGGTCATCATGGGGAAGTCACCCATGAAGACCGTCTGCTCCTTGATCTCGCCGGTGTTCTGGTTGACGAACCGGGCGCGCACGAAGATCGGCGCGGAGAAGGTCATGTCCTTCTCTTTGCATTCCTCGACGGTGAACTTGGGCGGCGGACGCAGGTCCTCGTCGTTGGGGTCGAACTCCAACTCCAACGACAGCGTCTCGGTGAAGTCACGGATGGGGCTGATGTCGCGGAAGGCATCCGCCAGGCCCTGGTAGAGGAACCAGTGGAACGATTCGCGCTGGATGGCGATCAGGTCGGGGAGTTCGAGAACCTCGTCCAGGTTGCCGAACGAGTAGCGATCGCGAATGGCGGAACGTGAGGCCAAGGCCTACTCCTCGTGAGAGATGGTGCTGCTGCGGTTACCGGTGCTGAGGCGCGCCGCACAACACCGGAGAGGTGCGGGGGCGGAGCGGGGGCAGCACGGCAACCCACGAGAATAGGAAACGCGGCACCACAGGTCAACCCGGGCGGTTTCCGGGGACCACGAAGGTTTCGGCAGGGTACGACGACGATCCGGCAGGGGTCAAGCGTTTGTTCGTGTCGCGGGAGGCGGCAAGGCGGGGCCCCTCGGCCGCCTCCGGGCGCGGCGAGGGACGGGCCCAACCGGCCCGCCCCTCGCCGACTCCCGATCGGGAGCCCAGAATGTCGAGCGACTACTTGATCTCGACGGTGCCGCCGGCGGCCTCGAGGGCCTCCTTCGCAGCGTCGGCGTCGGCCTTCGAGACACCTTCGAGGACAGGCTTGGGCGCACCCTCGACGAGGTCCTTGGCTTCCTTGAGGCCGAGGTTCGTGAGCCCACGGACCTCTTTGATGACCTGGATCTTCTTGTCGCCGGCGCTGGCGAGGATAACGTCGAAGCTCGACTTCTCCTCGGCCTCGTCGCCGCCACCACCGCCGCCACCGGCGGGAGCGGCAACCGCGACACCGACGGGTGCCGCAGCGGACACCTCGAACTTGTCCTCGATCGCCTTCACGAGCTCGTAGGCCTCGACCAGGGTCAGGCTCGAGATGGACTCCAGCAGTTCTTCAACCTTCGACATGATCAGTTCTCACTTTCTTCTGCTGCGTCGGCAGCGGGGGCATCTTCGGGAGTGGGGTCGTCGGCGGGGGCGTCCTCCGCGACAGGGGCGTCAGCCTGGGCTTCGTCGACGGGGGCATCCTCAGCGGGAGCTTCGTCGGCTGGGGCTTCGGCGGGTGAGGGCGCTTCGCCCTCGAACACCTTGGCGTCGATGGCAGCCTGGAGCACGTAGGCGAGGCTGCGGTGAACACCGCTGATGACACTGGCGAGACCACGGGCGTTGCCGTTGACCGCGCCGGCGAGGCGGGCGTAGACCTCCGAAGCCGTCGGCAGCGAGGCAAGGGCCTTCGCACCGTCGGAGTCGAGGACCTTGTC
>JAIBBP010000149.1 GCA_019694615.1 Microthrixaceae bacterium | reverse complement strand
CCGGCGACGGCTCGAGCACCGCGCTCGACGACCGTTTGTCCTCAGCGAAGACCTCGGAGAAGGTCGCGCCGCGTCTGGTCGCAGCGGCGAGCACCCGCTCCAGGACTGACTCCTCGATCACAGCAACTCCAGTTCTGTGCGGCGCACGGTTCGGGCCTCGGTGCGGACCCGTCGGGGAGGATCACGCCATCTGGCTCACGGCCACAGGAGTCCTTATCGTATCGGCAGTGATGTTGGACACTGGTCTCGAGGCAACCGTCGAACTCGTCGTCGGCGATGGTGACACCGCCCAGGCAATGGGCTCGGGCGACGTGGCCGTCCTGGCGACGCCTCGCATGATCGCCCTGTGCGAACAGGCGACCATGTCGGCGCTCAATGGCCACGTCGACGACGGATTCACGACAGTCGGCCTGTCGGTGCAGGTCGATCACCTTCGGCCGACCGCCGTCGGCGGCAAGATCTGGGCCGAGGCGCATCTCGACAAGGTTGAGGGTCGCCGGCTGTGTTTCAGCGTCGCGGCAAAGGACGAGCGCGGGCTCATCGGCGCCGGTCGCGTCACCCGCGTCGTCGTCGAAGTCGAGCACTTCATGGAGAAGACTCGCTAACCCCCGCTCGTTCTGTCCTGCGAGAGCCCCATACGGGTGGTGCTCTCGCAGGACAGAACGGGCTCGGGCGGGAAACGTCAAGCCGCCGCTCAGGGGATCCGATACCTCGGTCGTGGCTTCGCTCGACCGTGTCCCATCTCCTACCGGCATCGCCCTCGTCTCCCTCGGCACTTGCGCCACCGCTGTGGGCGGCCTCGGTGTCTGCTTCCGGGCAGCCGGGCTCGGGTATCTCGGGCAGAGCCTCGGCGCGCTGACGCTCGGCATCGTCATGCTGGCCGTTGGACTCCGGATCGCTGCCGACAACCGGCGGGCGACGTTCGCCGGCCTCCGGTCACACCGGACGGCTTCGTTTGCGGTCGCGTCGTTCACCGCAGCTCCGACCGTGCTCCTCCATCCGGCTCGCACCGATGGGCCGTTCTCCACGGGCAACGCGCCGACCCGCGTGCGCGTGCACGCGTGGGTCGGGCCGATGCTCGAGCTACCCGCCGCAAGCTGAGCCTCGCCAAACAACCATCGCTGGCAAGATCACGGCGTGCCTTCCACAGACGCGCCCATCCTTTCCGCTCGCGGCGTTCGAAAGGTCTACCGCACCGGTGCTGTCGAGGTGGAGGCGTTGCGTGGCATCGACCTCGACCTGGGCGCGGGCGAGATGGTGACGGTGATGGGTCCGTCGGGGAACGGCAAGACCACCCTCCTGAACTGCCTGTCGGGCCTCGATGAGATTGACGCGGGATCGGTGGTGATCGACGGGGAGGACATCGCGGCGATGAGCGACGCCCGCCGCACCGATCACCGCGCTGCGAGGATGGGATTCATCTTCCAGAGCTTCAACCTGATCGGCGTTCTCTCGGCCGCCGAGAACGTCGAGCTCCCCCTCTTGCTCGCCGGGGCGAGACCCAAGGAGGCCCGCGGCCGCGCCCATGAGATGCTCACCCGCGTCGGACTCGACGGGCGCGATCGGCATCGGCCCGCCGAGCTTTCCGGCGGGGAACAGCAGCGAGTCGCCATCGCCCGGGCGCTCGTGAGCGAACCCGCGATCATCTGGGCCGACGAACCGACCGGCAACCTCGACAGCACCACGGCCACCGCAGTCCTGGACCTTCTCCTCGAAGTCCACAGCGCTGGCCAGACACTGGTGATCATCACGCACGATGCCGATATCGGAGCATCTGGCGAGCGACTCATCGAGGTTCGTAACGGACAGCTCGTGTACGACGGCTCACCCGATCACGCTCACGCTGTCCACAGTCGTGACTAGAGAGGGGCGAGCGTGAACCCGGTCTGGGTCGTCATCGCGGTCGCCGCCATCGGAGCGGCCCTGACCCTTGTCGACCTCGTGGCATCCCCGACCTTCCGTCGACTCGCTCTTCGCAGCATCTCGCGACGGCGAGGGGAGGCGGTTCTCATCGTCATCGGGGCCATGTTCGGGACGGCGGTCATCGGCGCTGCGCTCATTGTCGGCGACTCGTTCGACGGCTCGATCCGGGACGTGGCCCGCACCCAACTAGGCCCGATCGATCTCACCGCACAGGTCCGACCCGACTCCGACGCGAGCGGCGCTGCGCGGCAGCTTGAGAATCAGGTCGCCCACGGCCGCGTCGACCACGTCGACGGCGTCCTGCCGATGGTCGTGGCCTCTGCGGTGTTCGACAACGGGGAGCGTGGCACCGGCCAGCGCGTCGATCCGTTCGAGTGTCTCGCCGAGATGGACTTCGCTCAGGCTCGGCGATTCGGCCCCGATGACATCGGAGGGCTCGCCGATGCCGGCCCGACGCCGGTGTCGGGCGAAGCGGTGATGGGCCGAGCCGTCGCCGACCAGATGCGACTTCGGCAAGGCGACCGACTCACGGTGCATCTCTACGGGCAGACGCTGCGGCTCGACGTCAGGACCATCGTTCCGACCGTCGGGCTCGCCGGGTACTGCGGTGCACTCGTCGCCCCGGGCACCTTGGACGGGTTGTGGTCCTCTCGGTCGGTCGCCGATGCCGGCACTTCAACATCGCAGAGCCCGGTCGCCCGGGTTGCCGTCTCGCTCGACGGTGGTGTGTTCGACTCGACGAGGTGGTCCGAGCGTGCCGAAGAGCAGCTCCGCGACACGCTGGGGCAGGAGGGCTACACCGATGCCGAAGTCGAGCCGGTCAAAGCCAACCGCATCGACAGCGCCGAACGGAACGGTTCGCAGCTGCGGTCGATCTTCAGCGGGATCGGCGGCTTCAGCGTTATCTCCGGTGTGCTCCTGCTGGTGAACCTCGTCATCATGCTGGCCGAGGAACGAAAGGTGGAGTTCGGCCTGCTGCGAGCCGTCGGCTTCAGACGAGCCCACCTCCTGCGGAGCTTCGGACTAGAAGGGTCGTTGTACGCGATCGCGGCGTCGGCGCTCGGTTCGGCGGTGAGCGTTGGCGTCGGCTCGTTGGTCATCGCCGGCACGCAGAAGATCTTCGCCGAGCCCAACTCGACGTTCCGGATCGACCTGTTCGTCCGGGTCGAGACACTGCTGTTGGCGGCCGGAATCGGCTACGCGATCTCGATCGTCACCGTTTGGCTGGCCAGCGTGCGAGTGGCGCGGCTCAACATCATCTCCTCGATCCGGGACCTGCCCGACCCCCGTCGCGCGTCACGACACGTCGGGCGGCTGGCACTGGCGATCCTCGGCACGACCGGAGGAATCGTCGCCTCGATCATCGGCGCGGAGAACGGGGTCCAACTCGCCCTGATGTCGGGAGTGCCACTCGCCGCCTTCTGCCTGATCGCCGCTGTCTCCCAGGCACAGCCGTCCGCGCGCCTTCCGGTCCGCGCGGCGTCAGTGGTCTGCCCGGCCATCGCAATTGTCTGGACCCTCGGGGTCTTCACCGCCTTCGAGAAGGAGATGGAGCACGCAGGCATCGGCGTGTTCGTCGTGATGGGCCTGCTGCTCGTGACCGCGGCCGTCATCATCGCCGTCGCATTCGCTCCGCTCTGGGGTCACGCCGCTGCGGCCCGCGGCGGAACGTTCGCGTTGTCCTGCCGACTGGGCTTCGCCTATCCCCTCGCGCGGAGCTTCCGGACCGGGCTGATCCTGGGGATGTTCTCACTGGTCATCTTCACCATGGTCTTCATGGCGAGCCTGGCGTCGACGATCGACGGTCAGGCATCGACGGCCGCCGACGAACTCGACGCCGGCTACGACATTCTCGTCGATGCCAACGTCTCCAACCCCGTGTCGGTCGACGAACTCGAGTCGCACGCCGGAGTCGCCGCCGCCTCGACGTTTCTTCGGGCCGGGCCCCGGTTCACCAACCGCTACCAGAGCGAGGAGACGCGCTGGGCCGTCTCCGGCTTCGACGAGGGAATGCTCCGGTTCCGCGCGCCGGTCCTCGGCAAGAGACTCCCGGTGTACGCCGACGACCGAGCGGTATTCGACGCCGTCCTCGCCGACCCTGGACTCATCGTCGTCGACGACCAGTTCCTCCTTCGGGGGGGCGGACCCAAGGACGACGGTCCCGAGCCCGGCGACAAGGTCGAGATGATCAACCCAGCCGGGGATCGCCGCACCCTCACCGTCGCCGGAGTCCTCAAGACCGATGTCATCTTCCAAGGGTCGCTGTGGTCGAAGTCCGCCGTCGCCGAGTTCATACCGGACGCAGCGATCGAGACACGGGCTTTCGTCGCGGCCGAAGCGGGGTCGTCGATCGAGGACATCGCAGCGGTCGCCAACCGGCTCGAGGCCGCAACCGTCACGAACGGCACCGAAGTCGAAACGTTCGACAAGGTCGTGGCCGACGAGTTGGGCCGCACCACGGCCTTCATGCGACTGCTTCAGGTGTACCTGGGGTTCGGTCTCCTGATCGGCATCGCCGGGCTCGGCGTCGTCATGGTGCGTGCGGCCCGTGAGCGGCGCCACGAGATCGGGATGTTGCGAGCACTGGGCTTCCAAGGTCGCGTCGTGGCGCGGGCGTTCCTGATCGAGGCGCTGTTCATCGCCGCCGGTGGAGTGCTGATCGGCACGACGCTCGGCATGATCACGGCGTATCAGGTGGTCGTCAACTCGACAGCCTTCTCGCTGGCCGCAGGATCGTTCTCCGTGGCGGTCGTGCCGTTGATCGCCATCGCCCTCATACCCACCGCGTTCGCGCTGGCGGCTGCTGCCCAACCCGCTCGCGCCGTCGGGCGCATCCGCCCCGCGGTTGCGCTCCGCATCGCCGACTGATCATCGGGTGCATCCCAGCGGGGCGGGCCTGGTCGACCCCGACGGCGTGTCAGGCCCCGACGACGCGGGAGCCGACAGCCGATGCCTTCGTGCCGAGAAACGAGTGAAGGGACGTGCGCCACGAGTTCGTCGCCTCGAACTGCGGGCAATGACCTGCCCCGGGATGCACCACGAGCTCCGCGCCCTCGATCCGGGCCGCGATGCGATGCGACGCGTCGTAGAACGCCGCATCGAGCTCACCGATCTGAACCAGCGTGGGCACCGACACCGCGGCGAGTTCGTCGAGCCGGTCGGTGACGGTGGATATCTCCTGCAACAACGCTGCGTACATGGCGGGAGAGCACCGCAGCATCTTGCTCTCCGACCATTCGCGGTAGCCGGGACGCTCGGCGCAGGCCCGCTCGAAGGCGGGGTTCGACAGCGGGTCGTTGCCCATTTGCAGGACCTGCTGGATCACTTCCAATCCCTCGTGACGCGCCAGTTCGACGCCGATCTCGACGAGTTCCGCATCCAGCCCGTCAACGACGCCGTGGTGTGTGTCCATGAGAATCAGCCGGGAGACCCGGTCCGGATGACCGAGCACGACGAGTTGCGCCACCATTCCGCCCATCGAGTGCCCGAGCAGGTCGAAATTCATCCAGCCGAGCGCGTCGGCGAGTGAGAGGACGTCATCGGCGAACCGTCGCAGCCCGTAGGCGTCCTCGTCCGGTGGGGCCTCACTGTCGCCGTGACCTCGAAGATCCGGCGCAACCACGTGATATCCCAGATCGGCGAGGAGGTCGACCTCCTCCGCGAAGTCCTCCTTGCAGCCCGTGAAACCATGCACGAGGAGCAGCGGGGCACCGCCGCAGCCCGCTTCGAGAACGTCGAGGCGAATCTCGGGGAGGTGATAGGGGACCGTCTCCATGCGGAGACGGTAGCTGGCGAACGGGATCGGGCACAGGGGCGTGGCCTCGACTGGGATACTGGCGGTATCGATCAGGATCTCCACCTGCTCGGTGCCAGCACAGCCGAACTGGCAGACGAGCTGACCCACGACGACGAGGCGATCGCTCCGCGCCATTCGCCGGCGTTCACCATCGCGCTCCGGGTGTCGTTGAGCGCGGCCCTCCTCGCCGTGTTGGTCTGGCGGTTGCCGGACGTCAAGTGGGCCGACCTCGGGCCCCGGTGGTCCTCCTCGTCGCCGGCATGGCTTGCAGGCGCCGCGACGACCATGGCGTTGGCGTTCGTGCTCTCGGCGCTCCGCTGGCAGCGTGTTCTCTCGGCGATTCGACCAGCTCCGCCGTACCGTCGGATGCTCAGCCACTTTCTCGCAGGTCAGTTCGTATCGAACGTTTTGCCCACAGCGTTCGGCGGCGACGTCGTCCGTGTGACCCGGCTCGGTCGCGACCTCGACGATCACCCCACAGCGTTCGCGTCCGTGACCATCGAACGAATGACCGGCTGGTTGGTGCTGCCGCTCATCAGTGCAACCGCCATGGCGCTCCAGCCGGATCTCCGATCGCTCGGCTCTGCAACCTCCCTCGCCATCGCCATCGACGCAGGGACCCTCGCCGCACTGATCACGATCCTGCTCGTCGCAGCGAACCGCCGCTTCGGCACGTCGGTCGGGAACGTGTCGGGGTGGCGACGGTTCCTCGTCGCGGTGCACGTCGGCGTCGATGCGCTACGGCGCAACCCGAAGGTCAGCGCCGAGGTGGTCGTGGTCGGCGCGGCTTTCCAGACACTTCAGTGTGTCGCCGTGTGGATGGCGGCCGAGGCGATCGGTGTGGGTGAGGTCAGCATCGGGGTCGCCTTTGCGTTCTTCCCTGCCGCAGCGATCGCGCAGAACCTGCCGGTCGGACTCGGCGGCCTCGGAGTACGCGAGGGGATCTTCGTGGTGTTCTTCGGTGCGGTCGGCGCGCCGCGCGCGCTGTCCATCACGCTCGGACTCGTGGTCTACGCGCTCACGATCGCTACGAGCGCCTTCGGCGCACCTGCATTCGCGTTCGGTGGCCGTCAGCCGGTACCGCCTGTCCCCGATCAGGGTTCGCAGAATCCTCACACCAGCGATGTCACACCGCCCAGCGGTGAGTCCTAGATTTGGGTTCCTGACACGAGACAGGGTGTGCAACGTGCGCGCTCGAGGCGGAGGTGCCTCTCGGATGCTTCTGGACTCCATCGACGGCCCGGCCGACCTGCGCCGTCTCGACGAACCGGCGCTCGAACAACTCGCCGCGGAGATCCGCACAGTCGTCGTCGAAGCGGCGACGCGAGCGAAAGGGCACTTGGGTTCGAACCTCGGTGCGGTGGAACTCACGTTGGCCCTCCATCGGGTCTTCGACTCCCCCAACGACCTGATCCTGTGGGACACCGGCCACCAGGCATACGTCCACAAGCTCGTCACCGGCCGGCGTGGCGAGTTCGACTCGCTACGGCAGCCGGGCGGGCTCTCTGGCTATCCCAGCCGCGCCGAGTCGCCCCACGACTGGATCGAGAACTCCCACGCGTCGACCGTGTTGTCCTACGCGCACGGCCTCGCGACCGCTCAACATCTCGCCGGCGACCCGAAGCGGCACATCGTCGCCGTGATTGGGGACGGGTCGATGACCGGTGGCATGGCCTATGAGGGGCTCAACAACCTCGGCCATTCCGGCCGCAACGTCATCGTCGTACTCAACGACAACGGTCGAAGCTACGCCCCAACCGTCTCCCGGCTGGGCGAGAGCCTCTCGCGACTCCGATCCAACCCGATGTACCGCCGCCAGCAGGCTCGGCTCGAGAAGGCTTTGAGCGAGTTGCCGATGGTCGGCGGCTATCTCGAACGGGGCGTCGACGGCGCCAAGGCAGCCGTGCGGGAGATTCTCGAGCCGCCGGCGTTCTTCGAGAACCTCGGGGTGAAGTACGTCGGCCCCTTCGATGGTCACGACATCGCCGGCCTCGAACGGGCACTGCGCAACGCGCAGTCCATCGACGGCCCTGTCGTCGTGCACGTACTCACCCAGAAGGGCCGGGGGTACGCGCCTGCCGAGAACGACACGGTGAAGGCGATGCACGACATGGGCGAGGTCAAGCCCGGCTCGTACACGGCTGCGTTCAGCGAGGCGATGCTGGTCGAAGGCGAACGCCACCCGGAGCTGGTCGCCATCACGGCAGCCATGCCCGACTCCACGGGCCTGCTCCCCTTCGGCGAGCGGTTTCCCGGCCGGCTGATAGACGTCGGCATCGCTGAGCAGCACGCCGTCACCGCCGCTGCCGGTATGGCCATGGGCGGTCTTCGTCCGGTGTTCGCGGTGTACTCCACGTTCCTCACCCGAGCGATCGACCAGGTCAACCTCGACGTCGGTCTTCACCAACAGCCAGTGATCTTCGCCCTCGACCGCGCCGGCATCACCGGTGACGACGGCGCCTCACACCACGGTGTGCTCGACATGGTTCTGCTCACCAAAGTGCCTGACATGACTGTTTTCGCTCCGTCATCATCGGCCGAGGTCGGCCAGATGCTCCGCGATGCCATCGAGCTCTGCACCGGACCGGCTGCGATCCGGTTCCCGAAGACGATGCCGCCAGAGGGCAGCGGCGCCGAGGTCGGTGCGGGCCTCGTCGGCCGCCGGGTTCGCGACGGCGAAGAGATCTGCATCATCGGCGTCGGCAAGATGCTCGAGGCGGCGACGATCGCCGCTGACATGCTCGCCGAGTCGGGCGCGTCGGTCACCGTTTGGGATCCACGGGTCGTGAAGCCGCTCGATGCCGACATGCTCGCCGACGCGGCGCGTCACCGCCTAGTCGTGACCATCGAGGACGGCCTCCGCGACGGCGGGGTGGGATCCGCCATCGCCGACGCGCTGCGCGACCTCGCCCCAGTGGACGGTCCGTCCATTCGGGTGCTCGGTGTGCCCTCGGCCTATCTGCAACACGACAAGCCTGACCACCTCCTCGCCACGCTCGGCCTCACTGCTGACGGCATCGTGAGCGAGGTGTCGGCCTGGCAACGCGCCGTCGGGGTCTTGTAGGGCAAATCCCTCGGCGAGCAGCCGCCTCGGGTCGGTCAACGCGCTCGCGTCGAAGCTGTGGCCTCGCCTCGAGGTCACGATCCCTCCGCTGTCAGCGCCGCTTCCTGTTCGTGTCAGCCGGTGTCGAAGAGGCTGTCCTGGCCGGAGTTCTGTGCCCGCCGTTCGGCTTCTCGGGCTCGGATCTGTTCGAGCCGCTCGACCAGATCAGCAGCCCCTGGCCGATCACCGCCGACAGGAGGCCCGGCAGGTGGCCCGGCATCGTCGGACCTCCTGGCGGTCCTCCCTGCGCTCCCGGCGTCCCCCGCCCCCGCCTCGGCACCGGCACCGGCACCGGCGGGGTTGGGGTGGCGGGTATCTGACGGTGGGACCATGGGGCGTCGCCCGGTCCCGTCGACGAGCTGCCAGCCCTCATAGGTCTTCAAATCGTGGTGGTGATCACACAACAGATCGAGGTTCGCCAACTCGGTGGTCTGGACCCGGGCCCAGTCGTGGCGGTGATCGAACTCCAAACGGGCGGCACGGTCACACCCTTGCGCGGTGCAGCACGAATCGGTGAACAGTTTCGCGATCCGTTGCGCCACCGTTGGCTTGCGATGCAGGTTCACCACATCGACGACTGCTTCACCGTTGGTCAACACCAGTTGAACGACTGATTCGCCGAGGACCCGGCGCAACTCGTCGACCGACACCGGGACACCACCGATCTCACACAGTTCGCCCACACCCGCCCAACCGCGCATCAGCGCGGCGAGATCGACGCGTACGAGCGTCAACCGGGTGAGCGGCACCCAACCCGAACGCCCACGGCCGGGACCGTCACCGGTGGGACCGTCACCGGTGGCGCCGGTGGCACCGGTTGTGCTGGTTCGTCCGAGGTTCATCAACGCGTCGAACGCGTACGCTCCACGGCCTTCCCGCTTGTCGGGGGCACGGTTGGCTCGGAACGCACGGTCGACCTCGCGTTGGATCAACGCTTCGAACGCTTTCACGTCCGCGACCGGGCCACGAACCTCGGCGTGTCCGGCACCGTTGCCGTACCAGAACCGGAGATTCCGCTCCCGCCGTACCCGACGGTCGCGTTCCGCTTTCTCTGCTTCGGATCGTGCTTCGG
>JAIBBP010000066.1 GCA_019694615.1 Microthrixaceae bacterium | reverse complement strand
AGCGGCCTGGCGTTGGCGCGGGAGTGGGGGGTGCCCGGCACGTTTGCTGCTGCGCTGAGGGCAGTGGAGCGGGAACTCGGCGCTCATGCGATCGGCGACGAGCAGCTCGACATGGTGGCCGGCGTGAGGCCGACGGTGCGGGAAGGGCTCGCCGGTCGAGCGCTGTCCCGGTCCCAACGGACGTTCCGACACGACGTCGTCGCCGGGTTGCTCTCGCTGCGCAGCACGAGTGACCGGGTTCGCTACCTCCGGGGCCTGGCGACCGCACGCCGGGCGCGACCGTGATCGACTTCGAGCGGTGGCACGTGTGGCTCGGAGTTGTGGGGGCTGTGGTGGGGGCCGCGCTCGCGTGCCCACCGTGGGGTCCGTGGACGCGGCGACGAGGGATCGACATCGCCGTTCCGGCTTCCGCCGCCGTCGCGATGCTGCAGTCGCAAGGGCTCGTGAAGTGGGACAACCCGGTCGCCGCGATCGGCGTCGTGGCGATCATCGGAGGGTTCACGGCAACGGCGCGGCCCGCAGCAGCTTCCGAGCCACGATCCACGCTTTCGGTCGGCCCCGTCGTCGCCGCCACGATGCTCGTCGGCCTCTGGGCCACGCTGCCCGACACCGAAGCACCGCTGGTCGGGGCGACAGTGCTCCTCGCCGCACTCACGCTCCGATGGGTCGGCCGAGCCGGGCTCAACGGCTTCGACTGGGCGACGATGCTCGCGCTCGCGACAGTCGTCACGGTGGTCGGCTCAGCGGGAAGGACGAACGCCATCGCCGGAGCAGTGTGCTGCATGGCGTGGCCCGCGATGCTTGTCGCACGGCCACGGATCGACACATTGCCGATCGGGTTTCGGACGGCGGTCGTCGTCGCACATGTGGGTTGCGTTGCAGTGGGCTCTCGGTTGGTCGCCCACATCGAGTCGATCCCGGCCTGGTGGACCGCGGTCGCGATTGTGGGGGCAATGGCGTTGATGGCCGCCTTGTTGGCGCGGCCGACGTGACGCCGTGGTACAACGCCTCCGATGGCAACGCGCAGGATCACCTTGTCGATCCCCGACGACCTGGCGCGGCGCGTCCGAGCTTTCGCATCTCAACACGACACGTCAGTCTCCGCGATCGTGACCGAGTTCCTCTCCGAGTTGGTCGGTTCCGAGGTGCGCTACGAGGACGTGTGGGCAGCCGAAGAGGCGATCATGGCGAGCGGGACGGGAATGCAGATCGGTGCCATCACATGGGATCGCGACGATGTGCACCGACGATGAGCGAGTTCGCAGCGCAACCGACCCAGAGCCCGGTCCGACGTCAATCGTGATCGGCGCGGAGGCGTTGCACCAGCTCGGTGAGCCCGATCACGGTCAACCCGTCGCTGTCGTAGGCGGGACCGGTGTCGGGGTGGACGAGGTAGGCAGAGTCGACCGCCAGGTCTCGAAACGCGCGCCGGGTGCCGCTGCTCGGCGTCGGCGACGTGGATCGCTTGATTTCGACGCCGATGACCGGTCGTCCTCCGCGCACCAACACCAGATCGACCTCGTCACCCACGGCGGTCCGGTAGTGATGCGCCTGAAACCGCCCTCCCGCGGCGGCGATCACGTTGTCGACCACGAAGCTCTCATAGCTCGGGCCCGCCGACGGATGGCCAAGCACGGCGTTCAGGTCATCGAGCTCCAGCAGCGAATGCAACAGACCCGTGTCGCGCACGTAGACCTTCGGCGCTTTCACCAACCGCTTGCCGAGGTTGGCGTGCCACGCTGGGACACGCCGAAGGAGCCCGAGGTCAGTTAACAGGTCGACGTAGCGACCCACCGTTGGGCTGCTCACACCAAGCCCGGCAGCGAGGCGACTCGCGTTGAGGATGCCACCGCTGTGGTGGGCGAGCATGGTCCAGAGGCGTCGGAGCGTCTCGGCGGGGATCCGTGGCGCGAACATCGGCACATCGCGCTCCAGGTAGGAGCGCACCAGGTCGGCCCTCCACTGAGCGGAGTCGGAATCGGTCGGTGCAGTGACGCTGAGCGGGAACCCGCCGCGGAACCACAGCGTGTCGGCGTCGATCCCCGCCACGGCCGCCTCGTCGGCTGTCACGCCCCCCAACTCCAGATGCGCCACACGACCCGCCAGGCTCTCGGAGGAGAGCTGGATCACGTCGAGCGATGCCGAGCCGAGCAGGAGGAACTGGCCGTTGGCCATTCCGGCGCGCCGATTCTCGTCGATCACCCCGCGGAGCACTTCGAAGAGACCGGGGACGCGATGCACCTCGTCGAGCACGACCAGCCGCGGCACCTGGGAGCGAAGGTACGCATCGGCGTCGTCGAGCCTCCGACGATCGGCCGGGCGTTCCAGGTCGAGATACGTCGAGCCGGTCGGCCACCGCTCGGCAAGATCCCGCGCCATCGTCGTCTTGCCCACCTGCCTCGGCCCCAACAGGACCACAGCGGCATTGGTACGCAACCTCGCCGCAACAGTCTCCTCAAGGTGGCGGACAATCTGAGCCATTGTGCAAATTTAACACCTGCCGTTAGATTTGTACGCGACCCTACCGTCAGCGCGGTGGGGTCGCTGGTGCTCCCACGACGAGCGCTCCGGCCGGCACGTCATCGAGCACGACCGCGCCGGCACCGACCCGTGCTCCGGCACCCACTCGACAGCCGCGCGTCACGATCGCGCCCGATCCCAGGAACACGTCGTCCTCGATGACGCAGTCGCCGTTGACCAGCACTCCCGGACTCATCTGGACGAACTCGCCCACCACCGAATCGTGCTGCACGGCGCACCCGACGTTGAGGTGGGTGTGCCGACCGATCCGTACGTTGGTCGTGATCGTCGAGCGGTCGAACACCACGACGCCCTCCCC
>JAIBBP010000141.1 GCA_019694615.1 Microthrixaceae bacterium | reverse complement strand
CTCGTAGCACCGCCCGTCGAACGTCAGCCGGGCGTCGCGGAGCCGACCGCACCACGGCACCATCGGGAACGATCCCCATCGGGTCGGCTTCTCCCCCGACGTCACCAGGAGTTCGAGGTCGCCGACGACCAGCGACGAGAGCCGGCCCCCTTGAAGGGCGACGTCGGCGGTGGCGGAACCCGATCGCATATGCATCAGGTCATCCTGCCACCACCGGTCAGACCGGCCGGACGTCGATGAACCCTGACTCCACGACGCCGGGTGGCACCGCCCTCGAGTACAACCAGCCCTGGCCACGCCCGCACCCGAGCCCGACCAGCGTGTCTGCCTGTTCGGGAGTCTCGACCCCTTCGGCAGTGACGGTCATGCCCAACGACAAGGCCAGCGAGACGACGGTCGACACGATGGCGGCGTCCTCATCGTCGACGGGAAGCCCATCCACGAAGGAACGATCGATCTTCAAGATGTCGACGGGGAACCGCTTCAGGTAGCTGAGCGACGAATACCCGGTTCCGAAGTCGTCGATAGCCAACGCAACGCCGAGAGCGTCGAGACGCTGGAGAACAGCGAGGGACGCCTCGGCGTCGGTCATGAGCGCCGTTTCGGTGATCTCCAGACAGAGGTTGTGAGGATCGAGGCCATACCGAGCGAGCGCCGAACCGACGAGATCGACGAGGTCCGGGTCCTCGAGCTGGCGTGGCGAGAGGTTCACTCGCATCACGAAGTCCGGATCGACTCCCATTGACCTCCAGCGGGCAGCCATCCGGCACGCCTCGTCGAGAACCCACCGCCCAACCGGCACGATGAGCCCGGTCTCCTCCACCACGTCGATGAAGGTGTAGGCGTCGCGCAGCGCTCCATCGGTCCTCCAGCGCAGCAACGCCTCGGCGCCCACGATCCGACCGCTCTCCAGGTCCACTTCGGGCTGGTAGTGCACCTCGAACTCGCGACGCTCCAGGGCGACACGAAGTTCCTGATCCAAGACGAGTCGGTCTGCGAGTCGCTGCTCCAGCTCAATGTCGAACGTGGACTGGCGGGCTCGACCGAGTTCTTTGGCGTGGTACATCGCCGCGCCGGCGCGTCGCAACAACTCCTCAGCGGGGAGCAGGCCATCGGAGGTCGTCGCGATGCCACAGCTTGCGGTGAGTCGGTACGAGCGGCCCCGGAACTCGAAGGGCCGAGCCAGCTCCTCGCGCACCCGGTTCGCCGTACGCGAAATCGCCCACTCGTCCGGGCCTGAGATCACGACGGCGAACTCGTCTCCACCGAGCCGTGCAACGCTCTCGGTTGGCCGTACCGTTCCGCGGATTCGTGCGCCCACGAGTCGCAGCAGCTCGTCTCCCGCCGCGTTGCCGAGAGAGTCGTTCACGACCTTGAACCGGTCGACGTCGACGACGACAACGCCGATCACATCAGCTGACCGATGCGAGTCGAGCGAGTCCTGGAGCCGGGCGAGCAGGCCGACGCGATTCGGCAGGCCGGTCAGGTCGTCATGGTGCGCGCGAAAGGTCAACTCGCGTTCGGCAGCCTCGCGGCCGAGCAGCTGGGCGAAGGTCGACGCGAACATCCCCAGCAGCGTCAGGTCGTCCTCGGTCCAGTCCGCGAGCTCATGCAGCCAGTCGAACCCGAGACCGCCGACAGGGTGACCGTCAACGATGATTGGCAGCTCCAGGATCGAACGCAGCCCCGACTCCTCAAAGAACTGGCGGTCGAGTTCCCACTCCCCTTCCAGCTTTGAGACGTCGGGCACCGCGCTCACCCACAGGTCGTTGTTGCGTCGGGTCGCCGCCGGCACGAGGTCCCACGACACGTCGACGTACTCGCCCAGCTCCGGCTCCGTGCCCGGTCGCACCCATTCGTGGATCATCGTCTCGGTGCGGGCATCGTGATCGAAGGTCAGGACGTAACTGCGGTCGGCGCCGAGGAACCTCCCCACCTCCTCCAACGCCCACGAGATGACGGCCGGTATCTCCAGGGGGACGGCGTGGATGAACCGGTGTTGAACCCGCTCGAGCAGCAGTTCCAGATCGACGCGGCGTCGCAGAGCACTCTCCGCCGTTCCGTTGGCCATCACCGACCTCAGCACGACGATGTACACCGGCTCGCCATCGCGAACATCGCGTCGAGCGATCGCCCGGGTGTGGAGCGTCTCTCCGCTCGCGGTCGCGAGGGAAACCCCGAAGTGAGCCCACACGCCGACTTCAGTGCGATCCAACCTCTCGTCGATACTGGATCCGTCGGCATCGACGACGATCGATGCCAACCCTCTACCGAGCAGAGTCTCCTCCGCAACGCCTGTCTCGGCGGTCATCGATCGCGAAGCGAACACACACCGGTACGAGGCGTCGAGCACCAGGATCGGATTCGGCGAGTCCTGCACCAGTCGAAACCAAAAGCCCTCCGGCTCTTCCCCCCGGCTTTCCGGCGCCGCATCGGCCGCTCGATCGAGGCCCCCGCGGTCGGGGCAGAGTGGGCCGTGCGCGTCTCCGTGCATGCGACACTTATCGGCATCAGGCCCTCGCACGTGAACAAATACCGATGCCGACGGGCGCTCGTGCAACGGGTGGCACACCCCGTCAGTCGGTATCCGCCTTGGCCCGCAGGCCGCGCAGTGCCTCCCGAAGAAGCCGCGAGACGTGGACCTGGCTGGTGCCTACGATCGCCGCTATCTCCGCCTGACTGAGGTCCTCGAAGAAGCGGAGCCAGACGATCCGGCGCTGACGGTCCGGCAGCGTCATCATCAGCTCCTCGATGAGCACTCGGTCCTCGTTGACGAGGCCGGCTTCCCCGTTTGCCATCTGCGACATCGACGCCGCGTGAAAACCCTCCGGCGTGTCGGTCGAGGCCGAGCGATACGCCGCACCAGCGTCGAGCGCGTCGAGCACATCCTCGATCGGACACCGAAGGTCCTCGGCGAGCTCATCAGGCGTCGGCGGTCGGCCGAGCGCTACACGCAATCGTTCAACTGTGGCCGGCATTCGAACGTGCAGATCCTTGGCCCGCCGCGGGACGTGTACCGCCCAGGTCGCATCACGGAAGTGACGCCGCAGCTCGCCAGTGATCGTCGGAACGGCGAACCCGGCGAAGGGTATGCCCTTGTCGGGCTCGAAGCGCTCGACAGCCTTGACGAGGCCGAGCATCGCCACCTGCACGAGATCGTCGAGTGGCTCACCGCGGGACGCGAACCGCCGGGCACAGGCATGCGCGATCGACTGGTGGGCGACGACCAACCGGTCCCGGTCGGCCCGGTCGCCCGACTCGCGCCATCGACGGAACTCCTCGACAACGTCGGGCGAGTCACCCGATTCGCGGGAGGACGAACTCACGATGACTCGTCACCGCCCCCGTCGTCGTCGTCGGGCCAATTCACCTGAGCGCGATCGAGCCAGGCCGTCACCATGCCTCCCTCGTCCGCGAATCCGTGGGCATCGGCAACAACGGAGAGGATCTGATCGCTGAGAGCGAACCGATCGCTCGCTGTCGAGGGGACGGCCAATCCGGTCGAACCCTCGATGCGGATCGTGCCGTGCTCGAGCACCGACAAGCGGAGTCGGAGGTCGCTGCCGTCGCCACGCTCGATGAGCGTGGCCGTCAACTCGTTCACCGCTATGCGCAGATCCTCGATTGCCTCGACGTCGAAGCCGGCGAGCGAAGCCAGGCCCCCGACCGCCAACCGAACCGGCCGCACCAGGCGGACATCGGGGGCGATGGTGATGGCGATTGATCCTTCGAAAGCCGGTTCCGTGACCAGTTCGCTCACTGCACCTCCTGGGTCAAGCGCCGGAACGTCAGGCGCGTCGTAGTTCAGCGGGCTGAGATCGTCCCAGCGTCAAGGGTCAGCCGGCGCTGAAAACGGTGTCCAGCCCGGTCACGTGCAGCAGCCGGTCCACCGCGGCGCTTCGGCCCGCAAGCGTGAACCGGGTGGAGTTGTCCTCCGCCCGCTGGCGACCGTTGACCAAGGTCCGCAGCCCTGAGGAATCGATGAAGGTGACTCCCCCGAGGTCGAGCACCACGGCCGCCCCTCGCTCGATATGGCCGACGATCTGCTCCTCGAGCTCGGGCGCGGTCGCCACGTCGATCTCACCGGAGGCCCGAATCGTCACGAACTCGCCGTCGTCGGAGATGGCGACGCTGAACGACGGCGACTGCTCCGTGACCATGGTTCGATCGTATCAACGACAATCACGGTTCACCCGGCCGAACGAGTGGGGTGCTTCGCCCGGGCGGATCGAGTGGTCACCAGGCGTTGGTGAGGTCAAGGTCGTCGACCTCGAACCAGACGGTCTTGCCGCCCGCCGCTCGCTCGACCCCCCACCACCGGCTGAGTCGGTCCACGATCGCAAGCCCGCGACCCGTCGGCTCCATATTGCCCGGATGGCGCATCTCCGGATGGCCCTCCGAACGGTCCGTCACCGCAACCCGCAGCCCCGCCGGCAACGCCACGACCTCGACCACCCCACCGGACGTCCCGTGTTCGACGGCATTTGTCACGACCTCACTCACGAGTAGCTCGGCGAGAGAGCCGACGTCGCCGAGACCCCATCCGCGGGCCATCCGTCCGACGAAGTCCCGGGTGTTCCGCGGCGAGGACGTCGTCGCCTCGAACTCCATCGTCGCCGAGCGATTGCCGCGGACGTTCCAGATCGGCGCGGCAAGGTTCACACGACCCGAGGAATCCATGACGTTCGTTACCCACCGAACGGCCGGACCAGACAGCAGGTCGACCCGCCACGACGGGGCGCCCGCGCGCCGGGTGTAGGTTCGGCGTCGATGAGCGACGACCTCGACCTGCGAGAGCGCCACGGTCTGTGCAACCTGATGCTCGGACTCGGCCCCGATGCGCCAACGCTCTGTGGGGACTGGACGGCGTTCGATCTCGCGGCGCACCTCTCCGTTCGTGAGCGGAACCCGCTGTCGGCGCCGGGGATCCTGTTCGGCGGCCCCTTTGAGGGGTTCACCGAGGCGCTCATGGCGAGAGAACAGAAGCGCGGATTCGAGGCGGTCGTTGCCCGAGTTCGCAACCCTCCGCCAGGCCCGCTGTCGATCCCAGCGGTTCGATCAGCCATGAGCCTGATCGAGTTCACCGTGCATCACGAGGACCTTCGCCGCCCCAACGGGTTGGGGCCTCGCAACGATATCGACGACCTGAACGAGGCGATCTGGCAGAAGATCAAGCAGCTGTCCGGGCTGATCCTCCGCCGGGCCCGCATCGGAGACATCTCCTTGCAACTGCACGCAACGGGCGCAGTTGACTCATCCCATCGAGTTGGGAAGGGCTCGCGTGTAGTCGAGATCCGCGGCCCGGCCGTCGAGCTTCTCCTCTATCTCTACGGTCGTCAGGCGTCGGCGGAGGTCGAGACCATCGGCGAAGACGACGACGTGGCCACCGCCGCCGACGCCAACTTCGGCATCTAGCCGCTGCTACGCGGCCAGCAGGGCCGGTGAGCCGTCGACCTGGCCCGCCAGCGCCAGCGCGTTCCACAGCGAACGCCGCGAGGACTGGGCGTCGGCACCCACGATCTCGTTGACGATCAGCAAGGCGTCGATCAGGTCGGCCTGAACCGCTGCGAACGGGCGGCCGGCGAGACGAACGGCGATCGTGACGTGTCCGTCGCCTCGCCGCCGGAGTGCACGATCGACGTCTGGGCGTTGTGGCGGACTGCGAAACGCCGGGACGACCCACCCGAGTCGCCGGGCGGCGTCGGAGAGCACCCGG
Source organism: Microthrixaceae bacterium (assembly GCA_019694615.1). Classification (GTDB taxonomy): domain Bacteria; phylum Actinomycetota; class Acidimicrobiia; order Acidimicrobiales; family Microtrichaceae; genus SSF14. Next base: position 4,222 of record JAIBBP010000141.1, on the reverse strand, counting down.
ACCGACTCGGAGAAGCGAAGCGACGACGACTGCATGGGACCATCATCGACGCGAGCACTGACACTCTCAGCGAGCCAGGCGGCCGATCCCTTCTCGAGAACTGAACGCCCGCTCAGGTAGTGAGCCAAACGTCACCGGTTCACAGCGTCCGGCTCAGGTAGGGTGGTTCCGCAAGCGAAGGGGAGTACCCCACAAGTTCCGGCATCGTCATCACGGAACCGAGTCCCAGACTCGACCCGGTGCCGGACACCACGACTCAACGCGAGGGTCCCCGAAACGGGAATCCGACGGTACGAGCAGGTCGTGGTGGGGAAGACCTTCGGTTCGTTCATTCGACGTTCCGAAGGAGTCCAGCCGTGTTCAGACGCTCGTCACGCCCCATCGCCACGCTATTCGGCATTCCGTTGCACCTGCACTGGTCGGCGGTACTCACGGCGGGGTTCGTCGCCATGAGCACCCCTGCGATCGTCGGCCTCGACGGGAGCCTGACCTCGGTCCTCCTGATCGGTGGGCTGGCCGCGTTCCTGTTCGGTTCGTCGCTGATCGTCCATGAGTATTCTCACGCGCTCATGGCCCGTCGGCGAGGCATCGGAGTCCGAAGGGTGAGCATGTGGGCGCTCGGCGGTGTCGCCGAGTTGGAGGTCGAGCCCCGGCGCTGGCAGGACGAGTTGGCAGTGTCGGTCGTCGGCCCGCTGGCCAGTCTGGCAATCGGAGTGGTGACGCTCGGCGCAGCGTTCGGGGTCGCAGCAGCGGGCTTCGGCGTACCAGCGAGGCTCTTCGCGTGGTTGGCGATCGTGAACGTCGGCCTCGGGATCTTCAACCTGCTCCCAGGTTTCCCACTCGACGGCGGGCGAGTCCTCCACTCGCTCATCTGGTGGCGAACCGGTAACCGCCACCGTTCGACCGTCATCGCGGCGAACTCCGGTCGAGTGGTCGGCGGGCTCGTGATCGCCCTCGGCGTCGTCACCATGTTTCTCGGCGGTTCCGGGTTCCTCACCGCGCTCATCGGATGGTTCATCATGTCCTCCGCTACCCAGGCACGGGCGCAGGCGCAGGAGGCGTTGGAGCTGGCCGGTGTTCGTGCCGGCGACATCGCCCGTCCCCTACCCATGTCCGTCAATGCGGACCTGTCGATTGACGACTTCGTTCACTACTGGCTCCCCGCCAACCCCTCACCCACGGAGGTCATCCTGCTCACCGATCACGACCAACGGGCCACCGGACTCGTTCCGATGGCCGCCGTCGCCGCCGTCGCCCCGATGAGCGCGTCCGGCGTGCCGATGTCCGCGCTCGCCATCCCCGCGACTTCCCTGGGGGTGGTCAGCCCGTCGACCGACCTCGGTGACGCATTCGCCGCCTCGCCCAGCGGGTTCATCCTCGTGTCTGAGCCTGACCGTCTCGTCGGCTACATCACACCGCGGGATCTTCGTCGGACGGCGCATCCGACCCCAACACCGGCCGGAACAGGAGTGACCGGATGAGCAGCACCACTGACCATACGCACGCCACTGACACCGCCCCACCGGGCGGTGTCGTCGCGCCGTGGGGGACTCCGGTCGACGAGGTCGTCTCCCAACTCGGAAGCACCGGCGCCGGCCTCAGCGACGCCGACGCCGCGCAACGGCTCGACCGGTTCGGCCCCAACCGCCTCGCCAGCACCCCACCAACACCGCTCTGGAAGCGCTTCATCGACCAGTTCCGGTCAGTGCTGGTTGCAGTTCTCGCTGTCGGCGCGGTGCTGGCCGCCGCCGTCGGCGATCTGAAGGACGCCATCGTCATCGGTTCGGTCCTGGTCATCAACGCGATCCTCGGCGTGGTGCAGGAGGCCCGGGCCGAACGCTCGCTCGATGCACTCAAGGCGATGCTCAGCGCGACGGCCCGGGTGCGCCGCGGTGGTGAAGTCCACGACGTCGACGCCGACTCGCTGGTTCCCGGCGACATCGTGCTGCTGGAAGCGGGCGACCGCGTACCCGCCGACGCCCGAGTCCTGCTCTGCATCGACGGTGAGGCCGACGAGTCGTCGTTGACGGGCGAGTCGCTCGCCGTCGACAAGACCGACGAGTCCGTCGATGACGCCGGTGCACCGCTGGGCGACCGGTCGTGCATGGTGTGGATGAACACGACGATCACCCGTGGACGGATCGAGGCGGTCGTAACCGCCACAGCGATGTCCACCGAAATGGGACGAATCGCCGACCTACTCACCAGCGCTGACGACACCGAGACACCCCTGGCCCGCCAGCTCGACGGCCTCGGCAAACGTCTCGCCGGAGTTGCCGGTGTCGCGATGGTCACCTACCTCGTCGTCGGGCTGGCTCGCGGCGACAAGCTGTCCGACATCATCGGGTCGGCCATCGGCCTTGCAGTCGCCGCCGTGCCCGAGGGGCTTCCGGCGGTGGTGACCGTGACCCTCGCTCTCGGCGTTCACCAGGTGGCCAAGCACGGAGCGATTGCCAAGAACCTGTCCAGCGTCGAGACGCTCGGGTCCACATCGGTCATCTGTTCCGACAAGACCGGCACGCTCACGATGAACCGCATGTCGGCCGTGGAGGTGCAGGTCGGCGGCGAACGCCACGAGGTCACCGACGCTACGACCGCCTCGGTCACCGCGCTTCCGACGGTGAAGTCGGTGCTCGAAACGGCGACGCTGGCCTCCGATGCCGTCGTGACGATCGGCGGCAACGGCGACGGAGTGGGCGACCGTGAGGTCGGCGACCCCACCGAGGTCGGTGTGGTGCGCCTCGCTGCTCGCTCGGGGATCGACGCCTCTGCGCTCCGCGCTCGTCGTGAACGTCTTGCCGAGGTTCCGTTCGACTCCGGCCGCAAGTTCATGGCGACGGTCGTGACCACCGACGACCCGTCGACGGTCGAGATCGCCGTGAAGGGCGCCATCGACCGCCTGGCCGAGCGGTGCGCGACGGTGGCAACCGGCGACAGCACGGTCGCATTCGACGACGCCTGGCACACCCGAGTCAACACAGGAGTAGAAGCAGCCGCGTCGCAAGGACGCCGGGTGCTCGCCGTCTGCCGCAAGCTCGTCCCGCGGAGCTCGGTCGACGGGCTCGACCAGAAGGCGTTGATCGCTCAGGTCAGTGATCTCGAGCTCGTCGGGCTCATCGGACTTGCCGATCCCCCGCGCCCCGAGGCCGGCGAAGCGATCGCCACCGCGCACGAGGCTGGCATCTCGGTAAAGATGATCACCGGTGACCATCCGGCGACAGCGACAGCGATCGCCCGCGAGCTGGGGATCTCCGGTGAGACGGTGACTGGCCACGACGTCGACGTCTGGACCGACGACGAGCTCACCGAGCGGGTCGAGGGAGTCGGGGTGTTCGCCCGGGTGTCACCGGAGCACAAGCTCCGGATTGTCCGAGCGCTGCAAGGCCAGGGGCACGTCACCGCCATGACCGGTGACGGCGTCAACGACGCACCCTCGCTGAAGCAGGCCGACGTCGGTGTAGCGATGGGTATCACGGGCACCGAGGTGTCGAAGGAAGCCGCCGACGTCGTCCTCGCCGACGACCAGCTCAAGAGCATCGTCGCGGCGGTCGGACAGGGACGGGCGATCTACGACAACATCGTCACGTTCGTCCGCTTCCAGGTCGCCACCAACGTCGGGGCGATACTCACGTTGGTCGGGTCGCAGTTGATCGGTCTGCCGAAGCCGTTCGCAGCGATCCAGCTGCTGTGGATCAACATCATCATGGATGGTCCGCCGGCGATGGCCCTCGGTACCGACGCCCCGAAACCGGGCGTGATGTCACGGATCCCCCGCGCCCGCGACGCCGTCATTCTCAACCGGCACCGCATCACGGTGCTTCTGATGCACGGCGTCATCATGGCGGGTCTCACTCTGGGAATCCTGGGTTGGGCCGAAGGCGAGTACGACCGCGCTACCGCCGCGACGATGGCGTTCACCGCGTTCGTGCTGCTCCAGATCGTCAACGCGCTGAACGTCCGGTCGGTCGGGTCCATCTTCAATCGAGCGACGTTCACCAACCGGTGGCTGTGGGCCGCGCTGGGTGCGGTATCGCTCCTGCAGATCGCCGTCGTCGAACTGAAGCCGATGCGCGAGCTTTTCGAGACACACGATCTGACCCTCGCTCAATGGGGCATTTGCGTCGCCGCGGCGCTGAGCCTCGGAGTATTCGATGAGATCCGGAGGGCGGTCTACCACTCCAACACGCCCGAACCCGCCCCGATCCACAACCTCACCTGACCC
>JAIBBP010000116.1 GCA_019694615.1 Microthrixaceae bacterium | reverse complement strand
TGGCACGGCCAAGCCCAACGACCCCTCGAACACCAAACCGGCCTCCAACCCACCATCGAAATGGGAGCCCGCCCCTACCAAACCACGCTCGGACGATTCCTCGCCACAGACCCCATCGAAGGCGGCACCCCCAACGACTACATGTACGTCGCAGACCCGATCAATCGGGATGACCTGACAGGACTGGTCGATAACTGGCACGTGGTCTGGTTCTGCAAGTTCTCGGCATTGGCGTGCGGTCGCGCCAACTCCAACGGCCGGCAGGCGACCGAGGCGGCCAACAGGAGATTCGGCAACGGTCGCCCAAGGAGTTATGGGGGCACTGCTGATTCGGCAGCCGGTGACGCTTTTCGCCATATCCTTTGGCACGCGCTGAATGTATCGGAGGGGCTTGGTTTTCGATGGTCGCGATCGTTAGGCAAGGCATGGGAATGGAGACCAAAGGGAGAGTCAAACCCGGATGGAAGGTTCGATATTCGCAACAACGAAATCGGCCTGAGGATCGGCCAAGCGTTCAAGACGGGTTCACTACGGGGAAACATCGTGGACTACGTTGAATCGTACGTGCGCGGGCAGTCTTCCATCTACGGGAGGGTAACCCTAGGTCCAAACTGCCATACCTGCGCCAGAACAGCCGGCCCGGGCTTTTAGGCGGGACATCACGATGACAATTGGGCATGCTCGGCTTTTAACTCCAGTGTGGATATTAGTTCAATTGATCATGCTATTGTTCGAGTATGCTAATGCGACTTCGGGCACAGCAATCCAGGCATCAACAGTTGGTGGGCTTGCTCTCGTCACGCTGATGGCAGGGGCAGCAGGATCGAGTCGCGCAGCCGCGCAGGACCAACGAGCCCGGGCTCGGCGGGCCACTGCAAGGTGGTTGGCTTTCTGGACCTGTGCTGTCGCATGGGTACTCACGGCGTTCGCTCAGAACGCTTTTGCCTTCGCAGAGTTTGCCGAGAACGGACGAAGGCCGCTCGTTGCGTTCCTTTTCTCTTGGGAGACCGCCCTTCAGTTGGGGATTTTCGCTACTCTGCTGGCGATTTACTGGATTTTGCTGCCAACTCCTATACATGACTCGCCCACCTCGACGTGAGCATCTCCCCGGGGGGTGATTCGGCCTGGGATCCGCGGGTGCTCCTGACCTTGGCAACGAGGAGGGTTAGTTGGGACTTCGGATTTGCGGGGGGTGTCGGCGGTAGCGGGGTATCCGCGGGTGAGGGTACGGGGGCTCGGAGAATCGGGGTTCTGACACCTTGAGCCTCCGGAGCCCCCGTGGAAACAGACGCTACGCGCATGTGCGCCCTGCTTGTCGGCTTGCCCGACGTGAACGTGTTGGGTGTCGTCGATGACGACCCAGGCGAGCCGTTGGAAGTCCACATCGAGACGACCGCCGTGACGGTCGGGTGTAGCGGGTGTGGCACGAGGGCGCGGGTCAAGGACCGGCGACCGGTCGCCCTGGTTGATCTCCCGGCGTTCGGGCGGCCGGCACGGCTGGTGTGGCACAAGCGTCGCTGGTGCTGTCCCGAACCGGACTGCGCGACCGGGTCGTGGACCGAGACGAACCCGAAGATCGCCGGGCCGCGAGCGAAGTTGACCGATCGGGCCGGGCGGCGGGTCACCCGCCAGGTCGGCGGTGAAGCCAGGGCGGTTGCGGAGGTGGCCCGCGAACTCAGGTGTGATTGGCACACCGTGATGGACGCGGTGATCGCGTATGGGACACCGTTGATCGACGACCCCGAACGGATCGGGCCGGTGGCAGCGCTGGGGCTCGATGAGACGCTGTTCCGCAAGACCGGCCAGTTCCGGACCAAGGAGTGGGCGACGTCGATCGTGGGCGTGAACACGCCAACCCAACTGTTGGACATGATCGAAGGCCGTACCGCGAAACCGGCGACCGAGTGGATCGAGAAGCGACCCGAGTCGTGGCGCACCGGCGTGGTGTGGGGTGCGTTGGACATGTCGGGCCCGTACCGCAAGACGTTCACCGACGCGTTGCCCAAGGCCCGGCAGGTCGCCGACCGGTTCCACGTGTGCCAGGCCGCGAACCGCAAGGTCGACGAGTGCCGTCGCCGTATCCAGACCGAGACCCTCGGTCATCGGGGCCGCAAAGACGACCCCTTGTATCGGGGCCGCCGCCTGTTCACCAAGGCGCACGAACGGCTCGATGAGGCCGGTGAAGCGAAGCTGATGGGGTTCTTGGAGGCCGGTGACCCCAAGGGCGAACTCCGCCTGATCTGGCACGCGAAGGAAGCGCTGCGTGGGTTCTACGAACTCGGCGATCCGGTGACCGCGGAGTCGTTTCTCGATGATCTGATCGATGACGCCACCGACGACTGCCAACCGATCGAGGTGCGGTCGTTGGGCAAGATGCTGGCAACGTGGCGAGCCCAGATCCTCAACTGGCATCACGCCCGGATCAGCAACGGGCCCACCGAATCGGCGAACAACCTGATCAAGAAGGTGAAGCGTGTCGCGTTCGGGTTCCGCCGGTTCGCCCACTACCGGATACGTGCCCTGCTCTACGCCGGACGACCGAACTGGGCGCTACTCGAAACGCTCACACCCCGCTGAAGTCCGAAGACCCGGTTTGGCCCGTCGGGTTCTCCGGTTCCTGGGCGCTCACCTGTCGGCTTCGGCAGTTTCCTCGCAGTGGTGATCGGATCGGCGATCACGTCCTCCGCTCGCACCACGATGTCTGGTGCGTCGTCGGCGAGTCGCTCCGCGATCGAGCGCAGTCTCCATCGCCAGTACCGCCCGACCTTGGCGTCGTCGACATCGGAGCTGTAGCGGCGACGGGCTGATGCGCTTCGTTTCGAGAGGACGCCGGTGAATGAGTCGATGTCGGACTCGACGACGACGATGACGGCTCCGGGTGCGGTGGCGCGCACAGCGGGGAGGTGCTCGGCGAAGTCGACGCCCCCGATCACCGGTGACTCACCGACGATGGAGCTGATGAGAGCGTCGAGCTGTTCGCCCGAACACCATTCGGCATAGGCGGGGACGTGCCACTGCTCCTCGAAGCGGCGCGACACGAACGACGTCTCGAAGCGAGGTCGTGCGTTGGTCCCTCCTCCGAGCGCGTGCGTCAGCGCCTCGACCGCTCCGTCGTCGAGGCCCGTGATCACGAGGTCGGTGGCGACAGGTGGTTCGCGCCGATTCGACGATCGCGCTACGAGGAGGTCGACGAGTTGTCGGCGGGTTCGTCGGCGTCCGCTGACGGTCAGGTGCGTCTCGGTGTCGAGTGACCGCGTGAGCGCCTCCAGCGGTGCAGCCCACTCCATGTCGCCGAGGCCATCCTCGGTCACCTGGTGCAGTGCACGAGTGACGACGTCGTGCGCCACGATCTCGGGGCGGTCGAGGAGGCGGCGGGTCATCGAAGCCGACGATACCGTCCAACGGTCGACGCGGTCGGTGGCAGGCTGTACCGATGACCGAGACCGGGAACCAGCGATCTGCGGGACAGGCTTACCTCGTTCGCCCCGGCGATGACGGCGAGGGATCTGGGCCGGGGGTGCTGGTCCTGTCCTCGTGGTGGGGACTGACCAGCGGCATCAAGGACTTCTGCAACCGCCTGTGCGACGAGGGCTTCGTCGTGCTCGCCCCCGACCTCACCGGAGGCCTGCTTCCCGACACGGCAGCGGAGGCCGAGGTGGAGCTCGCAGCGACCGACCCCAACTCGACGGCCAACCTCGTGCTGTCGAGCGCGTTCGCTCTTCGGTCGGCGACGGACAATCCGTCCGGTCCGGTCGCGGTGGTGGGATTTTCGATGGGCGCATCGTGGGCACTGTGGGCTGCAACGCGTCAACCAGAGTCCTTCGACAAGGTCGTCGTCTACTACGGCAGCCAGTCGATCGACTTCGGTGACCTCCAAGCGCGGGTGCAGGGCCACTTCGCCGAGCACGACGAACTCGTCGCCGAGGACGACGTGCTCCTCCTCGAGTCCGAGCTGTTCGAGCTGGGACTCGAACCCGAGATGTGGCACTACGACGGCGTCGGCCACTGGTTCGCCGAACAAGGCGTGGCGGAGAGCTATGACGAGGCGGCCGCGGAACTTGCGTGGCGGCGCACCCTCGACTTCCTGCGGAGCTGACCACCGAAATGTGTTGCGTGGCAATCGCGAAACCGCACACCTCGCAGCACATTTCGAGCGCGGTGCCGGTTGGAGCGCTACCAGAGCTGATCGGTGTAGGTGTCGGTGCCGGGGATCGTCGGGATGAACGGTGCCGCCAGCGTCACGGTCGCCAGGCCCGACGCGTCGATGGCGGTGGCGTAGTCGACGAAGCGCTGCCAGTGCTCGGCGGGTGCCGCGTCGAGGAACACGAGCTGCATCGTTCGTTGCAGCGTGCCGGGCCCCGAACCGAGCTTCATCGGGGCGTCGCCTTCGCCGTCGCGGGGGATGATCGGGCGCCACGAACACACAATGGCGGCCGGGGACTCGGCATCGAGGAGGAGCGGTGCACCCTGCTCGGCGAACCACTCGTCGAACTGCTGATGCTTGACCCCCTCGGCGCGGTCGACATGGATCGAGACCAGCCCGGCGAATCGATGGTCGAGGGCGAGCTCGACGGGCACCCCGTCTTCGTCTCGATAGAAGTCGCGCTGGTGGGTGTAGAGCGCGGTGTGCGCGTGCACCCGCTCCTCGAACCCCCGACCGTCCTGGTAGAGCTTGAACACCTGCGGCGAGGTCCACGCGAAGTGCTCGGCTTCGTGGCCCTTCTGCACGAAGTAGGTCGCCAGGTAGCTACCGGCGTCGGTCGGAATCGCCACTCCGGACTCGGCAGGAAATCGGAGGTCCTTGTACGGGCGGGTCGCTACCCACCGGCCGCCGGCAAGGATGCCCGGCCCGATCATGCAGCCGCCGTAGAAGTGGTCTCGCTCGTACCATCGGTTGTACGCCACCTCGTGACCGCGCTCGGGGTCCACCAGGGTGTAGAGCATCGCGCCGAGTTTCACCGGGTAGTCGTCCATGCGGCTACCGTAACCTGACGGTTCGTCAGATTCCGGTAGGGGCAGGAGCAACGTATGCGGTTCGAAGGTCAGTCGGTGGTTGTCACGGGTGCCGCGTCGGGGCTGGGTCGAGCGGTGTCTCAACGGCTGTCGTCGGAAGGCGCGAGGGTGTTCGGCGTCGACCTCAACGAGGCAGGACTGGCCGAGACCAAGGAGATCGTGACTGCGGCGGGCGGCACGATGTCGTTCGGCATCGCCGACATCTCCGACCGGATGTCGGCGCACGGTGTCGTAGCCAACGCGATGGATGAGTTCGGCCAACTCAACGTGCTCGTCAACTGTGCGGGTGTGTTGCGAGCCGGTCGGGTCACCGATTTCACCGAGGCCGACTACGACCTCGTCTTCAACGTGAACGTTCGCGGAACGTTCTGGATGTGCCAGGCGGCGATTCCGCACATCCTCGACTCCCGGGGCAACATCGTGAACGTTGCCTCGAATGCTGGTTTGATGGGGCAGGCCTTCACTGCTGTCTATGCGTCGTCCAAGGCGGCGGTGGTCAATCTCACCCGGTCGCTGGCGATGGAGTACGTCAAGGAGAAGGTGCGGATCAACGCCGTCGCTCCCGGCGGTATTCAGACCCCGATGGCCCAATCGTCGGAGTTCCCCGAGGACATCGACTGGGAGTTGATCAAGCCCTACATGGGCTATCGCAACATGTCGAAGCCCGAAGAGATCGCCGCTGTCATCGCGTTCGTGGCGTCCCCCGAGGCCCGGGCCATGCACGGATCCATCGTGAGCGCCGACTGCGGCCTCACCGCGGGCTGACGAACCCCGCTACTCGTTCTGTCCTGCGAGAGCACCACCCGGGTGGTGCTCTCGCAGGACAGAACGGGGTTCGACCGCCTGGAGACGGCGGTGGGCGACCAGCGCGCCGATGTAGGCGACGAGGGCCAGGAACATCACGATCCGAAACCCGAACGTCATCGACAGGATCGTCGTGAGCACCGAGCCGATCACCGAGAAGAAGCCGTTGACCGCCCACGCCCAGGCCACGTACTGGTCGCTATCGGCGCTGATCCGGGTGAGCTGGGTGAGTCCCAGCGGCATGAACATGCCGAGGCACACACCCATGGGAACCAGCACGATGATCGCCGCCGCGACCCTAACTGCGAGGCCGCTCGGGAGGAGGGCGTCTGTGAGCGCGTCGAGGCCGAACTGGTAGAAGAGCGTCAACGCGCCGAGAACCACCCAGAGGACGACCAGGGGATGGTCCGTGCGTGACGCGAGTCGAGGCGACAACAACGCTCCAACTCCGGTCGACACCAGGATCGAGGCCAGCGTGACGGTCAGCGAGTACGTCGGATAGCCGAGCAGCAGCGTCAACCGCTGAATCATCGTGATCTCGATCAACATGAACCCGAGGCCGATCGACGCGAAGTACAGCGCTGCGGTTCCCCGAGCGGGCTGCGCCGCGACCCGCTTGCGTCGCCGTTGAATCGCGAACGGCAGGAGCAGGAACACAGCCGCGTAGGCCACGGCGATCACGAGCAGGAGGAGGAGCACCCGCTCGCCGATCGAGTCCTCGGGGTTGAACGAGCTCATTGGTCGACCGATGTCGCCGAGGACGGTGCCGAAGTCGGCGAAGTGCCAGAAGAACGGCGCGTTGTCGGTGACCGGGCTGATGTCGCGGTCGATCTTGGCGGCGATGCGGTTGGCTTCGGCATTCGACGAAGTTGAGGCGAGATCGCCCACCGGACCCGGCGCCACCGGTTGGCCGGGTGCGTACTGCAGCCGCGTCTTGGGAACGTCGGGAAGTGCCTCGGCGACACGGTCGATCTCGGCCGTCGTGAACGCCGTTCGCTTCAGGATGATGGTGGACAGATCGCCCGCACCGTCATTGAGCTCCGCCGCCACGACCATGTGAAGGGAGGGATCCTCCGTGCCCAGTTGGCGGAACGCCTCGCGAGCGGTCATCACGTAGCGCTCGGTGCGGTTCGGCTGACCCTCGAAGTCGAGTTCTCCAAACTGCACGACCATGATGCCGTCGTCGGTGAGATGCTCCAGCGTCTCCTTGATCATCTCGACGGTGTACAGGTAGCTCTCGGAGAGCACGAACGCTCCCGACGAGGCAGCGTTGTTCGCCGCGTAGCTGTCGGGGGCGACGTACCAGACGAGGTCGTAGGAATCCTCCGACCGCGCCAGGAACGATCGCCCGTCGGCCTGGTGGATGGTGACCTCGGGGTTGTCCTCGAGGTGACCGGTGAACTCCGCGTACTCGTCGCGCAGCAGACCGATGGTGACGGGATTCAATTCGACGCCCTCGATCTTCTTCGACCCGAAGTGCAGTGACGCCAGGATCTCGTTGCCGCCGGCTGAACCGACTATCAAGGTGTGGTCGTTGTTGCGGCCGAGCAGCCGGAAGGGGATGGCGCGTGCCTCGTGCTCGTAGGAGGTGAGCCCGTCCCGATCGCCGTCGAAACGGTGTATGCCCGACCCGTAGGAGCCGTCGTGCGCAAGGATCTTCGTGTCGTCGGTCGCTCCGATCACGTCGACGCGGAAGACCGGACCCCAATCGCCGAACTCCGGCTCGATGACGGTGCCATCGGGGCCCCGCTCGCCCGACAAGGCCTTGGACGACTCGGTTCGAACGTCGGGGAGCACGCTGTTGGCGGCGATCAGTACAACGAGCGCAACCGCCGCGACGGCGTTCATGACTCCGGTCGGTGACGTGGGGCGGTCGAGCGCGACGAGCCCGGACAACGCGAACACCAGCGCCGCGACCATGATCACGGTCGGTGGGCCGAGAGAGCTGATCAGCGGAATCGCGACGAGACAGCCGAGGCCGGCACCGACCAGGTCGGAGAAGTACAGGGACCCGACCCGCTCCTCCGCTCGTCCCAAGATGACGGAGATGACGACCCCGAGCGAGATGAACGACGCGAACAGCACCAGGCTGATGAGGCCGAGTTTCGCCAGGTTCGCGAACGACTGGCTCGTCCCGTAGTCCCAGATCTGCACGGTGTCGATCGGCAGGCGGGCGATGATGAAATAGCCGACCGCCACCGCCACGGCACCCGTGAAGCCGCACACGGACATGATCCGTTCGGTGGTCGCTTCGCGGATGCGGCCCCACATCGCGACCAGAACACCGCCGGTACCGATGCCGAGCAGCGCGAGGCCAATGACCAGGTACGTGTAGTAGTACCAGAGCTTGAACGAAACGATGCGGGTGTAGCCGACCTCGAGGAGAAGCCCCGCGAGGCTGACGAGGAAGATGACGGCGAGCTGCCGTTGGCGGCTCCTCGACGGAATGCTCATGGGGTGTGGGCCAGTCAGTGCTGCTGGTCGGCGTACCGCTGCTGGGCCTCGATGATCTCGGTCCGTGCGGCCTCAGCGTCGCCCCACCGCCCGATCTCCGACGCCTTGTTCGGCTCGAGGGCCTTGTACACCTCGAAGAAGTGGCCGATCTCGTCGAGCAGCGCGGGGTTCACGTCGTCGATGTCCTGAATGTGGTCCCAACGCGGGTCGCCGGCGAGGACACACAGCACCTTGGCGTCGTCGCCTGCTTCGTCGGCCATGTGCACGACGCCGACCGGTCGTGCCCACAGGTGGCAACCGGGAAAGGTCGATTCGTTCATGAGGACGAGCGCGTCGAGCGGGTCGCCGTCGCCTCCGAGCGTGTTCTCGAAGAAGCCGTAGTCGGCCGGGTAGGTGGTGGCGGTGTAGAGGTAGCGGTCGAGCCAGATCTTGCGGGTCTCGTGGTCCATCTCGTACTTGTTGCGCGATCCGCGGGGGATCTCGATCACGGTCTCGACTCGGAACTCGTCAGTCATAGGGCGGCAACCCTACTGGCGCGCGGCTCGACGGCCCCAGACGAGGAGCCGCTGGCCCATCCGTTCAGGACAGCATCTTGGGGATCTGGTCGAAGAGGGAATGGGTGAAGCCCACCGCCTCCGAGAGCATCCAGTTACCGCAGATGAGCAGCACGACAGCCATCGCGACGAACTTCGGCACGAACGCGATGGTCGGCTCCTGCAACTGGGTGGCTGATTGCACCATGCCGATGAGGATGCCCACGGCGAGAGCGGTGAGCAGAACGGGGGCAGAGAGCTTCATGGTGAGGACCATGGCTTGGATGCCGATTTCGGTGATCGACGCGTCGGTCATGACAGCGGCCTAGTGGTAGTTGGCGATCAGGGCGTGGGCGATCAGCGCCCAGCCGTCCACCATGACGAACAACAGGATCTTGAACGGCAGCGAGACGAAGACCGGTGGAAGCATCATCATGCCCAGGCTCATGAGCCCGCTCGACACGATCAGGTCGATGATCAGGAACGGCAGAAGCACCATCACGCCGATGATGAACGCCGACTTCAGCTCGGACAGGATGAACGCCGGGATGATGGTCGTGAGCGACAACTGCTCGGGCTCTTTCGGCCGCTCCTGATCAGCGGCGTCGATCATCAGGTTCAGTTCGGTCTGCCGGGTATTCGCGAGCATGAACTTCTTGAGGGGCTTCTCGGCTGCTTTCAGCGCCTCGGACTGTTTGATGTCGCCGCGGAGGTAGGGCTGGAGGCCTTGGTCGTTCATCTCCTTCAGCGTTGGAGCCATGACGAACAACGACAGGAAGACGGCGAGTCCGGTGATTACCTGGTTGGGCGGGATGGACTGAAGGCCGATGGCGTTGCGGGCAATCGACAGCACGACGACGATGCGCGTGAAGCTGGTCATGCAGATCAGGAGCGACGGTACGATCGACAGCAGCGTGAGCAGCAGGAAGATGACGATGCTCTTCGACGGTTTGCGTTCCTCGCCCGAAGCGGTCGGGTTGGAGTCCCGCGCTACCTCACCGAGGTCGAGATCGATGCTGACGTTGTCACCGTCGTCGGTCGTTGTCGTCGTCGGCGCCGGCACAGTCGGAACGGTGACAGCGGGAACCGTCTGGGCCGGCGCGGCTGAGGCACTCGTCGGGGCGGTCGACCACGTTGCCAACACCGACGCGATGACGAGCAGCAACGGGAGCGCGCGGGGGCGCAGCGACCGGTGTCCTGGTCCGGCTGCGCGGTGCGGCTCGGCCGTGCGTGAAGGTGAGGCGGGCATGGTCGGTGATCCAGCGGGTGGAAGCGGTGCTCAACCGGGGACGTGACGGACGGTCATGTCGCGAAGCGTGTCTATGAGGTTCCTGCCGCGGCCTTCGGGCTCGGCAGTTCGGTCTGCTCTCAGGTCGACGGCGACATCGTGAAGGCGGCCGTTGGTTGGCGCGGCGCTCTGTTCGGCGCTCTGTTCGACGACCGGGAGATCGAGGTCGGGAACGTCGGCGGGTCCGAGCAGCGACACGGAGTTCTCGGTGATTCCGACGGCGAGCGTCTCGTTGCCGACGCGGACGATGGCGATCGAGGAGTTCCGAGAGAGCGGCTTGCGCTCTATGACCTCTCCAAGACGTTCGAGTTGTCGCCGGCGAGCGGATTCAGGATCGATCGTGTCGGCACCCTGCTCGTGCACGACATTCAGGCGTTCCTGATCGCTGCGCTCCAGGTCGGCGCTCCGATCCTCGGGGCGCTGTTCGTCACGGAGATCCTTCTGGGCCTCGCTAGCCGTGCCGCCCCAAAGCTGAACGTCATGGTGCTCGGCTTCGGGGCCAAGAGCCTCGTCATGTTCATGCTGCTTGGAGCGGCGCTGCCGCTGATTCCGTATGTGTCGGCACAGCTCGTCAAGGACGCGCTCGAGATGATGCACGCGCTCGTCCGGAGGGGGTGACGCAACGTGTCCGGCGACAAGCACAGCAAGACCGAGGCCCCGACCGCCAAGCGGAAGAAGGAAGCGCGGAAGGAAGGTCGGGTCGTTCGGTCCGAGGACCTTGTCACGTGGCTGTCGGTTCTCGTCGCGACGGTCGTGATGCCCGGCATGATCAACCGATCCGGAGCGGCGGTCACGTCGACGCTCCGCATGATGCTCGACATCGCCCGTGACCCCGACGAGCGGCTGCTCACCGGGGCGGTGAGTCGATCGTTCATCGCGATGCTCGGCGCGATCATCCCGGCGATGGTCGCTCTGCTCGTGATCGCGATCGTCGGCAACCTCGCACAGGTCGGTCTGCTGCTCACCGGGACGCCGTTGAAGCCGAAGTTCTCCCGACTGAACCCGTTGCAGGGCCTCAAGCGGATGTTCTCGGTGCAGAGCCTGTGGGCGACGCTCACCTCGACGATGAAGCTTGCGATCATCGTCGCGGTCGCCTGGACGATGGTGCAGGGCACGGCCGCGGATCTGATGAGCGCTCCGTTTCGCTCGGCCCACCTCGCCATACGAACCACGGCGGAGTCCACGCTCGCCGTTGTGAGGGCTATCGCCGCGGCGGCGCTTGTCGTCGGTCTGTTCGACTACGCGTTCCAGCGGTACAAGCACATTCGCGACATGCGGATGAGCAAGCACGAGATCAAGCAGGAGGCACGCGAATCCGACGGTGACCCGCACGTCAAAGGGCGCCAACGACAGGTGCGCGCCCAGATGTCCCGCAACCGCATGTTGGCGGCCGTCCCCAACGCCGACGTGATCGTCACCAACCCGACGCACTTCGCCGTCGCCATTGAGTATCAGCCGGCACTTGGTGCTCCGAAGGTCATCGCCCGCGGTGCCGACGAGTTGGCGATGAAGATCAGGGCGGCGGGAACAGCCGGCGGGGTGCCCATCGTGGAGTCAAAGCCGCTCGCGCGGACGTTGTACGCCGTCTGCCGGGTTGGTGAGGAGATTCCTCCGGAGCTGTACCAGGCGGTCGCCACGGTGCTGGCGTTCCTCCACCGCGTGAGCGCCAGCCGGCGGAGCTACGGCGGAGCGATCGACCTGCATGTTCCGGACACCTGGACCCCGTCGGGGGCGACTGCTCTCGAGCGCGTGCCGCCGGCGAGGCGTCGGGTGCTGGAGAAACAAGCGGAGGCCGAGGCCGGGCGGGATCTGGTGACGTCGTGAGCTGCCTCAACTCCCGCAGCCTTGTGCCGATGGAGTCGGAGCCGTTCACGACGACGGCCCTGTTCTCGGCACGGACGCCGCGACCGCCGCTCGGATCATCGATGATGCCGAGCGCTCGAAACGACGATCTCGTGGGTCGTCCTGGAGTCCGAATCTGATGCCCAAGAAACTCGGGGCCAGCCTCTTTCCCCTCGCCGTCGTTTTCGTGGTGGCCCTCATGGTCATCCCCGTGCCGACGGTGCTGCTCGACGTGCTGCTGGCGTGCAACCTCGGCCTCGCGATCCTGATGCTGCTGGCCTCGCTGAACGTGTCGAAGGCGCTCGACCTGTCGGCGTTCCCGTCGCTCCTGCTGATCGCCACGCTCTTCCGGCTGGGGTTGAACGTGAGTACGTCGAGGCTCATTCTCGCCGAGGGCGATGCCGGCGAGGTCATCGAGGCGTTCGGCTCGTTCGTCATCGGCGGGTCGCTGGTCGTCGGCCTCGTGGTGTTCTTCATCCTCGTCGTGATCCAGTTCGTCGTGATCACCAACGGTGCGACACGCGTCGCCGAGGTCGCAGCCCGCTTCACGTTGGATGCCATGCCCGGTAAGCAGATGGCCATCGATGCGGACCTCAACGCCGGAGTGATCGACGATGTCGAGGCTCGGCACCGCCGCAACGAGGTCACCGCGGAAGCCGACTTCTACGGAGCGATGGACGGTGCGTCGAAGTTCGTCAAGGGCGACGCGATCGCTGCCATCGTGATCACGGCGGTGAATCTCATCGGTGGTCTGCTTGTCGGGGTGATCCAGCGTGATCAGGCGATCGGCGAGGCAGTGCAGACGTACAGCCTTCTCACCGTCGGTGACGGCCTCATCTCGCAGATCCCGGCGTTGCTCGTGTCGATCTCGTCGGGCCTCATCATCACCCGTGCGGCCAGCGCCGACGACCTCGGCAGTGACGTGACGTCGCAGTTCGCTCGCCAGCACAAGGCGCTCCGGATGGGTGGGCTGGCGATGATGGCGTTCGCTGTCGCCCCCGGCATTCCAAAGCTCCCGTTTCTCATCGTGGGCGGGAGTGCCTGGTTGCTCGGTCGGCGCCTCGGTAACGAGGCCGAGGCGATGGAACGGGAGATGCTCGATCTCCCGGTCGTCGCCGAGATCGATGAGGATCCAAACTCACCCGCCGAACTGAATCGGGCGCTTCGCATCGAGCCCCTCAGTCTCGAGCTCGCCGTCGACCTCGTCGACCTCGTCGACCCGGCGGCGAACGGGGACCTGCTGGATCGGGTGCAGGCGCTGCGGCGGAAGCTCGTCGAGGAGTTGGGCATCGTCATCCCTCCCGTCCGGACCCGCGACAACGTCGAGCTCGAGCTCGGCACGTACCTCGTTCGGATCCACGGAGTCGAGGTCGCAACGGGACACGCCCCGGCCGGGAGGCTCCTGGTCATCGCCGACGACCTCAGCGTGTTCCCCGGTCCAGAGGTGTTCGAGCCGGTCTTCGGCCTCCCGGCGAAGTGGATCGGCCCTGAACACCGGGCGTCCGCCGAAGCGATGGGCGCGACGGTCGTTGATCGTGCATCGGTGGTTACCACCCACCTCGCCGAGATCGCCCGGGAACACGCTCCGCAGCTCCTCAGCCGGCAGGACGTGAAGGCCCTCGTCGAGCTCGTACGCGAGCACGACGGCGCGGTCGTCGAGGACTTGGCGGCATGTGGGGTCAGCCTTGCCGAGACGCAACAGGTGTTGCACCAGTTGCTCGCCGAACAGGTTCCGATCCGCGACCTCACCCGCATCCTCGAGGTGATCAGCGAGCGGGCCCGAGTCACCCGCGATACCGAGCTGGTCGTCGAAGCCGTCCGACAACAACTCGGCCCGACGATCTGCGCGTCCCGTGCCAACAACGGCCACCTCGCGGTCATCACACTCGATCCGCTGGTCGAGCAGGGCCTCCTCGGAGCGTTGCAGCGCAACGAGACCGGGTCGTTCCTCGCGCTCGATCCCGAGACCGCGGCGCGCGTCGGACGGGCTCTTGCCGGGCAGTTGCGTGACGCCGAGCAGCACGGCCACGAGCCGGTGCTGGTGTGCGCCCCCAGCCTCCGCCCGGCAATGCGGAACTTCGTGAGCCGCGTGGTGCCCCACATGCCGGTGCTGTCCTACGACGAACTCGCAGACCACCTCATCATCGACGACCTAGGAGCCGTGACCCTTGACCAGAGCAATGTCTGACGCTGCCGTGGACGCTGCCGCGCCCACGCGTGAACTGCACTACGAGGGTTTCCCGCTCGAAGCAGTCCTTGCCCGAATCCACGCGGCGCACGGAACAGATGTCACGATCACGTCGGCTGACCGTTGCCGCCGCGGAGGCATCGCCGGGTTCTTCGCTCGGGAGCTGTTCCAGGTCACCGTGGCTGTTCCTGCACCGGAAGCCGTCGCCGAACCGGACGGCGACGAATCGCCGCGCCTCAACTCGCTCGGCGTCAGCGTGTTCGGAACCCCGCACCCGACTGCCCCCGGTGTGGAGGTGCTCGACCCCCGACCCGATTCAGAGCTCGACTTCAACGAGATCGATCCCGAGGATGTCGAGGGCGCCCTCGGCCTCGATCTCACCAGCCGTCGAGACGGTGCAGACGACGAGGTCTGGTCGCTTCTGGCAGCCGACATGCTGGCTTCGTCGACGGGGGGCGCCGCAGCGGTCGTAGCGCCGACCCGTGTCGATGTTGTCGCCCCGATCGTGTCGTCGGGGCCGATCGCCTCGACGACGCTCATCCCTGCGGCGTTCGTTTCTCCCGGCGCCTCGGGGCTCGCCGGAGCGATCGACGTCGCGGGATTGGCCGCCGGGTTCGACTCGGTCGGCCCGGTACCGACGGTCCCGTCCGCCGGGATCGTCGCGATCGTCGGTACGCGGTCCGACGCCGCCCGCGTCGCCGGTGCGCTTGCCGAGCGGTGCGGCATCCCAACCGATGACGTGATCGTTGCCTCGCCGCCGGACGACCTCGTGGTACCCACAGCCGACGAAGCCCTTCGCCTTGCGGCGTCCGCCCGATTCCGTTGCACTCCGCTGGCGGTGGTGGTGCTTGAGCTGCTCCCGGGGAGGCTCGGCCACGAGTGGGTCCGAGCTGTGCTCGACGGGTTGCGGGCAGAACAGGTCCGATTCGCCGCCGACACCGGCCGGCTGGTCGCCCACCAACACCTGAGCGTCGCAGCGATCGGCGGGGTGGACGCGATCGACCTCCTCGATGCCAACCTCCACCCGGAGCCCGAGCTCGCCATCGGACTGTCCGCTCCGATTGCGACCATTGACGGCCGGCCGGCGTCACCGGAGATGTGGGCGGCAACCATCATCGCCTCCGGCCGGGGCGTCGCCATCGACCGTTCCTCGCGAAGTGGTCGGTAATGTCATGAGCGTGCTGATCAGTTCCGAGCGTTTCGGCGACGTGGCCGTCGACGAAACCTCCACGTTGACCCTTCCCCACGGATTGCTCGGGTTCGAGGACGAGACTTCGTTCGCGATCGTGCCGGTCGACGACGACGGCACCTACAGCTGGTTGCAGTCGGCGAAGGACCCGTCGTTGGCGTTCCTGGCGACGTCGCCGCACTTCTTCTTCCCGGACTACGCGCCCGAGGTCAACGACAACGACGTTGCGGAGCTGGGGCTCCTCAGCCCGTCCGAGACGTTGTTGCTGTGTCTTGTCACGATCGACGGTGACGACATCACCGCCAACCTCCTCGGTCCGATCGTCGTCAACACCCGCACCCGTCACGGACGCCAGGTGGTGCTGTCGGAGATGCAGTGGTCGACTCGAGTTCCGCTGAACGGCGGTTGAGATGCTGGTTCTCTCGCGTCGCACCAACGAGTCGATCGTCATCAACGGCAACATCACCGTGACGGTGTTGGAGATTCGCGGTGACCACGTACGAATCGGGATCGACGCACCGCGAGAGATCACCATCCATCGCGAGGAGATCCACGCAGAGCTCGCACGGGCCAACAAGGCAGCGGCATCCGCGTCGACCTCGGACCTCCCGAAGCTTCCGCGCCCTCCCCGCCCGACCTGACGTCCTCGCGTTCGGGCAAACTGGCGGGGTGACTGACGAAACAGCCTCGCAGCGACCCGTTGTCGGCGCGTCGGCTCCGGCTGGCTCAGTGCCCACCGACCACCTCGTCCCGGAGCGATCAGCGGTCGCCATCGGTCGGGTCGTGACTGTCGAGGTCGTCGGTGCATCCGCCACAGAGGTCGAGGTCAAGCTCGCCGACGGTCGAACCGGCGTGATCTCGCGCTCGGACTTCGGCGATGAGCCGGTGCCCTCTCCTGGCAGTTCGTTGCAGGCGGCACTGCTCGCGAGAGACGATCCGCGACAACGGGTGGTGCTTAGCCGGGTGTGGGCGCTCAAGCTCGCAAGGTGGGAGCGTGTCGAGGAAGCGCTGGCGAGCGGTGAACCGCTGACCGGCACGGTCTCGAAGGCCATCAAGGGCGGGTTCATCGTCGACCTCGGACTTCGAGCGTTCCTGCCGGCTTCGATGGTCGGCGAGTCCCGTCCCGACGACGCGAACTCCGTCGATCCGGCGGCTCTGGTGGGCCAGGAGATCACCGTTCTGGTGACCGAGGTCGATCGCGCCCAGGACCGCGTGGTGGTGTCTCGACGCGACTTCCTGCGACGGCAGCGACGCCAGGTTCAGCGCGACGTGTTCTCCTCGCTCTCGGTCGGTGGGCGTGTGACCGGCACCGTGGTCGAGCTCGTCGACTATGGCGTTCGAGTCGACGTCGGGGGCATGCGGGCATTGCTCCACCGCTCCGAGATGTCCTGGGGACCTGTCGGTCCGCTCCGTGGCGTCGTGAACGTGGGGGACACCATCGAAGCTGTCGTCATCGAGCTCAATCGCTCCAAACGACGGATCGGTCTGTCCCTCCGACAGTTGCAGCCCGACCCCTACCTGTCGGTCGAGGTCGGATCCATCACCACCGCCACGATCACCCGCGTTGTCGAGTACGGCGCGTTCGCCCAGCTCGACGGGACACAGATCGTGGGGCTCGTCCACATGAGCGAACTCACCGAACTTCCTGGTTATCGGCCCGACGAAGTGGTCACGCCCGGGGAGAACGTCCACGTGAAAGTCCTGTCCGTCGATCGAACGAAGCGTCGGGTCGCACTGTCGGTTCGGCAGGCCGTGCTCGGCTGACGGCGACGGGCGCGACGGCTCGAGACCGGGTCAGTCGAAGATGACGGTGCGGTTGGCGTAGGACAGGATGCGGCGCTCGAGGTGCAGCCGCACCGCCCGGGCGAGCACCGTCTGTTCGAGGTCGCCGCCGAGTCGGATCAGACGGTCGGGGGTGTCGCGGTGACTGACCGGCGTCACCTCCTGGCAGATGATCGGTCCTTGATCGAGTTCAGCTGTCGCGTAGTGCGCCGTCGCACCGATGATCTTCACGCCGCGGTCGTAGGCCTGGTGATAGGGCTTGGCGCCAACGAACGCCGGCAGGAAGGAGTGATGGATGTTGATGATCCGCCTCGGGAACCGATCGATGATCTCCGACGGGAGGATCTGCATGTAGCGAGCCATCACGATCAACTCGACGTCGGCCTCCTTGAGCGCGTCGAGCAGCGCTCGTTGCTGGGCCGACTTGTCAACGGGGTCCACCGGCAGATGGAGGAACGGAACCCCGTAGTGCTCGGTGATCTCCCGATGGTCCTCGTGATTCGAGATCACGACGGGCACGTCGGCCGCCAACTCGCCGAGCCGAATCCGCGAAAGGAGGTCGAGCAGGCAGTGGCCCTCCCGCGAAACCAACAGGGCGACCCGTGCCCGTTGATCGGGCTCGACCATCTCCCACTCCATGTCGAGTGACTCGGCCAGAACAGCGAACTCGGAGCGGAAGGCGTCGAGCGAGCGCCCGTCGGGGAACTCGAACTCGATGCGTTGAACGAAGAGACCATGTCGATCGTCGGCGTGCTGGTCTGCGTGGGCGATGTTGCCCCCGCTGTGATGAATCAACGTCGACGTGGCGGCAACAAGGCCAGGCCGATCGGGGCAGGAGAGGAGAAGTACGGTCATGGTGCTGTCGATTCCGCGGTCAGCCGAACGTGAGTCGATCGATGGACCAGTACGCGCGGAGTGCGGCCACCTTGCCCTCGTCGTCGAGTCGGTAGGTGAACACGCCATCGGTGTGGACCACAGTGCCATCGGGCATCGTGGTCGTGATCCGTCCAACGTTCGCGACCTCGACGCCCGCCTCCCAGGATTCGCGAACAGCGAACCGCACCACGTTCGGGGCGATCACCGAGTCGTAGAACGAAGCAATCGCGTCCTTGCCCCGATGGCCGAAACCTGTCGGATCCAGGGGAGACACCCCGATCGGATCCTGCACGACCGCGTCGTCGGCGAACAGCGCCAGCCATTCCTCGCGGTTCCCGGCCTCAACCGCGGTCATGGATGCGATCGACGCAGCTCGAGCGGGATGGTCGGAAAGACCGTCGGGAAGCGTTGGCACGGGGGCCACTCTGGCACGTTCCGAACGCTCGGTCGACCACCTCGAATCGGGATGTCGGTGGTGGACTTGTAGTGTTTCCAGCCCCATGACGACGTCGATTCGCCTCCGCCCGTGGCAAAAGGATGCGCTTGAGAAGCTGTTGGCCAGCCAGGCCGACAACTTCCTTGCCGTCGCCACACCCGGGGCCGGAAAGACGACGTTCGCTCTCACCGCCGCAGCGAAACACCTCGCCGACGGTTCGTGTCGGGGTCTGGTTGTCGTCGCCCCGACCCAGCATCTCAAGCTCCAGTGGGCCGAGTCGGCGCACCGGCTCGGCCTCCACCTCGACCACGACTGGTCGGCGCGCGACGGCGAGCTCCCCGCCGACATGCACGGGATCGTCACGACCTACCAGCAGGTGGCGACGTCTGCGCTGATGCTGCGGAACCTCTCATCGGGTGCGTTCGTGATCCTCGATGAGGTCCACCACGCCGGCGACGACAAGTCATGGGGGGAGAGCGTGTTGACGGCCTTCGGCGGGGCCCGTCGTCGCCTGACGCTGTCCGGCACACCGTTTCGATCCGACACCTCGGCCATCCCGTTCGTCGACTACCACCTCGACGAAGCGCGCCCCGATTTCGAGTACGGCTACGGCGACGCGCTCACCGATGGACGCGTCGTGCGACCCGTGTACTTCCCGGCCATCGGGGGACACATGGAGTGGGTGGCCCCCGACGGTTCGGAGATGTCAGCGTCGTTCGACGACGCCCTCGATCATCAACGAGCCAATCAGCGATTGCGAACCGCACTGTCGCTCGAAGGCCAATGGCTGCCGAAAGTCCTCGCAGACGCCCACGCTCAACTGCTCGGAATCCGTCGATCGCACCCCAACGCCGGTGGCCTGATCATCGCGATGGATCAGGAGCACGCACAGGGCATCGCCCAATTGATGCGACAGCGGTTCGGAGTGAATCCCACGATCGCTGTGTCCGACGACCCGATGGCCTCCGCGAAGATCCATCGGTTCTCCAACTCGACCGATCCGTGGATCGTCGCGGTGCGAATGGTCTCCGAAGGCGTCGACATCCCTCGCCTCCGCATCGGCGTGTTTGCCACGAACACCACGACCGAGCTGTTCTTCCGCCAGGCCGTGGGCAGGCTCGTCCGGTGGACGCGAGGCGTCCGATCGCAGAAGGCGTTCCTCTACATCCCCGACGATCCGCGGCTCCGGCGTTGGGCGACTGGCATCGCCGAACAGCGACGCCATTCGTTGCACAAGCGACGGCGCGACGACGATGCAACGTTCGATGGCGCAGAGTTCGATGACCGCGACGCGGCGCAAGCCGCAGCGGAGGCAGCCGACGCTGACGAACAGATGTCCCTGTTCGCCGTGATCTCTGCCGTAGCGACCGACGAGTCCACCGTGCAGAGTTCGCTGTTCAGCGATGATCACCCCGATCGCTGGGATGACGAGGAGGACCACGAGTCGCACCTCGACCCCGAACTCGAGGTTCGTCTCGCCGTGCCGGCTCCTCGCGGCGCGACGACCGCAGGCACCGACCTCCAGGGCAAGACCCGAAAGCAGCTCAAAGTCGAGCTGCGCGACGCGAACGCCGAGCTCGTCCGCGAACTCGTTCGCTTCTCGAACCTCGACCACCGAGCCGTCAACGCCGAGCTCAACCGGCTCGCCGGGATTCGCAAGGTCACCGAGGCGACTGTCGAGCAGCTCCAGGTCCGCCTCGACCGCGGCAACAGCTGGCTCCGCAAGATCTGAGCTGCGCCGGCTCCGCCGTCAGCAGTGCTCTCGCTGCGCCGGCTCCGCCGTCAGCAGTACCACAGCACCTCACCGGGCTCACCGAGCCCGGTTTCCCCGATCCGAGGTCGATGTACCTCCCGATGGAACCACCGTTCGTGCCGGGCTGCAGTCGCGAATCCGGCGACTGCCGCAGCCAACACAGCAGCGCTACGAACCGTCACGCTCATGGGATCCCCCTCTCCGGCGCCGACGACGCCCGTGGATCAAACTGGTACAGAACCCATCGGCTCGGAGCAAGGTCTTTTCAGAGAGATGGAAGGCTCGGTTTGTGGAGTGC
The DNA here is from genome assembly GCA_019694615.1 of Microthrixaceae bacterium. Classification (GTDB taxonomy): domain Bacteria; phylum Actinomycetota; class Acidimicrobiia; order Acidimicrobiales; family Microtrichaceae; genus SSF14. The sequence goes on along the minus strand of JAIBBP010000116.1, from coordinate 16,583 downwards.
AGCTGCGGGCGAGAACACTCGCTCCATGACAACGCACGAAGGGGAGTGCGCAGACGACGTGTCTGCTTCAGCGCTCCGCGTGTTCCCACGACACCTGCTGCCCGCCAAGCGCAGCGAGATCGCCCGACGTGCGTCGCAGATCGCCTGGGTGACGGCGAAGCACTTCACGCCGCTGGCTCTTCGCAGCGCCCGGAATCGTGAGGTCGATCCCAACGCGTTCGCCCGGCCGCTGCGGCTCACGTTCGAAGAACTCGGCACGACGTTCATGAAGTTCGGCCAGCTCGTCAGCTCGTCGCCGAGCGTGTTCGGCGACGAGGTGTCCGCCGAGTTCCGCTCGTGCCTCGACACCGGTCCAGCGGTTCCGTTCGACGAGGTGCGACGAACCGTCGAGGCCGAGTTGGGAATGCATCTCGACGATGCGTTTGCCCACTTCGATACGGAGCCGATCGGCCGGGCGTCGATCGCTGTCGTTCATCGAGCAGCGCTCCATGACGGCACCGATGTCGCGGTCAAGGTGCTCCGGCCGGGTATCGAGAAGCGCGTTTCGATCGACATGGACCTGTTCGAGCCGATGCTCACGATCGTCGCCCGCACCACCGGGGAGTACGCCGCCGGTCAGCTCGTCCAGATGTTCGACGGCTTCCGACTGCAGCTCGGGGAGGAGCTCGACCTCCGCAACGAGGCCCGTGCCATCGCGCACATGCAGAAGCTGTTGAGGGTGGTCGATCTCCCTCTGGTCACTGTGCCGGAGGTCTACCCGGAGTTCAGCGGAGCCCGCGTGCTCACCATGGAGTTCCTCGACGGGGTGCCTGTCGACGACATGGCACGCATCGCCGAGTACGGCTTCGACCCCGCGCCGGTCGTGTCACAGACGGTCAAGGGCTTCCTCATGACCACCGTGCGGTGGGGGTTCTTCCACGGCGACGTCCATGCCGGCAACCTGTTGCTCCTCCGTGACGGGCGGATCGGCGTCATCGACTGGGGCATCGTCGGCCGACTCGACCGGGACACCCACCTCTTCTTCCGGCGCATCGTCGAGGCTGCTCTCGGCGACGACGCGGCGTGGTCCGACATCGCCGCCCACGCGATCAAGCAGTACGGCAGCCTCCTTCAGGAGGGCCTCGACATGGACCACGAGGACGTGACGATGTTCATGCGCATGATGCTCGAGCCGTTGCTGAAGGCGCCGTTCGGCGAGGTGTCCCTGGTGGAGATCCTGAACGCGCCCCAAGCGAAGGTCGCCGAGGCGAAGGGCATCGAGGTCGAGAGCCGGTCCCTCGGCGCGATCTACAAGCGATTCAGAGAGCAACGGAAGCTCCGCCTGCTCGCGGAAGCCGAGGGGATCTACGAGTCGGATTTCGAACGAGGGATGTTCCTCCTGACCAAGGCGCTGATGTACTTCGAGCGCTACGGGAAGATGTACATGTCCGACGTGGGCATCTTTCACGACGAGCAGTTCTTCCGCGCCGCCCTCGTCGCTGACGACCTCTAACCCGGCCCAGCTCGTTCTGTCCTGCGAGAGCACCACCCGTATGGTGCTCTCGCAGGACAGAACGAGCTCTGGGCTGAGAACGCCGAAAGCATGCGGAGGAAATTCTGAGGTTCTGTCGCGAGACTGGACCCCATGACGTCCTCTATCGATCGCCGCCGATTCCTCGTCGCCGGGGCACTGGGTGCCACCGCTCTCGCCGGGTGCTCCTCCACCGATGAGGACATCTCGACCAGCACCACGAGCACGACGCCCGACAACGAATTGGGCGGGGGCGCCAGCACCACCACCGCCACGACCGATGGCGCCGACAGCACCGAGAGCGCCGCCGGCGCTACTGACGCATCGACGGAACTGACTGCGGCCGACTTCGCTGCGCTCGGGAGTTGCCTGCTGCTGCCGGAGAAGACTGCTGGGCCCTACCCGCTCGATCAGCAGTTCGACCGGCGTGACATCACCGAAGGGCTTCCCGGGCGGCCGCTTCGGCTCGGCCTCCGCGTGCTCGACGAGGCATGTGCGGCGGTTGCCGGTGCGAAGGTCGAGATCTGGCACTGCGACGCCACCGGGGATTACTCGGCGTTCACCGACAACGGCGGTGGGAAGGACGAGGGTGAGGGAACGACGTTCCTCCGGGGTACCCAGACGGCAAACGACGAGGGGATCGTCGAGTTCGCCACGGTCTATCCGGGCTGGTACAGCGGCAGGGCCGTCCACATCCACCTTCGGGTGCACCTCGAGGACAAAATCGTGCTCACGAGCCAGCTGTTCTTCGACGCCGACTACACCGAGCAGGTCTACGCCGACGAGCCGTATTCAGACAACGGATTGCCCGACACGTCGAACGAGCGGGATTCGATCGCCGGAGATGTCGAGCGCGAGGGCACGCTCGTGCACACGACCGACGCGACGGCGACTGGTGGAGTGGCAGCGACGCTCGGACTTCTCAACCTGGCGATCGATCCGTCGGCTCGGTCGACCGGAGGGCCGATGGGTGGCGGACCCGGAGGTGGCGGGCCGATGGGAGCCGGCCCATCTGGCGGCGGCCCCGGCGGACGGCCGTGACCGGTCAGCTCGACTCGGGTCGTTGAGCGGCAGCACCCGTCATCTCGGGGGGAAGCCCTCGTCGCCAATCCCACCAGGTGACGATCAGGAGCACACCCCCGATTCCGATCGACAGTATGCCGAGGAGTGCGGCGAGGCGGCCGCCGAATGTTGACTCATCGCACGCCGAGAACCCTCGGTCCGCGGCGGCGAATCCGCCTGCCGTGACGCGTTGCCCGTCTTCGAGGGTCACCGAATCGGTTGTCGTCGAATCGGGAGCCACGGCGGATCCGTAGAAGCACCGGTTGTCGACTTCGGCATGCCACAAGCGAGGGAGGTCACCGCCGAGCGCGTGCGTCTCCTCGAATCCGGGGGGAGGGATGCCGATCTCGACGGTCGTCGATTCGTTCGGCGAAGGCGCCGGTCGCGGGCCGGTGCGCTTCGCTGCCCACAACAATCGGCCTTCGAGCGGCTGGTTCCCTGACCGAATCTCGATGCCCTCGACCTCGGGCCACGATTCGGGGCCGATCACCACCAGGTGGGTCCCGTCGGCGTTGCTCGCGAAGCCGACGGTCGGCACCGTCGGGTCGGCGGGCAGAAATCCTGACGCCCCGCCGATTACCACCAGCAGCACGACGCCGAGGCCGATCCATGTGGCGGCGCCCACGAGGAACGCCAGCCGACGACGTGTCACGGTTCGAACGCCGTAGCGATCCCGATGGCGCCCTGCTCCCACGTGGGGGGGTGGTAGGTCACCAGAGCGTCCCGTCGCTCGCGGTGGTAGTCGGCGTCGTTCAGATGACGTTCGATGAGCTCGATGAGCTCGTCGACGTCATCCGGATCGAAGTACTCGGCCCACTCGCCGCCCGCCTCGGGGAGGGCACCACCGGTCGAGGACAAGGTGGGGACGCCGTTACCGAGCGCTTCGATGACCGGCGTGCCGAACCCCTCGTAGAACGCCGGCTGCACCGCGAGGAACGCGTGGCGGTACAGGCCGTCGAGCAGGTGGTCGTCGACCTTGGACAGCCAGCGGAACCGCTCTCCCTGGTCGGGGTGGGACAACATCTCCTGCTGAAGCTCCTCGGTCATCCATCCCGCCTTGCCCACCATAACGAGGGACAGATCGGGGTGCGCCTCCTTCAACCGGTCGAACGCCCTGATGAGCAGACGGTGGTTCTTCCGCGGCTCGACGGTCGCGACGCTGAGCAGGTAGCGCCCCGGCGGAGCCTCGGTGGGGAGGGGGAGGTCGTCATCGGCGCGCTCGAAGTTCGCCCCCATCGTGATGACGGTGGTGTCAAGGTCTCCGGTGAGGCCGAGACGTTCGGCGAGGGCGACGACGTCGCGCCGGCTGCACTCGGAGATGCACACGAACTTCTCGGAGTTCCGGAGGTGTGCTTCCATGAAGGACGAGAAGAGGCGGATCTGTCCAGCGTCGAACCATTGGGGGAACTGCGTCGGCATCACGTCGGCGACGAGTGTGGCCGTGCGGACTCCACGTCGGTGGAGCCACGGGAGCAACTCCGCTCGATGCGGTCGGTTGTGCCACGCCGCCTCGAGATCGAAGAACCAGGAATCCTCCGGCCACTCGTCGATTCGCAGTGAAGTGTGCTCCGGGGGGTGATTTCGCAGGCGGCGCCGTCGTGCGAGCTCTTCACGCGCCGCATGGCCCGGCTTGCTGTGGATGACCGCTCGGCCCGCCTGCTTGAGCTTGTCGGGTAGGAACTCGGTCGAGGAGGCCAGTCGTGATCGGGCGGGCTCGTTGCGAGCGACGAATACTGCGAGCCGGGTCGTTTCGGGACCGGTCAGCCGACGGAACGTCTCGCACTCGGTGCACCAGCGCACTGGTACGTAGCGCACTGGGCCGTCGAGCTTCGTCAGCCGAGCCAACAGCTCCCGCGTATGACGCTGAAAACCGGTGACGTAGTCGACGTCGAGGGTGTTGGACACCTCGACGAAGACCGTGCGCGCGGGAGGAGCTGTTGTATCGGGGGAAGTCATGAGTGAAGGTGCTCGGCGACAAGAGCTGCGAACCGCCGTCCGATCGCCCGCCAGTCACAGTGTTCTTCCACGTACTGCCTTCCCGCAAGCGAGTCGACGGGGTCGAGTCCTGACAGGACCCGGGTGATCCCGCCCGCGAGGTCGTCCTCGTCGGCGATGTGCACGGCGGCGGACGCGGCATCGATGCCCCGCGCTCCGACGCCGGTGGAAACGACGGGGATCCCCGCGGCGAGGTAGGTGAGCAGCTTGAGATTCGAGCCGCTGCCGGCATGCATCGGGTTGAGCGCAACGTCGCAGCCGGTGAGGAGCAGATCGAGGAGATCGCCCGGCACTACTCCCAACAAGTGAACGTTGCTGGGAGCGTGAGGAACGTGGAGGAGAGTCGAATGCCGGCCGGCGAGGAGGAAGTCGACGTGGGGGAGCCGGTGCGCGACCTCGATGATGTCGCGGCCGGCGTCGATGTTCGGTCGATGCCCCGATCCAACGAACAGCGCTGTGGGGCGGTGCCCGCCGAGCCCGATCATCACGGAGAGCTCGCGCTTTCGGCGTCCTCGGTCGTCGCCGGTGATGAACTCGATCTCGGTCGTGTCGACCCCGTTTGGGACGATGGCGCTGGGTGCGTCGATCCGGTAGCGCGCGTCGAGCGCGTCCAGGTCGTCGTCGGTCGTCGCGGTCACCAACGCGGCGCCCTCGACCGCTCGCTGCTCGAGCTCGTCGACCCGGGCGAGCAGCCAGCGGCCACCGGAGTTGCCGGGAAGGATGCTTCGCTTGAGCGCCAGTTCGTCGTTGTGCTCGTCGCAGACGACGGCGATGCTGGGGGCGAGCGAGTTGACAGCATCGACCAGGTACGGCTGAACGAGGACCGCGGCAGTCGCTCCGTCGAGGCGGTCGTCGAGCTCGGTGGCGAACGATCCGAGCCCGTTCCACATGAGCCCCGCCGCGATGTCGGTGATCGAGACGTTGCCGGTGACGAGTCGCAGCGCAGTCTCTCGCGCCGACTGGTCGGGCGGGATCGCGACGCACGTCTCCGACAGTCGCGGGGCGAGCTGTCGGTGACCGGCGAATGAGGGGTCGGTCGTGAGACTCAGGATCGACACTTCCGTGTCAGCGTCGTGGGTCAGGGCTTCGGCAAGGTGCCAACCCCGGAGCTGCCCGCCGGTCTGACGGGGGTGCAACGGGTAGGTGCTCACCTCGACGATCCGACGCGCGGACCGCCCCGAACCGGACCCGCTACGTCGGGGCGGGGGGACTGTCGCCACGACGCTGTCCATGAACGCCGGGATCGACCGATGCGTCGCGACGGCGTGGGCCTTCGCTACCCCGCGGCGGAGGGCCCGGACGCCCTCGGGGAGCGGTGACTCCGAGGTGCGCAACCACTCGATCAGCGACGCGGTCACACCGAGCCCTGCTGCCGAACGGTGCGATGTTGCCCGACCGCCCAGGATTCGAGACGCTTGGCGGCCTCGGTGACGTCCGCCGTCGAGCCGGCGAGCGACCAGCGGATCCACCGATGCCCATCGACCGGATCGAAGTCGATGCCGGGCGCTGTTGCGACTCCGATCTCGTCGAGCCAGCGGTCGACGAGCACGCGGCTGTCGATGCCCCAGCTCGACACGTTGCCGTACAGGTAGAACGCACCATCGCACGGTGCGATATCGCTCACGCCGATGCGGTTCAAGGTTGCTGTCAGCCGGTCGCGATTCAGGCGATAGCGGTTGACGTGCGCGTCGAGTTCGACCGTGTCGCCGAACGCGCCGATCGCCGCGTGCTGGGCGAGAGTGGGGGGCGACAGGTAGAGGTTCTGGCTGAGGCGATCGATCCCTTCGATCAGGTCTGGCGGCGCGACCAGCCACCCGAGACGCCACCCGGTCATCGAGAAGTACTTGGAGAAGCTGCCGATGACGATGTTGTCGGTGGTGAGGCCGGTGGCCGTCGGGGCCGATCCTTCGAATGTGATGCCGTGGTAGATCTCATCCGCGATCAGGCGCACGCCGTGGTCGCGGCTCCACCTATCCAGCGCGGTGAGTTGCGCTGCGTCGTACACGGTGCCGGTCGGATTCGCCGGACTGGCGATGACGACACCGTCGAGAGGGGCCGATTCCGCCGCCGTGTCCAGTGCAGCGGGAGACAGAAGGAAGCCGTCCTCGGGCCCGATGCGCACGGGAACCGGCTCGATTCCGAGCGCCTGCATGATTTGCCGGTAGCAGGGGTAGCCGGGCTCGGTGACGACGACACGGTCGCCAGGATCGAACGCTGCGAGCACCGACAGCACGACCCCAGCCGACGCGCCTGCGGTGACGATCACCCGCTCGGTTTCGACCGGCACCCCGTAGCGGTCGTAGTAGAGCTCGGCGATCCGATCCCGCAAGGGCGCGATTCCGCAGGCGGGGGTGTAGCCGAGGGGTGCGCGGTCGGCGAGAAGTCGGGTCGCTGCTTGCACCGCGCCCGCCGGTGCCCCGGTGCTCGGCTGACCGACCTCGAGATGCAGGACGTCCTCGCCGGCTGACTCGCGCTCCGCCGCGGCCGCCACGATCTCCATCACGCGGAACGGATCGATGGACGAGCGCGCCGACGGGTGGAGCGTCATGGTCCGTTTCAGACGAGCCCGGCTCGCGTCGCCCGAACAAGGTCGACGAACCGCCCCCGCTCGCTGTCGGTGAGGGCCGCGAAGGCGGGTTCGACGATGCGGGTGGTTCTCACCTCGATCTCGGCCATCGTCGAATCGAGATGGTGCGTATCGGGATGGGGTGCGGTGAAGCCGAACAGTTCGGCGTTCGGGATGCCGCCTTGCGCGAGCACTGCCTCGTATGGAGACACACCGGAGGCGACGACAGAGACCAGGTGGGCGCCGCCGCGCAGTTCGCGCAGCACGTTGAGCCGTTGGCAGACGCTGCCTTTCGGGCCCGGCGCAAGAGGCATTGCTCGCCACCCCGCGAAGATCGGCAGGGCGGCCGAGGGGGCCGCGGCGATCACCCGATCTGCCAGCATCCCCAGCTCGTGGTAGTCGACGCCATCACCGAAATGCGCTTCGCCCCACGCTGCGCACGCGTTGTTGAACCGCTGCGCCGCCGCGGTTGCTCCCTCGACGGCACAACCCTGTCTCCACAAGGTGGCAACTGTGTCCGGCTCAAAGAAGCCGAGCGCCGCGTTGACCACATCAGAAGAAGTGTCGCCGAGCACCCCGCAACGGCCCGCGAAATAGAAGTCGAGACCTGAATACCCGAGTGCCGCGGCGTCTGCGTAGGTGCCCGGATCGAACATGAAACGAGAGCCGATCGAGCCGATCGGTCGAGCAACGGCGTCGGCGGCGTCCGCAGGGGTCATGGGGTCGACCCTACCCCGACGTCGTTCGCTCCAGCGCGCTCAGGGCTTGGCGACGACCACCGAGGAGCCGTGCCCGAACAGGCCCTGATTGGCGGTGATACCCACGCTCGCACCTTCTGCCTGGCGTCCGGTGGCCTGGCCACGCAGCTGCCAGGTCAGCTCGCACACCTGGGCGATCGCCTGCGCTGGAACCGCTTCGCCGAAGCACGCGAGTCCACCGGAGGGGTTGACGACGATTCGACCGCCGAACGTCGTCTCGCCGTCGCGGAGCAGCTTCTCGGCCCCGCCGGGATCGCAGAACCCCAGATCCTCATACCAGTCGAGCTCCAGTGCGGCGGAGAGGTCGTACACCTCGGCGACGTCGACGTCGTCGGGCCCGATCCCCGCTTGCGCGTACGCGGCATCGCCGATCGCCTGCTTGAAGGTGCGCGGCGGAACGTCGAGGCCGGCGGCGCTGTCGGTCGAGAAGTTCGGCATCTCGATCACCGTGTTGGGGAACGTCGGAGTTACGGTCGACACGCCCTTGATGCGGACGGCGTCGGCGTGCCCGTGCGCGGCTGCCCACTCGTTCGAGGCGATGATCATCGCTGCGCCCCCGTCCGACGTTGCGCAGATGTGGAGCAACCGAAGCGGATCGGCGACGATCGGTGACGCCATCACGTCCTCGACGGTGTACTCCTTGCGATACCGGGCGTAGGGGTTCCCCAGCCCATGACGAGCGTTCTTGACTTTGACCGCGGCGAAATCCTCCTCGGTGGCCCCGAACACGTCCATACGACGTCGGGCGTAGAGGCCGAAGTAGGTGGGGTTGGTCGCACCCAGCAGCCGGAACCGCAGCCAGTCGGGGTCGTCGCCGCGTTCGCCCTTTGCCGGAGCCAGGAATCCCTTGGGTGTGGTGTCGGCGCCGACGACCAGCGCGACGTCACAGAGCCCGGCCATGATCCGCTGGCGCGCCGCCTCGATCGCCATGACGCCCGAGGCACACGCTCCATAGGCCGAGGTGACCGGAATGCCCGTCCATCCCATTGCCTGAGCGAACGTCGCTCCGGCGACGTATCCGGGGTAGCCGTTGCGCATGGTGTCGGCGCCGGCGACGAACTGGATGTCGCGGTAGTCGATTCCGGCATCGGTGATTGCGTCACGTATGGCGGCGACGCCGTACTCGACGAAGTTGCGGCCCCACTTTCCCCACGGGTGCATTCCGACGCCGATGATGGAGACGTCCTGGACGGTCATGCCGCGTCGGTCCTTTCACCGGTTGCGCCGGATTCTTCGGGGGCGTTGGAAGTCCAGCCGATCGGCTGCCACTTCCACATCAGGTAGTCGTTGTCGTCGTCGCTGTAGAGCGTGTCGAGCACCAGTTCCATCTGGGCGCCGACTCGAAGCTGCGTCGCCGGGACTCCGGCGACGACCTGGCCCAGGACGACCATCTTCTCGGCCGCGAGTTCGACCGCGGCGATGAAGAAGGGCTCGTAGGGATCGGTGACCGGAATGTAGGGGTCCGGCGGTTGGTAGCCGGCGTTGGTGTAGCTCCACAGGGTGCCGGTGCGGCTCAACTCGACGGGCTCCAGCGTGCTGGTGGCGTGGCCGGGTGCCCGTGACATCGTCGTCTCGGGCGGAAAGAAGACGGTGCCGCTCTCCGAGCACCGCGTGCCGATGAGCCGTGGTTCTTCATCGAGGGTGAACCACCCTTCGATCGCCGGAACTCGAGTTCTGGTCATGGGACGTACCCCCTCGATCTGATGCCCCGCCGGACTGGGTGCCCGCGGTTCGAACCGCCCGGATCTGACGGCCCGTCAGGCCCGATCGTGGTCGAGGTGGGTCGTTCGGATCAATTCGCTGCCGGGCGGATCAAATCCCCGCTGCGCCGGAGGAGACGCTCCTTCGTCCCCTTACCTTGTCGCGTTGTGACTGCTCCTCACGCCGTACGCGACTCAGGACTCGATTCCGTGATCGGGATGTACCCCGTGGTGCACCGGCTTCGGACGACGGTCGTGGCGCCGTGGACCATCTTCGGACTCGGTGACACCGCGAGTCGCCCGCCGCGCCGGGTGCTGCTCTACGGCATTGACGGATGCGGCGCACATTTCATCGCGGGCCGCCTCGCTGCGGAACTGAGTGAGGCCGCTTCGATCGACGCCGTCGTTGTCGATGACACCGACACGATCGCGCAGCGTAATCCCGCTGAACTGCTGACGATCCTGACGGCGCCGGCGATCGATGAGGTGGTGCTCGTCGCGGTTTCGCACGCACCGTGGGACCTTCCCCCCGAGGCGTTCTCCGATGGGGGGTTCGAGCGGTTCGTGTTCGTCCCGCCCCCCGACTGGGACGCTCGCCGGTTCCGGATCTGGGAGACCGCGTGGGGTCGAGAGCTGTCGACCGCTGAACTCGATCACGTCGTGGTCGCTACTGAGGGGTGGGCCGGCTGCGACATCGCACGACTCGGCGAACGGTTCAACTCGGCCGTAGACATCGGCGAGCTGGTGTCTGCCGCTCGCGAGGGCGCACCGGAGTCCGCTGCTTGGCTCGATCGAGCCCGAACGATGGTCAGCGAGTTCGGCGATCGCGGGCGACTCGATGACCTGGTTGGCTACCTGCAGCGGTACCGGCTCCTGTAGAGCCGCTTGCGTCGGTGACCCGGCTCGTCAGTTTCGGCGGTGGTAGAGGTCCTCGGTGTGCGTCGGCTGTCCTTTCTCGGTGATGTCGTAGACATGGTCGTGTCGTGTCGACCGGATCGTCAGATACGCCATCACCGCGAGCAGGATCGAGAGCAGTCCGACTGACACGGTCAACCCGATGCTCCTGGTGCTGGGCTGGTTGAGGTGGACGGTGAGCAGCGCCGATCTCGTCGCCTCCGGGCGGGCCTCCGCTCGACCCGTCGCGGTCGCCAGTTGCTCACGACAGGTGTCGAGGCCCGAGGCCAGGGCCTCGGAGTCAGTGCCGATGTTGGATGCGACCACATCTAGGCACCCGTCGAGATCGTCGAGGCCCTGAGCGAGGTCGCCCGCGTCGGCGGTCAACTGCTCGAGCTCCACCTGTTGCTCGGTAACCGACCCGCCGACGAGGGCGAGTTCGTTCAGAGCGCGCTCGAGTCGATCCGGAGCGACGCGAAAAGTGAGGTCGGAGCTGCCTTCATCGACGTAGTCGGTGGTCTCGGCGACCTTTCGAGCTCCGACCTCGCTCAAACGGCTGATGACCACGCCACGGACCTCGACGACCCGATCGGTGTCGATCGAGACCTCCGCAGTCGCGTCCGGAGCGCGTGACTCGCCGGTGACCCACACGAACACCAGGAATACCGGGAGTCCGAGGAGTACGAGCGTCCGTTTCACGGCTTCAGGCTAAGAGCGCCGACGTGGCGCGGCGCGGATCCAGGGCGCCGATGAGTGAACCCGAACCCGTTCTGTTGTACAAAGCGCGCGCCCAGCCGCGCGCTTCGTACAACAGAACAGGTTGGGTGGCTCGGCTCCTCAGCCCCCGGTCGATGCCTCGGCGGTGGACGCCCCCAGGAACGCCGGCCGTTCCCCGCCGCCGTGCAACAGGATCTGAGCCCCGCTCACGTAGGACGCGAGCGGCGACGCGAGGTAGACACATGTGTCAGCGACGTCAGTTGGTGTCCCCATGCGGCCCAGCGGCACCGTTGCCGCGACGGCCGCGACACCCTCGGCGTCGCCGTAGTGCAGATCGGCCTGCTCGGTCTCGATGAGACCGCAGGTGACGGCGTTGACGCGCACCTTGGGAGCCCACTCGACTGCGAGCGATTGGGTGAGGTTGAGCAGGCCCGCCTTGGCGGCACCGTACGCCGCGGTACCCGGCGACGGACGTACCCCCGAGACCGATGCGACGTTCACGATCGTGCCACCCGACTCCTGGCGCTGCATCACCGAGTTCGCTCGCTGGGCAAGGTGAAGTGGCGCCATCAGGTTCAACCGGATGATCGATTCGCTGAAGCGGGGCGAAGCAGTAGCGGCCTCGACGTGCGGGGAGCCTCCGGCGTTGTTGACGACGACATCGACGCGGCCCCACCGGCGTTCGGCGTCGCTCACCAGGCCGTCGACCTGTTTGGGGTCACGGACGTCACAAGCGAGGAAGACGGCCGCGCGACCACCGGCTGACGGGAGATCAGCAGGCTCGGTCCGGCCGCACGTGAGCACCTCGGCGCCGAGGTCGAGGAAGCGTTCGCAGATGGTCCGACCGATGCCCTTGGTGCCGCCGGTCACGATGACGACCTGGCCGCTGAAGTCGATGCTCAACATGTCGACACGGTACTGTCCTCGGCGCATCTGACGGAACGTCAGATTTGCCGAGGGAGGACCAAATGCCCATCAACTGCACGATTGCGGACGGCATCGCCGAGGTCGTCATGGACAACCCGCCGGTCAACGCGCTCACCGTCGCCGGCTGGTTCGATCTGGCTGAGGTGATCACCGCTGCTGGGCGCGATCCTCAGGTCGGCGCGCTGGTGCTCCGGGCGGAGGGCAAGGGCTTCAACGCCGGGGTCGACATCAAGGAGATGCAGAACACCGAGGGTTTCGACGCGCTGCTGGGCGCGAACCGCGGCTGCTACGCAGCCTTCGCCGCGGTCTACGAATGCGAGGTGCCCGTCATTGCTGCGGTGCAGGACTTCTGCCTGGGCGGCGGTATCGGCCTCATCGGGAACGCGGACGTGATCGTCGCTGCGGAGGGCACGCGATTCGGACTCCCCGAGGTGAACCAGGGGGCGCTGGGTGCGGCAACCCACCTCGCCCGCCTCGTTCCACAGCACAAGATGCGCGAGATGGTCTACACCGCCGAGCCGGTCGACGCGTCGGTCCTCCACGCGTACGGATCGGTGGCGCGGGTCGTCCCTCGTGACGAGCTGCGCGCCGCGGCGTTCGAGATCGCCGAGAAGATCTGCACCAAGTCGCGATTCGTCATCCGTCGGGCGAAAGAGTCGCTCAACGCGATCGACCCGGTCGACGTCAAGCGCAGCTACCGGTTCGAGCAGGGCTTCACCTTCGAGCTCAACCTGTCGGGCGTGTCGGACGAAGCGCGGGACGCGTTCGTCGAGAAGCGCGACGCCACCTACACCAAGTAGGCCGACCCTACGGGCCGCCGATGATCACGAAAGGGTCGCTTGTCGGATCATTCGCCGGCGGGAGCGCCGGCACAGTCGTTCTGGATCACTTCCCCGACCTTCACCATCATCTCGCTGACGGCGGGGTCTGACAGCGTCTTCGGCATGCCGGACGGGTCGGCGCTCGCAGCGTCGAAGGTCTCGGCCTCGGCCTCGACCTTGTCGGCAGCATCGCGGAGCCCGTCGGCGTCGATGCCGGAGTCGGCGGGAGCCAGATCGGCGACCTGACGGAAGATGTCGGCATAGATGGCGTACAGCTTTTTCGCCTGGTCGGCGTCGGCGGGAGGCTGAGTCGCGACGCCGTTGGCGGCCGCGGCGACCTTGCAGAAGTCGTCACCAGCGGACTCGACCTGGTCGCGAGCCTCGGCGATCGCGTCGTCGAACTGCTCGGCCGACATGGTTGTCGGAGTGGTGCCGGTTTCGCCGCCAGCGACCGTCGTCTCGGTGGCCTCTGAGTCTGACGAGGCCTTGGTCGTGCTGGTGGTGTCATCGGCCTTGTCGTCGCCACCGCACGCGGTGAGGCCGAGCGACGCGACGGCGATGAGCGGGATGGCGATGAAACGGCGAGCGGGCACGAAGGATCCTCCGGGTCGAGTGCGGCTCCACGCTATCGGCGGATCGAGCGAATACCGGTCGGCACCGATGACGGTTCACAGGTCGACCGGCGTTGCCCGCCCAGTCTACGGTTGCCAGCGGATCTGACGGACCGTCAGATCCGCTGCGTCCGACGAGCCGGTCGGCGCGCTGAACCGCATCAGGGGACGTCATGGCCATACCCGACAAGCGAACGACCGAGGCCGAGGTCGTGAGTCGCCTTCGCGATGGAATGACCATCGGCATCGGGGGTTGGGGCTCGCGCCGCAAGCCGATGTCGTTGGTTCGCGAGCTGTTGCGCAGCGACCTGAAGGACCTCACCGTAGTCAGTTACGGCGGCCCCGACATCGGCCTGTTGTGCCGTGCCGGCAAGGTGAAGCGGGCGGTGTACGGGTTCGTGTCGCTCGACTCGATTCCGCTCGAGCCCCACTTCCGGAACGCCCGCCAGAACGGCACAGTGGAGGCGACCGAGCTCGACGAAGGCATGCTGCTGCTCGGCCTGCAGGCCGCCGCGTGGCGCGTACCGTTCCTGCCGTGCCGTGCCGGCATGGGAACCGACCTTCTCCGGGTCATGCCCCAGTTCGAGATGGTGCGGTCGCCGTACCCTGGACCCGACGGCGGCGAGGGCGAGGAGTTGGTCGCGGTCCCAGCGATCGAACTCGACGTGGCCTTCATCCACATGAACCGAGCCGATCAGGGCGGCAACGGACAGTTCCTCAACCAGGATCTGTACATGGACGACCTGATGGCGATGGCGGCCAAGGAATGCTTCATGAGCACCGAGCAGATCATTCCCACCGAGGACTTCCCGAAGTATGGCTCGTTTCACACGCAGCGGATCAGCCGCCTGATGACCACCGGTGTCATCGAGCGCCCCGGCGCGGCGCACTTCACCGAGTGCCCGCCCGATTACGCCCGCGACGAGGCCTTTCAAAAGGAGTACGCGGCGACGGCGAAGTCCGACGAGGCGTGGGACGCCTTCAAGGCGAAGTACCTGGATGTGACCGAGGACGAATACCAGAAGCTGGTGGGGGTGGCGTCGTGAGCACGATCGAGATCCAGGACGGCCCCCCGACTCGGGCCGAGGTGTGCGCCGTCGCAGTCGCCGAGGCTTTCCGAGGTGACGGCGAGCGTCTCTGTAACCCCATCGGCACCATCCCGATGGTCGGAGGTCGCCTCGCCCGTGAGGCCTTCGAGCCGGACCTCGTGATGACAGATGGGTTCGGCGGCTTCGCCGCCAACCCGCTCCCGCCGGGCGCCGATCCTTCGGGCGCTGTGGTCGAGGCGTGGAATCCGTACCCCCAGATGTTCACCGTCCTGTGGAACGGCAAGCGTCACGTGATGATGGGCGCCACACAGGTCGACCGTTGGGGCAACCAGAACATCGCCTGCATCGGTGACTGGCATCAGCCGCGCAGCCAGCTCCTCGGTTTCCGCGGAGCACCGGGAAACACGATCAACCACACGACCAGCTACTGGGTTCCAAATCACAACCCGAAGGTGTTCGTCGAAGCCGTCGACGTCGTGTGCGGTGTCGGCTACGACCGCGCTCGTGAGCTGGGTCCGGTGGCGTCGCGTTTCCACGAGATCCGCCGCGTCGTCAGCAACCTGGGAGTGTTCGACTTCGAGACGCCCGACAACACCATGCGGCTTCGCTCGGTTCACCCCGGCGTGACCGTCGAGGAGATTGTCGACGCGACCGGTTTCGAGCTGGTGATTCCGACCGACGTTCCCGAGTCGCGCCTGCCCACCGACGAGGAGCTGCGCCTCATGCGCGAGGTGATCGATCCGCGCGGACTCCGTGAGAAGGAAGTGCCAAACCCATGAGCGGAGACACTCCGCAACTCGGCGAGCCGTTCCGCGTTCCTGTCGGCTCCGCGCTGCAGACGCCGCTCTGTGACCTGTTTGGGGTGAAGTTCCCGATCGTGCAGACCGGGATGGGTTGGGTTTCGGGCGCACGCCTCACGTCGGCGACGTGTGAGGCCGGCGGCCTGGGCATCCTCGCTTCGGCCACGATGACGCTGCCCGAGCTCAGGACCGCCATCGGCAAGGTGAAGTCGCGCACGTCCAACCCGTTCGGCGTCAACCTTTTGCCGAACCAGGCCGATCTGCTCGATCGCATCGAGGTCATGGTCGCCGAGGGCGTGAAGGTGGCGTCGTTCGCCGGCGCTCCCTCGCCCGACGTGGTGGCGCGGCTCAACGACGCGGGTCTCGCCACGATCGTGACGGTCGGAGCGAAGCGCCACGCCGAGAAGATGGTCAAAATCGGCGTCAGCGCGCTGATCGCGCAAGGCGGTGAGGGCGGCGGACACACCGGAGCCACACCGACTTCGTTGCTTCTGCCCGCTGTGGTCGACGCTACGGAGGGGTCGGGTGTGCCCGTGCTCGGTGCCGGCGGTTTCTACGACGGTCGAGGTCTCGTCGCGGCGCTGGCGTACGGCGCGCAGGGCATCGCGATGGGCACCAGGTTCTTGTTGACCCAGGAGTCCCACGTTCCCGACCACGTCAAGGACATCTACGTGGGCACGCCGGTGACCGGCACGGTCGTCACCTCAGCGATCGACGGTGCCCCACAACGGGTGATCCGCACCGACATGATCGACTCGCTCGAAAAGACACCGGCGGCGGTGCGGTTCCCCGCGGCGGCGCGCAACGCGCTGCGGTTCGCGAAGCTGTCCGGAACGCCGTTGCGGGAGCTCGTCAAGAGCGGTCTGGAGATGCGCAAGGCGCAGGACCTCACGTGGGCCCAACTCGCGTTGGCAGCGAATGCACCGATGATGACCAAGGCCGGGGTCGTCGATGGCAAGGTCGAGGCGGGCATCCTTCCGACGGGCCAAGTGGTTGGCTCGATCGAGGAATTGCCGAGCGTCGCCGAGGTGATCGCCCGTATCGTTGCGGAAGCCGAGGCAACCCTCGCTCGCCTGGGAGCCTGAGCGGGTCGCCGGACGGCGGACCGTTCTGTGTTCGTGACCGCACGATCACAGAACGACCACTGGTTTCTAGGGAATGAACGGCGACGAT
>JAIBBP010000276.1 GCA_019694615.1 Microthrixaceae bacterium | reverse complement strand
CCTTGGCTCGTTCGGGTTCTCCGGCGAGGCGGCGGACCGTCGGATCGGCGACCTGAGTGGCGGCGAACGGACCCGCTTGGCGTTGGCCGTCTGCATGGCCAACCCGGTCAACCTTCTGGTACTCGATGAGCCGACCAACCACCTCGATCTGCCCAGCTGCGACGTGCTGGAGGACGCGCTGATCGCCTATCCCGGCACAGTGCTGCTCGTGTCCCACGATCGTCACCTGATCCGGTCCGTTGCCCACGACCTGCTCGAAGTGCGCGGCGGTGTCGTGCGCCGGCATCAGGGGGTGGACGACTCGGTGCTCACGCCCAGCTTTCAGGGCGGAACGGCTGGTGGCGGACCCAAGTCCGACCCGGCCCCACCCCCTGTCGCCGCCACGAGGACGGCCAAACGCAAGGCACATCAGGCGGCGCAACGCAGCGATCCTCCGACGGCGAGAAAAGGCGGCGGGCCGGCCACCAAGGAACTTCGGAAGAACATCTCCCGAATCGAGAAAGCGCTGGCAGCGGCGGAGGCGGAGGTCGCCGATCTCAATCGCCAGCTCGCTGACCCGGCCGTCTTCAACGACCACGAGAAGGCGGCGGAACTGGGAAAGCGGTTCGGCGAAGCCAAGGATCGCAGCACCGCACTCATGGACGAGTGGGCTGAGGCCTCAACCGCACTCGAACGCGCCGACCAATGAGGTCGGGTCGAGTTGGTGGTCGAACGACCACCAACTTTTCCTTGCGTCCTGTCGGATCCTCCGCCACCCTCCGTGGCAGGAACAAGACATCGTGAGATGTGGTGAGGAGCGGGTAAGCACATGAAGGTCGTGATCTTGGCGGGTGGAGTCGGCAGTCGCCTGAGCGAGGAGACCGACGTACGACCGAAGCCGATGGTCGAGATCGGTCACCGACCGATCCTCTGGCACATCATGAAGCACTACTCGCACTTCGGCTTCAACGACTTCGTGCTGTGCCTCGGGTACAAGGGCGACTACATCAAGCGGTACTTCTCCGAATCGCTCGCCTTGTCGGCCGACATGACGATCGATTTCGGCCGCGGCATCGTCGAATCCCACGAGGTCGAGCGTGACGACTGGCGTGTGACGCTGGTGGACACCGGCCAGCACACCGAGACCGGCGGGCGAATTCAACAGATCCAGAAGTACGTGGGCGATGAGCCGTTCATGCTCACCTACGGTGACGGCGTCGCCGACGTCGATCTCGACGCACTCGTCAAGTTCCACGAGCACCACGGTCGGCTGGCAACGGTCACCGCCGTGCACCCGACGGCTCGATTCGGCGAGCTGCGGATGGAAGGAGACACCGTCACGCGGTTCGCCGAGAAGCCGCAGATGCACGAGGGTTGGATCAACGGCGGGTTCTTCGTGCTCCAACCGGAGATCTTTGATTACATCCCCGGTGACGTCGACTGGGCCCGCGAGCCGCTCGAAGGTCTCGCGTCGGCAGGTCAGCTGAACGCGTTCCGCCACGATGGCTTCTGGCAGTGCATGGATACGCTTCGCGACAAGATCTACCTGCAGGGCCTCTGGGACCAGGGCGCGGCGCCCTGGAAGATCTGGCCGTGACCTCGGTCTGACGACCGGCTCCGAGCTGGCCTCGGGTTCCCGAGGCCTGATACTTCTATCTCGTTCGTTTCCGGCGCTGTGGCGGCCGCCGGCGACCGCGTGACCGACGCGGAACTCCCCGAAATCTCTTCCTCGAAAGGTATGTACACATGAAGGTTCTTCTCACTGGCGCGGACGGCTACATCGGCGTCCGGATGGGCAACTACCTGCTGGAGCGTGGACACGACGTCACCGGCATGGACGCCGGCTTTCATCGGGTCGGCTGGCTCTACGACGCCGGCGAGCGTCGTCCCGAGACCTTCACCAAGGACACTCGCGACCTCACCCTCGAGGACCTGCAGGGGTATGACGCGCTGGTCCACCTCGCAGAGGTGTCCAACGATCCCGTCGGTGAGCTCAACGGCGATGTCACCTACAAGATCAACCACGAGGGCAGCCTCCGGCTTGCCAAGCTGGCGAAGGAGGCCGGCATCGAGCGCTTCGTCCACATGAGCTCATGCTCGGTCTACGGCGCAGCCGGTGAGCGGCCGTCGAAGGAGGGCGACCCGGTTGGCGGCCTGACCGCCTATGCGAAGTGCAAGGTGCTCGTCGAGGAGAGCGTTGCTCCGCTCGCCGACGACAACTTCTCGCCCACCTTCATGCGCAACGCCACGGCGTATGGGGCATCGCCCCGTCAACGCTTCGACCTGGTCGTGAACGATCTAGCGGCGAGCGCGTTCCTCACCGGCGAGATCCGGATGGCGTCCGACGGGACCCCGTGGCGGCCGTTCGTCCACATCCTTGACATCTCCCACGCTGTGGCGTGCATTCTCGACGCTCCTCGTGACGTGATCCACAACGAGATCTTCAACGTCGGCAACGACCGCTCGAACTACCAGGTCAAGGAGATCGCCGAGATCATCAGTGGGCTGATTCCCGGTTGCACGCTGGTGTTCGGGGATTCCAGCGCCGACAAGCGCAACTATCGCGCCGACTTCACCAAGATCCATGAACAGCTCCCCGGGTTCGAGTGTGCGTGGGACGTGGAAAAGGGCGCCAAGGAGCTCATCGACATCTTCGGTCGTATCGGGTTTACCGAGGAGCTGTACAAGTTCCGTGGTCACACCCGAATCAAGCAGATCAAGCACCTGCTCGACACGCAGCAGATCGACGACGACTTCTTCTGGCGCTGAGGAAGCACCGATGAAGTTCACCGAACTCGGCGTCAGTGGCGCCTACAAGGTCGAGTTGGAGCCGAACGTCGATGACCGTGGCATCTTCGCCCGGGCCTGGTGCGCGAAGGAACTCACCGATCACGGCCTCGAAGGCCACATCGAGCAGATGAACATCTCGACCAATCATCGTCGGGGCACCATCCGCGGTTTGCACGTTCAGGCCCCACCCCACGGCGAGGCGAAGTTCTTTCGTTGCATCGCCGGTCGGAGCTTCCACGTGGTCGTCGACGTTCGCCCCGACTCGCCGACCTACGGCCGCTGGGCCGGAGTCGAGCTCGCCGCGGAGAGGTTCGACGCGCTGTACGTGCCGCCGTTCTGCGCCAAGGGCTACCAGGCCCAGGAGGACGGAACCGCCGTTCTGTACGGAGTGTCGTCGCCGTACACCCCCGGGGCCGAGACCGGCCTGCGGTGGGACGATCCCGCATTCGGTATCGAATGGCCGATCAGGGGCACCGACGTGGAGGGTGACCGCGTGATCGTGTCGGACAAGGACAAGAGCTGGCCGGACTTCGTTCTGGCCGACAATTCCCCGGAAGAAGGACAGAGATGATCATCGTTGACAAGGCACTACAGGATCGCCAGGCAGCGGGTGACCCCGTGCGAGTCGGGCTCGTCGGCTCCGGCTTTGCCGGCCAGGGGTTCGTCGACCAGGTCACCGGTCACACGCCGGGCATGGAGATCAGCGTCGTAGCCAACCGTACGCTCGACGGTGCCGCTCAGGCGTTCCGTCAGATCGGCATCGATGACGTCGCGGTCGTCTCCAGCGCCGCGGAGCTCGACGCCGCCATGGCAGCACGCCGCCCGGCGATCACCGACGATCCTTCGCTTGTCACCGGCTGTGACCGGGTCGAGGCTGTCGTCGAGGCGACCGGCGAGATCGAGTTCGGGAGCCACACCGCGATCGCGGCGATCGAGAACGGCAAACACCTCGTGCTCCTGAACGCCGAGCTCGACTGCACACTCGGCCCGATCCTGAAAAAGAAGGCTGACGCTGCCGGCGTCGTGTTCACCGACGCCGACGGCGACCAGCCCGGCGTTCTCATGAACCTGGCGCGCGAGGCAGAGATGATGGGCTTCACCCCCGTCGTCTACGGCAACATCAAGTCGCTGCTCGATCACCGTCGCACACCCGAGACGCAGAAGGGATTCGCCGACGCGGTCTTCCAGCGCCCGAAGCACATCACGAGCTTCGCCGACGGCACCAAGATCGCTGCGGAGATGGCGTGCGTCGCCAACGCCACCGGTTTCGGCGTTAGCGAGCGCGGGATGGAGGGCCCTGAGTGCAAGCGGGTCGAGGAGGCGGTGAACCTGTTCGACGCGGAGAAGATGTTCCTCGACGGCACCGGCATCGTCGACTACATCCTCGGTGCCGAACCGAGCTTCGGCGTGTTCGTCCTGGCCCATTCGGACTCGTGGCTACACGAGCGCTACATGAAGATCTACAAGATGGGTGAAGGCCCGATCTACACGTTCTACCGGCCGTATCACCTGAGCCCACTGGAGACGCCGCTGACTGTCGCCCGAGCGGTGCTCTTCAACGACGCCACGATCACTCCGAAGGCCGGACCGGTCACCGACGTGTCGGCGATCGCCAAGTTTGACCTGAAGGCGGGAGACACCCTCGACGGGGTCGGTGGCTTCAAGGCGTACGGCGTCATGGAGAACAGCCCGATCGCCCGCGCCGAGAACCTCCTGCCGATGGGGCTCACCGACGGTTGTGTGCTCAAGCGTGACCTGGCCCAGGACACGCCGATCACCTTCGCTGACGTGGAACTGCCGGAAGGCCGGTTGTCGGACCAGCTCTGGCGGGAACAACTCGCCGCTTTCGAGTGAACTTCGCCGAGTAACACGCAGACCTGGGGATCGCATGCAGACGGAGGACATACGCACGCTGGCGCCGTTGGGACCTCTACCACAGCGGGTGTACTTCGTGTGCAAAGCGCTGAGCCGTTGGGCCGACGTGCTTCGCGGCGACGATCAGACCCCGCTCGCGCTCGACGGCGAGCCCGACCGCGTCGTGACCCACGAGGACATGACGATTCTCCAGACCTACGTGAATCTCAAGCGGGCCGGGTTGAAGGTCCGGCTGGTCGAACACCCCAAACCGGAGGCGTTCAACGTCGTCAGCAGCGTCGATCTGCAGATCAGCGACCACACAGCCCAGTGCTTCATCGTGGCGTTCCGGGGGGACTGGGCCCGCCCTGAGCTCGCCGACCTCACGTTGACGATGAACTCGTCCGTCGCGACCCGACGCAACGAAACCCACATGCCGCACTGGATCCAAACCGGCCTGCTGCCGCGTGACCCCACTCGTGGCGACCGGTTGGACAACCTCGTCTTCAAGGGCGATCTGGTCAACCTCGACCCTCGGTTTGCCACGGAGGAGTTTCGTGATCGGCTCCGCGAGCTCGGCGTCGAGTTCGTCACCCAGCCCTACGTCCACGAGACCAGGAGTAGCGGCTGGCACGACTACCGCGAGTTCGATGCGGTACTCGCGGTCCGCGACATCCACCCGACCGAGCTCTCCACGAAACCGGCGTCGAAGCTCGTGAATGCCTGGGCCGCGGGAGTTCCGGCGCTGCTCGGCCGCGAGCCGGCGTTCCGGGAGCTTCGTCGGAGCCAACTGGATTACATCGAGGTGACCAGCGCTGACGAGGCCATCGACGCGGTTCGTCGACTCAAGGAGGACCCGGGTCTCTACGCCAAGATGGTCACCAACGGTGATCTCCGTGCTGCGGACTACACCAACCAGCGGATCGCTGAGCGTTGGCACGCGTACCTGTCAGGCCCGGCCAACGATGAGTACCAGAAATGGCTGCGCCTCAGCCCGAAGCGCCGTGAGGCAGAGTGGGTGATTCGGGCGGTCCGGTCGAAAATCGAGCTCTGGAGCTTCAAACGGCAGCAATCGACCCGATGAGGGACTCATGAGTCCGCTCGTCACCGTCATCCTCCCGACCTTCGAACGGGCCCGATACCTGCGAGAGGCAATCGATTCTGCGCTCGCGCAAACCTACGGTGACTTCGTGCTGTCGGTCGGAGACAACAGTCGCGACGACACAACCGAGCAGGTCGTGCGCGAGTACGACGATCCGCGGATCACCTATCGCCGGCACCCCGAGAACCTTGGGCAGCAGGGCAACTGGCTCTGGCTCATCGAGAACGCGACCACGCCGTACGTCGCCTCGTTGCACGACGATGACGTGTGGATGCCGGACTTCCTCGAGCGGACGGTCCCGATGATCGACGGCGACCCGAGCGTTTCGATGGTGTTCGGCGACTATGAGCTGATTGACGCTGACGGCCGTCTCCTCGTCGAGGAGACGGAAGCGATGACTGTGCAGTCGCATCGCGATCGTCTGCCGGCCGGGACCCTCGACCTCTCCTATCCCGACTCGTTGCGACTCGTCGCGGTGTGGAACGCTCCCCAACCCGCATACTGTGCCGTGCTCCGCCGCGACGCGGTCATGGCGACCGAGTTCCCGCCGGAGATCGACCCCGTCTACGACATCTGGCTCTCGTATCAGATCGCCCGCCGCCGGGAGCGCTTCGCGTTCGCCCCGGGGCGCATCACCCGATACCGGTGGCACCCGGGAAGCTCGACCACCACGGGGTGGTCCGAGCCGGAGGACGAGATCTTCTCGAGAATCATCACCGAGAACATCGATGCCGGCGAGGTGATCAGCGAGATCGAGTCCTACTGGGCCTCGATCCGCTGGGGTCGGGCGGTGCGGATGATGGCCTCCGCAGACACCCGAGTTCCCTCGCGAATCGAGTTCAGGGGAGCTTCGGACCGACTTCCGCCGGCCAAACGATTGGTGAGCTCCGTGGCAGCCCAATCGGACGTGGCCTGGTCGGCGATGCGCCGAGTGCGCATGGCGGCGCATCGGCTGACAGGTGAACGGCGTTGAGCGAGCGGACGGTACCCGACGGAGCCAGCGGCCCGGTGGAGCTCGCCGTTGCCGTCTGCACGTACCGGCGGCCTGCTCCGCTCCGGTCGCTGCTCGAACGACTGGTCGAGGAAGCCGAGCGTTCCGAGGACCTCGTCCGGCTGGGCGTCGCGGTCGTGGACGACAGCCCCGACCGGGAAGCCGCCTCGGTGGTGGAGTCGTTCGAGGGTCGATTCGCTCTGGGCACGAGCTACACGAGTACTGGCTCAGGCAACATCTCGGTCGCTCGCAACGCTGCGATCGACGGCGGGATCGCGATGGGGGACTGGGTGTGCTTCATCGACGATGACTGCCTGCCCGAGCCGGGATGGTTCCGACGGCTGTTCGAGATGCAGCGGCGGACCGGAGCGCAACTGATCACCGGACCGATCCGGGATGTGGCTCCCGCCGGGGCGCCGCGGTGGTTGACCGACCAGCCGTTCCTGAACCTCATCGCCGACTACGAGGACGGGACCGAGCCGGCGTACGGAACCACGGCCAACGTGCTCATCGAGTCGTCGTGGTTGCGCAGCCACCCCGACGTTCGTTTCCGCCCGGAACTGGGCAAGCTCGGTGGCGAGGACATGGTTTGGTTCGAGGCGGCCCGCGCCGCCGGCATTGTGCACCGCTACGCGCTCGCTGCGGTTGTCTCCGAACAGATTCCGCTCGACCGCACGCGGTTCCGCTACCAACTCCGAAACAAGCTGTGGTTCGGGAACACGATGTACGTCACCAATCTCCACGCAGGAACGCCGCCGAACCGCTTGGCCCTCCGTGGAGCGAAGCAGTTGGTCGAGGCGCTCGCTCGACCCCTTCGTCGAGTCGCGCGCCATGAACCTGCGCAATGGCGCTACGCGCTCGCGGCGGCGTGCATCGGTATCGGGCAGATCTCAGGTCGCTTCGGGGTACGACTCGATCATCACTGAGTCGCCCGCCCGGCAAGTGTTTCGGTCGGCACACGTGCACCTCGGCGTCGCTCCATGATTCTTCGTGTCTCTGCTTCCTTTCGCGAGCACCCGATCGATAGCTTCTCGACGACCAACAGCAGCAGCCGCATTCTGCTCAACGTGCCGAGGAACAGCTGGTGAACGACTCCCAACGCTCCGATCCGCTCGCCCCGCTCGACGTGGGACTCGAACGGCTTCCCGCAGACACGGACCCGGACAAGGTCGCCGACGTACTCCGTCGTGACGGTGGCCTGATCATCGAGGGCCTCGTGACCCCGACAGCGGCGCGAGCTATCGACGCTGAGCTCGCCCCGCACGTCGAGGGCCGTCACGCCGGCTTCAATCCCGAGTTCGACGATGTGTTCTACGGGTCGAACACCAAGCGCATCCAGGGCCTGGCGGCCAAGAGCCGGACGTTCGTGCATGAGATCCTGCTCAACCGTGTCCTGCTCGATCTCGCCGATCGCATCCTGCTTCCGAGCTGTGGTGACTACTGGATGAGCCAGGCGGAGACGATCTTCATCGGTCCCGGAAACGCCGCGCAGGAGTTGCACCGCGACGACCTGAACTGGGCCGACGCCGCACGCCTCGGCATCGACCTTCAGATCTCCGTGCTCACCGCCGTTGGCGACTACGACGCCGAGGTCGGTTCCACCATGGTCATTCCGCGCAGCCATCAGTGGTCGCTCGATGACCCGATCGACGCCGCCGACGCTCGCCCCGTGGAGCTCGACCCTGGCGATGCGCTCGTCTACCTGGGGTCGCTCGTGCACGGCGGGGGGCACAACCGCACCGCAGATCGGTGGCGCAAGGGCGTCTACTGCAGCTACCTGTTGGGCTGGCTCACGCCGGAGGAAGCGACGGCCCGCTCCTTGACGCCCGAACTCGCGGCGTCCCTGCCGGAGCGTGCACGTCGGCTGCTCGGGTGGTCGAGCCTCCGCGGAACTCCGTTGGACGCCGACGGCGCGGCGAGCGCGCTGCGGCTCTGGCAGCTCGACGAGGCGGACCATGCGCGCCACGAGGGGCTCTTCGTTCAGTAGTCGGCGGGCGTCGACTCGGCCATCCCGAGCTCGACGAACCGCTGCTTGACCAGCGCGACGAAACGGTCGGCGGCCGGGATCGCGGTTCGACCGGCGCGCTGGGCGGCGAAGTGGGTCCTCTTCGGCATCGGGGGGGAGAGCTCGCGGATCAGAATGCCCGGATCGTCGGGGTCGACCGCAAGGTATCCCATCACGGCGATTCCGACCCCGACGCGGACCATCGCTTGAACCGCGGCGTTGTCGTTGGTGCGGAACGCGTAGTGGGGCGAGATGTCCGCAGCCCACAGGTATTGGTTGATCGTGTACTGGCACGAGTCGTCGGCGAGTTGGCCGATCAACGGCCGTGTCGCCAGCTCCTCGGGCCGAATGGTCGGGGATCCGTCGTCGGCTGGAGCGATCACGACGAACCGATCGCTCCCGAGCGGTGTGAGGGCGAGGCGCTCATCAACGTTCGGGTCAG
This sequence comes from Microthrixaceae bacterium, assembly GCA_019694615.1. GTDB lineage: Bacteria > Actinomycetota > Acidimicrobiia > Acidimicrobiales > Microtrichaceae > SSF14. Next base: position 27,970 of record JAIBBP010000276.1, on the reverse strand, counting down.
CGAGGAACGCGAGATCGATTGTGCCGCTCAGCAACAGGTCCACCAGTTCTTCGTTGGAGGAGGACTCGGTGAGTCGTACGGTGAGTTCGGGTCGCTCTACCTTGATCCGGCCCAAGACGTCGGGGAGCACCTTGACGGTGATGCTCTGGAAGGTGCCGATGGAGAGTCTGCCCCCGACGCCGGCAAGGAGCTGAGCGACCTCGTCGGCAGCGGAGTCGAGATGCCCGAGGATTGCCTCCGCGTGGCGCAGCATGATCTCACCGGTTGGGGTGAGCTCGATCGGGCGTGGCCCGCCGGGACGATCGAAGAGCGGTTGGCCGATCGCCTTTTCGAACGTCGCGATCTGTTGACTGACGGCTGACTGTGTAAATCCGAGCCGTTCGGCCGCTCGGCCGAACGACCGCTCTGCGGCGACGGCATGAAGCGCCGCGAAGTGACGGATCGCCAAGTCGTCAAGCATCGGCTGGCCCCTCGGGAAGTTCGAATCTCATTGTGACGAGCGTCACAAGCACGGTTCCTAATTCAGATCAGACTATCTGATCAAACAGATCAGACTAAATCGTTTGCACTAATGCATCGTGTCCGTACGATGGAAGCACGAACACAAAGCGAAAGCAGTCTTCCCATGATCTACTCACGCAACGAACTCAACCAACTTGCTTGGGCGATTGACGCGGATGGGGTGGAGCGCCACGAGGGAGCCACGCAGGTCGTCGCCGATCAGGCTCGGATGGCGGGTGTCTCCAGTTCACTCGTGGAGGTTCTGGCCGACGCGTCGATGCCGGCCCCGGTGCGGGAACGGGCCTTCGGAAAGGTGGTCCACGCGATCGCCCACGCTCAGGCTCACGCCGCTGTGGACGCCCCGGAGTGGGCCCTGGCGAACTAGCCCGCGGCTGGGGTGGTCAATCGAGCAGGTCAGCTCGCTGCGCGTCGAGCGCGGCGAACCGCTGGGTGATCGCTTCCGGAACCTCCACCCCGACGTATCCAAGGATTTGACGGACTCGATGTGCGAGATCCTGGGTTCCGAGCGCATGGGCTCGGTTCGAGCGGCGAACGCGGGGATCGCGACCCATCGCAACCAGTTCCGCAACGGCGTCGGTTCCGAGGTGGCCGCAGTCCAGCGGGAAGTCCGCCTTGCCGGCGACCTCCCCGAACTGGTCCTCGAACATATGGTCGGTGGGTAGGTCACCCACGATGAGTGCACCTGAGGCCAGCGTCTCGAAGAACCGTGTGCCAGTGCCGCGTGTGCTGCCGATGCGCTCGGTATCGTCGAATCGGGCGAAGTTGCAGACCGACACCGCGGACTGCGCCAGCATTGTCGCTGTCACCTTCCGGTGGAGGTCGACATCGGCGGTTCGACCGGCGGGAAGCGTGTCGTAGTGGTACCAGCCGTCGTGCTCCGCCGCCCACGCCTCGAGGAGTTGGTGTTGGGCGGGGTGTCGGCGACCGATGGTCAACACGTCGAGGTGAGGGTTCACGCGGAACGGAGCGTTGAGCACGTCCACAGCCTGCGCCATGACCTCGACGTGTACCCCGCTCGCCGATTGCAGCGCGTCGATGCCTTCCTCGAGTGTGCAGAACACCGCATCGAATCGGGAGAGCACACGTTGGAAACTCTGGGGCCAGCGTCGCGCATCCTCGGCCCACACCTCGACGAGAACGAGGATCTTCAGCGCATTTGGGGCATACCAGTCTGCCTCGGTGACAAACAGCTGGTCGAGGTCTGTCGCGTCGTGAGCGACCACGAAGAGCAGGTCGACGGGGCCGACCTCGTCGACAGTGGGTGACACGTGCGAACGACCCGGGAATCGACGGACGAGGTCGAGCCGTTTCCCCTTTCGTGCGGCGAGCATCGCTGCGGGCGATGTGGGGTCACTCACGCGCAATGTCGTCGCGCCGAAAGCTGAGGCGACAAGGTCCGTGAGTGCGAACGCGTGTGCGTTCCATGGGCCGTGGCGTACATCGCGGAATGTGATGACAGCTGTGGAGGGGAGAGGCATTGGGGGGTCCTGCCGGCAGAGGGATGTGCTGGTTCTTCGATCCGGCCGTCCGGTTCAAAGGCATCGAAATGTAGCGAAACACACTTTCGCAATCGGCGCCACCTTTGAAGAGGGGACCGGCAAAGCTAGCCGGTCGAACGCTCGTCGCAGACTGTCTGCGCTGGCTCTTGTCCCAGAGCGGCCCGTCGGTACGATGGGTCCGGTGACTTCGCTCACCACACCACCGACCCGCCCGGCCTCGCGTCCGGTGACCCGCCCCGTCGCGCTCGATCGGCCGAGACAGGGGTCCTGGGACCCGCTACTGCGGCCGATCGCATGGTGCCTCCTCCTGTTCGCGCTGGTGTTGAACAGTGCCGCGATCGCCTACAAGGTGGATGTCCCGAACACTGTTCCCCTGCTCGTCGGGTTGGCTTGCATCGGGCTGTCGCTGATCCTGCCGCGGTCGCAGTCGGTCATCGTGCCCGTCGGGGCTGTCTCGATTCTAGGTCTGGGCCTGCTCTCGGTGTTGTGGTCGGCGGACGAGGCGGCGACGGTGCTGTGGGCCCGTTCGAGCGCGATGGTCACGGTGGGGATCACCGCGCTGGTGCTCGTCCTCCCGACCGACGAGACCATCAAGGTGTTGAAAGCCTTCGTCCATCTGGTGCTGGTCGTGACGCTGGTCGCCGTTGCCGTCGATTCCACCGCGCGCATTCACATCGATCCTCTCGGTGCCTCCCCGGACCTCAAGGGTTGGCATGGATGGTTCGTCCACAAGAACATCCTCGCGACGTTCCTGGTGCTCGCCCTCGCGGTGGTCATCGAGTTCGATCACCATCGGTGGACCCGGTGGATGTCGTTGTCGGCAATCGTGTTCCTCTTCGCCGTCTCGGACTCGACGACGGGGCGGATGGCTGCGGTTGTGCTCGTCGCGGTGCAGCTCTGGTTCATCACCAACCGGCGCCTCAACCGGCGCAGCTCGGCAGCGCTCGCGGCGTCGACGGCGGCCCTCGTCGCGGTGATCGGCCTCGCTATCGGGTTGTCACTGTCCGCGATCGCCGACGCCGCCGGAAAGGACCTGACCTTTACGGGCCGCACCAAGATCTGGTCGGCGACCTGGCGGGCGATCCTCGACCATCCGCTTGTCGGCCACGGAATCAACGGCCTCTTCAGCGTCCCGAACACAGTCCAGACGTCCCAAGTGCTCCGCGACATCGGGTTCGTGGCGGGGCACCCCCACAACGGTGTGCTCGACGTGCTGGTCCAGCTCGGCATCGTCGGACTCGTGGTGGTGACCCTCGTTATCACCGCCGTGTTCCGGTCGTCGTTACGACTGCAGCGTCGCTCGCCGCAGATGGCTGCTTGGGCGATGTGTCTGATGGCAGCGCTCGTGGTGATGTCAGTCGGGGAGTCCGTGTTCCTGGGGTCGTCGATCGCCGTGATCATTGTGATGCGGACGCTGCAACTCCGCGAGGAGCGCGCGACCCCACAGGGAATCGAGTCCGCGTCGATTCGTCGTCGCCGTAGCTGACGTTGTCGCCGGCCAGTTGGACCTCCTGTCAGGAGGATCTGGCGACCCGCGTCGATACCCTGACTCGGTGCCCCGAATCGGGTGCGACGTAGGCGCTGCCCGGAATGCGGCGGCATCAACCGGATGGAGGACGATGGGATCGATGACTGTGGCAAACGCGCCGACCTGGTGTACCGGCGATGTCGAGCGGCGAGCCTGGGCCGTTGGGGCGGAGGTCGCAGCCGTCTTCGCTGATGAGGTTGACCGTGACGCTCGCTTTCCTGTCGAGGGTGTCGACGCGTTGCGTTCCGCCGGCTTGCTCGCTGCGATGGTGCCGACAGAGCTCGGAGGTGAAGGTGCATCGCTGGCGTCGATCGCTGGGGCGACGCGGGCGCTGGCGGCACACTGCTCGGCGACAGCCCTCGTGATGGCGATGCACCAGATCGAGATCTGGTACCTGATCCTCCACGGGCACACCCCGGGCCTGCAGGGTCTGCTCAGGTCGGTTGCCACCGACGGCGTCCTCATCGCCAACGCCAACAGTGAGGTTGGCCTCGGTGGAGAGGTCGGCCGCAGCTTCTGCGCCGTGGAACGCACCGGCGACGGCCGATTCCACCTCGAGAAGGACGTGCTGGCCGTTTCGTACGGGGCGAACGCGGACGCGCTGCTTCTCACGGCTCGGCGCGACCCCGAAGCAGCGGAAGGTGAACAGGTCATGGTGGGGTGCCGTCCAGGTACGTTCCGCCTCGACCAGACGACTGACTGGAACACGACTGGATTGCGCGGTACGTGCTCAGCGAGCTTCAAGGCGACGGTCGATGAGGACGAGGAGATGATCTTTCCGACCCCGTGGGGCACGATCGGCGCGCAGTGCATCGGCGCCACGACCATCCTTCTGAACTCGGTGTGGCTCGGCATCGCCGAAGCCGCTGCTACTCGCGCCCACGCGTACGTTCGTGCCGACGCCCGTCGCAAGATCGGCACCACCCCGGCGTCGGCTCCGTTGCTGGCGGAGGTTTCGGTGACGCTGGGCGAGGCAAGGGCGATCATGGCGTCGACCATTGCCGCCTACGAGGCGGCCGTCGGAACCGAAGACCTCGAGTCGGCGTCGTTGCTTCTTGCTGTTCGCAATCTCAAACTGTCGGTGACGACGCTCGCCATCGAGATCGTGTCGAAGGCGTCGCTGATCTGCGGCCTCGCCGGCTACAAGCGCGATTCGCCGTACTCGATGGACCGCAATCTTCGCGACGTGCTCGGTGGTCCGCTCATGGCCAACAACAGCCGCGCGGCCGGCGAGAACGCGCAGTTGCTCCTCGCCATGAAAGCCATTTGACCTACCGACCTGTTCTGTGATGCGAGGCCGCCCCTGGAGGGGCGGCCTCGCACCACAGAACCGTTTCGGGGGACAGGTGTCAGTCGTACTGGATGTTCGCCGCGGCCAGGATCGCAGCGGGGGCGGCGAGCACCCCGGCCAAGTCATCGGCTCGTCCGCTCACCCGCAGCACGTATCCCTGACTGCCGTTCCGCCAGTCGAGCGTGTCTCCGGGAGCCCGGTTCGCCGCAGCCTCGACGGCGCCGGCGACGCCCACGATCCGGTCGCTGCCCGCAATCGATCGGAGTGCACGGGCCGACAACGGGGGTTGGGCGAAGAACTCGTAGTCGAACGGACCAGCGGAGGTGACGGGAACTTCCGCGGAGACGTCGAGCGGGCGACCCAGCGCCACGTCGACGGCGAGCTCGGTGAGCGACACGCCATGACGACGCGCAAAGAGCGCGTCTATCGCTCCGCCGCCGACTCGGCCGTTGACCTCGATCACCCGAGGGCCGTCCGGTGTGAGTTTCACCTCGACGTGCAGCGCGCCGTTCTCGACACCCAGTGCCCGAGCGGCGGCCGAGCCGAGTTCCAGCACTTCAGCCGCGAGGTCCGCATCCAGGGGGTGGGGCATGAAGTTGCCCGACTCGCGGAACGGTTCGGCGAGGGGGAACTTGCCGGTGACCGCCAAGGGGATCGGCTCGCCGAACTGCACCACAGCCTCGACAGACACGTATGAACCCATGCCGGTCGCAACGACGTCGACGCCGTCTCGCAGGTACTCCTCGATGATCATGTCGCCATCAGCGCCGGACAAGACCTGTCTCGCTGCATCAGCATCGGCGACGGCGACTACGTCGCGGCTGCTGTCACCTCGCACCGGCTTGATGACGGCCGGAGTCGGAACGGCAGCGATGGCAGCGTCGACGGCCGCGCTGTCGCCTGGTGGGACCACCGCGAATCGCGGGCCGGCCACACCCCCCGCTGCGAGGCGTTGGCGTTGGGCGAACTTGTCGTCGAGATGCCGAACCACATCGACGGAGTTGCCCGGGAGGCCGAGCTCTGCCGCGAGTCGTGCAGCGACCCGCAGTTGGGGATCACAGAACGCCGCGACTCCCTGGACGGCACATCTGGAGACGTCGTCGGCGACGTCGGCGATGGAGCGCTCGGCGGTGTCGACCACCGCTCCGAGCCGTGGCAGCAGGCGGCGCATGGGACCCAGCGCTTCGTCGGAGAGGTCGGTGACCCACACGATCTCGCAGCGTGCTGCCAGCCGTGCAGCGAGATCCATTGGTGCGGTTGCCGTGATGTCGTACGCCACCGCGAGCTTCGGGCGTTCGGGTTGAGGCTCGTTGTCGTTCACGATGCTCCACGCTACGAGCGAAGCAGACCTGATCGTCGCGACGGATTTTGGTAGTCAGGACGACGGTTTCCTGGTTCAATGGCCGAGTTCCGATGTCGGCGGTGACGTCGGAGCACGGCTGGGGAGCCGATCGAGATGACGAATCGGAAGTTTGATGTCGACGACTTCTGGCTGTCGACAACCCGTGGAAGTGTCGGCGCATCCTGGTACTGGCCGACCGCGCCAGTTGATCCCTCGACGTGCGGTGTGGTGCTCGTTCCGGGTCTCACGCACGAGGAGCAGACCATGGCGGTAGGCCTCGTCGACCTGGCCCGCCAGCTGGCAAGCGCCGGGCTTCCGACGCTGCTCATAGACCTCGCCGGGACAGCCCAGGGGGCCGGACATCTCGACGCGGATGACATTGCGCTTCGGTGGGACGATGACGTTCGTACCGCGGTCCACCACGTTCGCGATGCGGGTCTTCGCCACGTCGCCGTGGTCGGGGTGCGGCTGGGTGCATTGCTGGCAGCACGGGCGCTGGTCGATGACCCTGTGGACCTGATGGTGATGTGGTCGCCGGTGTTGTCCGGTCGCCGTTACGTGCGGGAGCTGCAGGTGATGCAGGGAGCCGCATCCGACGCGGTGTCCGCGTTGCACCCCGGGCTGACCGTTGCCGGCTTCAACCTGGCACCCCACCTTCTAGAACACCTGAAGGGTATGGACGCCGGGAAGCTCGACGGAAAGCCGGCGAGCCGACTGATCCTCGTTGATACCGACGACCGCCTTGCCGCAGTTCCCGCTGATCATCCGCTCGTCGCCGCCGTCCCGACGACCCGCATGATGGCGCCTGAGACCGAGGACTGGCTCTACACGGCTGCCGATGTGTGTCCGGCGCCGTTCGGCGACACGCCCCGGGTGGTCGACGCGATCGTTGCCGACGCGAACTCGCATAGGGGGCTTTCAACGGTTGACGATGGGCTGGTGTCGCGACCCGAGGTGGACTCGTTCCGAACTCAGGTCGTCACCCACGACGGGGCGCGCATTCGCGAGACATTCGTTCGGTTCGGTGCCGAGACCTTTCCCGGCGGTGGTTCCCTCAGTGGCATCCTGGCCGAGCCGGAGGGCGGCGTGGTGAGCGGTCCGGCGATGTTGTGTGTGACCACGGTTGGGCCCGGCCGAATCATGGTTGATCTCGGTCGTCGCGAGGCCGCTGCGGGGCGGGCGTCGCTTCGCTTTAACTTCTCCGGCTTTGGATCGAGCTCGCGTCGGCCCCGTGAATCGTGGGCCGACTTCTACCATCCGTCCGCGCCAGCCGAGGTCGGAGCGGCGGTCGACTTCCTCCGCTCGGTGGGTCACGAGCGTGTGGTCGTGACCGGATTCTGTGCGGGGGCGTGGGCCGCCCTCCGGATGGCGCCGCGCCCCGAGGTCGCCGGAATCGTCGCAATCAACATCCAGCTCATGATCCGGAGCCGCCTCCCCCACCGGCGGTCGTGGCCTGACATGCGCGCGAGCCAACAGGTTCAGGCCCGGGTCGCTCGGGAGCACCAGGTTGTTCGTGTGATCGAGAAACTCGAGCACGTGTTCCCGCTTCCGAGCGCACCGATGCGATGGATCGGCCGTCACCAGTCATCGGGTACACCGGTCACCCTGGTCTACGACGATGCCGATCTGGGTCTCGACTACTACAGGGCGCGTGAACGGCGTCCGTTCGGCGTTCGACGACGGTCCCGTCGTCCCGACGTCCGTGCCTATGCCGATCTCGGCCACCTGCCGGCGGGCAGGGCTCGTGATCGGATGCTCGCCGACCTGCACGAGCTCACGGCGCGACCCGCCTAGCCCGTAACCGTTCTGTTGTACAAAGCGCGCGGCCAGCCGCGCGCTTTGTACAACAGAACGGTTACGGGGGTGTCAGGCGGGCGGTGGGGCGTGTCGATCGGCGCTCGCGAGCACGCCGAAGACCCACATCGCCGGTCCGTGGGACTGGTACACGGTGAACTCGTTCATCGGTCCGACGTCACCGAGGTCCCACCACGATTGCAGGTACGGCGTGGTGTACGGGTCGCCAGTGAAGCCGGCGGGCTTCAACCGGTACTCGGCGACCCAGGAGATATCGCCAACAGGATGGTTTCCGTACACCGGGGTTCCAGCCCATGTCGGGAGGTGCCCGACGTTCACATCGACGATCAGCGGGTGGCGAGCCGGATTCGCTCCAAGTCCGGTTACGAACGACGTGTCGATCGGGTTGCCCCCCAGGCTCACAGACGCGCAACGTTCGGCTGCGACCAGGAACCTCTGCTCGCCAGTGAGCAGATAGCCGCGGAGCAGAGTCATCGCGTGTGGGGTACCGCCGGTGCCGAGCCCCCACACGAGCGGGACGTCGGGATCCTCGATGCACCAGTTGAACAGGGTGGAGTCCGAGGCGTCCGCCGAACGGGTCGCGGCTTGCCGGAAGCTCTCGACGATGTTGGCGACGATCGCCGGGTCGGTGAGCGCTCGATCGGCCCACAGGTAGTTCCACCCGGCGTCGCACAACTCGTTGCCGTTGCAGCCGAGGATGTAGGTCGGGCCGTCGGCGAACGGCGTGTTGTCGACAAACGTCTGGTTCCATCTGGCGTCGCCGGTCATCGTCAGGAGGGACGCTGCGGCGACGGCGCGCTGCCCGGCGATCTTCTCGGCCCAGTCGCCCCACTTCGCCTCGCCGTTCTGCGAATCCGCCCAACCCATCGCGGCGAGCGCCGAGTCGGCATACTCCTGGGCTCGGGCGGGGTCCGCCGATCGCAACGCGACCGAGGCATCCGCCGCTGCACTGGCGTACATGTAGCTGGTCCACGGGTCGGGCGAGTAGGCGTATCGTGCCAGGTCGTCCTTCCACGATGGGGTGCCGTAGTCGGGGAAGCGGGCGCTTTCCACGCCTCCACCCACGGCCCCGTCGGGGCCTTGCAGTCGTCGGAAGAGATCGAGGGTCCACAGCGCCTCGTCCGCGACGTCGGGAATCGCATCGCCGGACTCCGGCAGGTTCAGGTCGAGCGTCGCAAAGCGGTCCGGGGCGATTCGCAGGAGGTCGAAGACCTCCCGCACCACCCAGAGGTGCTGTGAGCGTCGATCCCAGTCGCCGGCGTCGAAGTGGCCACCCCACGCGCCGTCGACGACCTCGTCGGTGGCGCCGGCCACCAGCTTCGGAAAGAGCTTGTCATCGGTGAGGTCAGCGGCCTCAAGCGACGTGAGGGTGCTGCGGTGCACCACGAGGCCGTCGTCGGGATGGTCGGGTCGAGGCCGGTCGATGGACGTGGTCGGCTCGCCGAACGCGATACCGCTGCGCTGCAGGTAGAGCCCCCGGGCGACGGTCGTGGCGGCTCGCATCCAGGTGGTGTTCTCGTCGATGCTGAACGACTCCGAGCATCCGATGCCGTCGACGCACACCTTGTACCGGCCGGGCTGGGACACCGCGGAGAAGTCGAGCGCCCACACCGAGAGCCCGGTGACATCACCCTTGCCGGCTTCGCCCTCGGAGCCGGGGGTCTGGCGGGACGCTCTTCCGTCGAACACCTGGGTCGCGCCGGGGGCGGCGGCGTCGACCACGACGAACGGAACGTCTTCGAAGGTGTCGCTGCCTGCCGGCGCCGTCACGAACGCTCGCTTCGATGTGTCACCCGGCCGGAAGCCCACCTGGTTGGCATGGACGGCTGGGCTACGGGAGGACCGATCGTTGATCGTGAACTCCGTCGTGGTACCGAGCGGCGACGTGAGGGTGTAGTCGGTGTCGACCGAGAGCGGTGTGGACAAGGTCAGCGTCATACGGTGTCGGACCGGGAAGTCAACGGCCTCGCCCCGCCCGTCGTGGGCGGTGTCGATCGGCTTGGTGGTGCGGACCACCTTCGAAACCTTGGGCGCAGTGCCCGACGCTGCCGCGAGGCTCCACGTGCCGTCGAACTCCTTCGGGGAGATGTCGGCTCCGACGAGTTCGTCGCCTTCGGTCTCGAGTCCGCGCTTCACTCGGCCGACCTCGACATCCACAACCAACGATGTCGGTGTTGAGAGGCCGATCATGGTCGGCGCCGGCGTTTCCGATGTGGCCGCCTGGCGAGCGAGGTCCACGTCGATCCCGGCGACGAACACCTCCGGTTCGTCGTCGGCTCCGTCGCGGAACCGGGCGAAAACCTCCTGGTAGCCACCGTCGACCGAGAGCGTGGCCGTGTCGGTGACGGGCCCCCAGGGCGTCGTGGTGAACGAGGGGTCGGTGCCGACCTGCATCTCGGTCGCGTCGGTCGGAGCGGTGACGGCAACCTCGAGTTCGGCCCCCGCCGAGGTTGAGCGGACGGTTAGGTCGAGCTGTGCCGTGCCGGTGGCCTCGGGTGCAGTTTGCGGCGTCCGTCGGTTCGTGGGGGCCGGGGTGTCGCCGTCTCCCTCGTCGGTGGAGCAGGCCGCTGTGACAAGAACGCCTGCGAGCAGGATGGCGGCGAGTTGCAGCGCTACGGAGCGGGTGCGGGATGAGGTTGGGGGGGTCATGGCTCCGGGTCGGGTCGGGTGCCCGACCCGTGCGGTGTCAGGCGATGGTGAGTTGGTGGCTCGTCGAGGGGGCGTCCAGCGTCGCGTTGTGAAGCGCCTGATAGTGCCGCAACGCCACCCAGCCGGCTGCCGCCAGGAATGCCTCGCCCGCGATCGTACCGACTACCGCACCCTTCCACGGATCGGCCATCACCGGGACCAGCACGACGTACAGCGACAGGCTCACCACAGCGCCCATCGCATAGATGCCGGCGCGTACCCCGAGTTTGCCGAGGCCCAGCAGTCCGTTGGCCGGAGCGTTACTGATCGCGGTGAGCGGAAGGAAGGGCAACAGCCACGGAATCATCCGCTCCGCCTCCTTGAAGTCCTCGCCGATGATGAAGTCGAGGAGCGGACTCGCGATGAGGATGCCGATGCCGATCACGATGCTGATCGCCAGTGCGAGAACCGAGAACCTGGCGGCGCGCGTGACGTGCTCATCCCGCTCGTTCTCGTGGTGCGGCAGGAAACGCTGAAACGCGGCACCTTCGAGCGCACGGAGCGGCATCAGGCCCATCGACACGACACGGAACGCTGCGGCGTAGAGGCCGGCGTCGGCGTGGAAGCCGAACGCGTTGAGGACGGCTTTGTCACCGTCCTGTTGCAGTACGCCGGCGGCGATTGGCAGCGAAATCGTCGCGGCGGTGCGCGGAACTCCGGCACTCGGCCGGCCGAGGACGAACGGTATGCCGTGGTGCGGCAGCACGAACACGATGATCACCGCCAGGTACGCGATGAAACCGACCGAATAGCCGATCGCGAGGTGGGCGATGGTGAGGGTGTCGGTCACGGTCAGGCCGAGCAGCACCACGATGCGGATCGCCAGGACTACCAGCCTCAACCGGGTTGCCGGCGCGAATCCCTTCTCTGCTTGGACCATTGCGATCGAGACCGCTGTGACGGCGTTGCCAACGAGCTCGGAGAGCATGACGGCGACGATTGTGGTCACGGCGAGTCCACCGATGAGTTGGGAGCCCACGATGGTGCCGACGGCGGTCGCGATCAGGCCGAGGGCGATGCTCATTGCGAAGAAGTCGCGGGCGGTGGTGTCGACGGTGTCGCGTTCGCGCAGCCGTCGCTGGAGGATGGCAAGGCAGAGCCCGGACCAGGTGAGGCCGCCGATCGGCCCCACGACTCCGTAGATTCCGGCGTAGCGGCCGTAGTCGTCGACTCCCAACTTGCGACCGAGCAGCATGAACGACGCCGTCATGACCATCAGCTGGGAAAGGTCGTGCAACGCTCCCCAAGCGGTGTCGTTGGCCAGACCCCCGCTGCGGAAGTGGTGGAGGTGACGTCGAAGCCCGGTCGGTTCGGGCGTTCCGGCCGGCGGAGTTCCCGGCTCCAGCAGCTCGTACTCCTGAAACCCCGTCACCGGACATCTCCGTCGACGAAGCCGTCGTTCGTGCGCGCGTTGACCGGGAGTTGGGTGAGAATGCCTGGGCCGGCTGATTCAGACGCCATGGAGCTTTCGGGGGAACGGTCGCGTTGCCGCGACATGCGAAGGCTCAGGTTACTCACCGGCCCGCGATTTGTGGAAGCAAAAGTTGCTTAAATCTTTGAAACGCGATGAAAGACACTGAGATATCACACAGGGGAGAGTCCACCGGTGCATGACGATCGGACGATCATCGAATCCCGTTTGCGACGACTGGTGGCCGAGCGGATCAACCCTGCCCGCTACGGAGCCAGGGTGCCGTTCGACGTCTCCCGGTGGGAGGCTCCGGGAGAACCGGTGTCTGCTGCGGAGGCCGCGACGAAGGCGTACGTGCCGTTCGCGGTCGGTGAGGCCTTCGGACGTCCGTGGGGCACCACCTGGTTCCGGATGTCCGCCACCATTCCGGATTCCTGGGCGGGTGGGACGGTTTCGGCGATCATCGACCTCGGATTCACCAACAGCCCGGGGTTCCAGAGCGAGGGTCTGCTGTGGGCGCTCGGCGACTGCGGGGACTGGGAGCCTCTTCGCGCCATCAATCCCCTCAACCGGGACGTGCCCGTGGTCGCCGCGGCGAAGGGCGGCGAACGGGTCGAGTTCACGCTTGAAGCCGCCTCGAACCCTGAGATCGCGCACGACCGGCCCGATCCCAACAGCGATCTCTCGACGGCCTCGACGACGCCGATCTACTCGCTGACCCGTGCCGAGTTGGTGGTTGTGAATTCGGAGGTCATTGCCCTCCGTCACGACGTCGCGGTCCTCGACGGACTCATGCGCGAGCTCCCCTTCGACCAACCTCGCCGCCACGAGATCCTGCGCGCGCTGGACCGAATGATGGACTGCCTCGACCTCGATGACATCGTCGGATCGGCGGCGGTGGCACGGGCCGAACTCGCTGAGGTGCTCTCGCGTCCGGCGGTCGCCTCCGCTCATCGAATTTCCGCCATCGGCCACGCCCACATCGACTCGGCGTGGCTCTGGCCGATCCGTGAAACCATCCGCAAGTGCGCCCGCACGTTCTCCAACGTGCTCGCGCTCATGGACCGCTATCCCGAGTTCCGGTTCGGTTGCAGCCAGGCCGTCCAGTACCAGTGGATGCGCGAGCACTATCCGTCGATCTTCGCCGGAATCCGGCAGCGAGTCGCCGAGGGGAGGTGGGTGCCGATCGGCGGGATGTGGGTCGAGGCCGACACCAACCTTGCTGGCGGCGAGGCATTGATCCGTCAGATCACGCACGGACAGCGGTTCTTCGAGGAGCACTTCGACACGACGTGCACCGAGGTGTGGATCCCCGACGTCTTCGGCTATCCCGCGAGCCTTCCGCAGATCATGACGAGCTCGGGGATCGATCGATTCCTCACTCAGAAGCTCTCGTGGAACAAGACCAACCGGTTCCCCCACCACACGTTCCTCTGGGAAGGGATCGACGGCTCGACGGTGTTCACGCACTTTCCGCCCGTCGAGACCTACAACGCGACCTTCGAGGCTTGGGAGCTCGCACACGCAGTACGAACGTTCTCCGACAAGGGCCCTGCGACCCGCTCGTTGATGCCGTTCGGCCACGGTGACGGTGGTGGGGGGCCGACCCCGGCGATGTTGGAGCGGTATCGCCGCGTGCGAGACCTTGAAGGATCGCCGCGCGTTGAGATCGAATCACCGGCGGCGTTCTTCGACGCGGCCATCGCTGACTACCCCGACGCCCCCCGGTGGGTCGGCGAGCTGTACTTCGAGATGCACCGGGGCACCTTCACGTCCCAGGCAAAGACGAAACTCGGCAACCGGCGGAGCGAGCTCCTGCTGCGCGAGGCCGAGCTGTGGTGCACAACAGCAGCGCTCGCCGCTGGGGACTCAGGCAGCGCCGGCCCATACCCGGCCGACGATCTCGATCGTCTCTGGAAAACCGTGCTCCTGCATCAATTCCACGACATCCTCCCCGGCTCGTCGATCGGCTGGGTTCACCGGGAGGCCGAGATCGTGTACGCCCAGGTCGCCGGCGAGCTCGAGTCGGTGATCAACAGCGCGCTGCTTGCTCTCGCAGGAGGTCGTGTATCGGTGGCCAACCCGGCGCCACACACTGTGGACGGCGTCGTCATCCTGGAATCTCCGTCACTGGCGAGCGACCCGCTCTGTCAGGTCCTGTCCGATGGACGAGTTGCCGCTCGATTGACCGTTCCTGCTCTCGGTGTCGTCGTCGCCGATCCGCTGGAACCCCCCGCCGGCGAGGCTGGCGTCACCGCGACTCCGTCGTTGCTCGACAACGGAATCCTTCGCGTCGAGATCGACGCAGAGGGTTTGGTCACGAGCATCGTCGATCGTCGCGTCGATCGTGAAGTGCTCGCTCCGGGGTGCCGCGGCAACCAGCTGCAGTTACACCACGATCTCCCCAACGAGTACGACGCGTGGGACATCGAGGAGTTCTACCGCCGGAAGGTCGACGATCTGGTCGGCGTCGATTCGATCGAGGTTCTCGACAATGGACCGCTCGTTGGGCGTGTTCAGGTGACCCGCTCGTTTCGATCGTCGCGCATCACCCAGGTGTTGGAGCTCCGCGCCGGGAGCGCTCGGCTCGATGTCGTGTGCGAGGTCGACTGGCACGAACACGAGCGGCTTCTCAAGGTCGCTTTCCCCCTCGATCTCCACACCGACGAGATCACCCGTGAGATCCAGTTCGGGCATCTTCGGAGCGCGATCCACACGAACACGAGTTGGGACTCGGCGCGTTTCGAAGTGTGCGCTCATCGGTGGGTCGATGTGGCCGAGCCGGGCTATGGCGTCGCGCTCCTGAACGACGGCAAGTACGGCCACGATGCGACCCGCGAACGGGTGCAGGCTCCGGGAGGCGGGGAAGTGCCGATCACCGTGCTGCGACTGAGCCTCCTGCGTGGCGCTCGATACCCCGATCCCGAGGCTGATCAGGGCCGGCACCGGTTCACCTACTCGTTGCTTCCTCACGCCGGCGACTTCCGCAGCGGCGGGGTCGTTGCGGAGGGGTACCAGCTCAACGCTCCAGTCCGGATCGTCGAGCCGGTTGGGCCGCTCGGACCAGGCGCGGCGCTGTCGACCGTGACCGCCGGCCACCCAGCGGTCGTGATCGAAGCGGTCAAGCTCGCCGATGACGGATCGGGTGACCTCATCGTCCGGTGCTACGAGGCATGGGGAGGACGCGTGACCACCGACCTTCGGTTCGGAGTGGCCGTTGTGTCGGCGCGCAGCGTGGACACGCTGGAACGTGACATGGGATCGACCGACCTCGCGGTCGTGGACGACTCCGTCACGTTCTCGTTGCGGCCGTTCCAGATTCTGACGCTGCGCGTAACGCGAAACGTTCAACCGAGGCCGGGAGCGTGACGATTCAGCAGTATCGAACCCTCGACGCTGCCCCCACCCCCACCGCCGCGCCACGTGTCCGGGTCTCCGTCCGGCCCTCCAGTCGCGCCGCCGGTGGTCCCGCCCCTCGTCGCCCAGGCGCCCACACCGTGGTACGAAACCCCGTCTCCGTCATCGTTTCGCCCGCTGGCGGAGGATCCGGCACCGCGGGGTCTTGTCGTTGCGGCGATCGTTCTGGGGCTGCTGGTGGTGGCGGGAGTCGCGTGGCTGACGCTTCGTGACACCGAGACGTCGGAGACCGCCACAAGGCGTACGACGACGAGTGTCACCGACACCGTTGCACCGCGCACCCCGATGCGCGGTCAGACTCGACCGATCGGGGACGGATGGCTCACCTACCGAACCCCAGATGGCGCGTGGTTGTTTGATGTTCCTGCTGCGCCGAGTGTGCCCCAACCGCTTCCGTTCAACGACGCGATCCAGATGGCCTACGCCGAGTACCAGGGGGGCAACTTCGGGTTCGGTTGGAGCGACGCCCAACTCCTCGCGGGCGCCGACGAGACGGCGACGCTGATCGACATCATGCGGTCGATCGCTCGCAGCCGTGGTGCCGGACAGATCAATCCTGTTGTCCTGCCGACCGATCGTGGTCCGGTGGTGACCGCCGAACTGCGACTGACCGGCGGGCGCGCGCTGTTCGTGCTCCGCTCTGTGGACCGGCGGCCGGTCATTGCCATGGTCGTCGCCGGTCTCGGCGATCCCGACCCGGCGATAGCGAACCGGATCCTCGACTCGTTCCGGCCGCACGCCTGACCCACCTTCGGGTTAGCCCTACCGGCGATTCGCTGGTTGGCCACATATCCAGATCGTGCTGGGTCGGCGATGATGGACGCCATGACCAGCACCACCTTCCCTGACCGTGCCATCGCTCCGGTCGAGACAGCAGTTGCCCGCGCCGTCAACGCGGTCAAGCACTACGGCGACGGCGACACGATCGTGAAGGCGCTCGATGGCGTCACCGTCGAGTTCGGGCGGTCTCGGTTCACCGCCATCATGGGGCCGTCCGGCTCGGGCAAGTCAACGTTGATGCACTGCATCGCGGGACTCGACACGCTGACCTCCGGACAGGCGTTCATCGGCGACGTCGACCTCGGCGCGCTCGGTGACAAGGATCTGACGATCCTGCGACGCGAGCAGGTCGGCTTCGTGTTCCAGGCGTTCAACCTGATCCCGACGATCACCGCGCTCGAGAACATCGTCCTGCCGCTGCGTCTCGGTGGCGCCGCCGTCGATCGTGACTGGCTGGACACGATCGTCGACACCGTCGGGCTGCGTGATCGGCTCGATCACCGGCCGTCGGAGCTCTCGGGAGGTCAGCAGCAGCGTGTCGCGGTCGCCCGAGCGTTGGTGAGTCGCCCACAGATCGTGTTCGCCGATGAACCAACGGGAAATCTCGACTCCAAATCGGGGACCGAGGTCCTGTCGTTCATGCGCCGAAGCGTCGACGACTACGGCCAGAGCATCGCGATGGTCACACATGATCCGACGGCGGCATCGTTCGCGCATCGTGTGCTCTTCCTCGCGGACGGAAGGATCGTTCATCAACTCGACGACCCGACGTCCGCCTCCGTGCTCGAAGTCATGCGCGGACTGGGTGACTGATCATGATCAAGCTCTCACTCCAGAACGCGTGGGCCCACAAGCGTCGCCTGATCGGCACGTTCCTCGCAGTGTTCATCGGTGTTGCCTTCCTTTCCGGCACCCTCATCCTCGGCGACACCCTGCGCGCGAACTTCGATCGGCTGTTCAAAGCGGGGTACGCCGGCATCGACGTGCTGGTCCGCCCCGAGAAGGGTGCCGACTCGGAGGACGACGCAGGCTTCAGCGCCAAGACACTCGACGCCTCCCTGGCCGAGACGATTCGCGACATCGACGGGGTTCGCGCGGCCGAAGCCGAGGTCACGGCGTTCGCCCAGATTCTCGGCAGCGACGGTGAGCGACTCGGCGGCAACGGGCCGCCCACGCTCGCCGGCAACTGGTTCGACGGCGACGGCCTGAACCCCTACCACCTGATCGACGGGCGTGCACCCGATGCCGCCGACGAGGTGGTGATCGACGATGAGAGCATGGAGAAGGGAAAGCTGAAGCTCGGCGGGACCACCACGGTCCTCCTGCCTCAGCCGCTCGAGGTGCGAATCGTCGGAATCGCTCAGTTCGGTGACGGCTCCAGCGCCGTCGGCCTGACGTACGCGTTCTTCTCCGAGTCGGGAACAGCGCAGCATCTGACTCGCTCTCTGGGAACCGCGAGCCAGGTGGTGGTCGCCGCGGTCGATGGAATCAGCGAGGAGGAGTTGCTCAGTCGCATCGAACCTGTGATCGGCGACGGGAACGAGGCGCTCACAGGCACCGCCGCCGCGGACGAAGCCGTTGAAGGCATCAACGCCGAGTTCCTGGGGTTCCTCACGACGTTCCTGGTCGTGTTCGCCGGGATCGCGGTGTTCGTTGCGACGTTCAGCATCTACAACACGTTCAACATCATTTTCGCCCAGCGCAGCCGTGAGATCGCACTGATGCGGGCGATTGGATCGACTCGGTCCCAGGTGCTGTGGTCGACCATGGTCGAGGCGATACTGATCGGCACCGTGGCATCGATCGCCGGCCTCGCCGGCGGGATCGGCGTGGCCGCCGGACTGAAGTCGGTCTTCGACGCGTTCGGGCTGGCGCTACCCACCGGGGGTGTCACGATCAAGGCATCGGGCATCGTCATCGGACTGGTGGTCGGCATCGTGGTCACGACGTTGGCGGCCCTGTGGCCCGCGCTTCGCGCCAGTCGGGTTCGTCCGATCGAGGCGCTCCGCGCATCGGCGGTCGAGGCGGGCGTGCCTCGCACGCTTCGAACTGTCGTCGGCGCGGTGCTCGCGACGGCTGGGATCGCCACCCTGCTCTGGGGAGTGCTCGGACTCGACGAGAACCAGATCAACGTCGCCGGGCCCGCCGCGTTCGTCATCCTGATCGCACTCTTGGTGCTCGGTCCGGTCGTCGCCCGTCCGGTCGCCGGGCTGATCGGGATGCCGATGAAGTCGTTTGGCGGGATCACGGGTGAAATCTCGCGTGAGAACGCCATGCGAAACCCGCGTCGCACGGCGTCGACGGGTGCGGCGCTGTTGGTCGGCGTCGCGATCGTGGTGCTGTTCAGCGTGTTCGTGGCGTCGCTGAAGAACCTCGTCTCCGACTCGGTGGACCGCACCTTCGGTGGTGACCTCGTCGTCGCCAACGCCGGATTCGGCATGCCCACCCTGCCACCTGAGCTCGCCGGACAGATCGCCGAGGTGGAGGGCGTGGAGTCGGCGGTCGGCTACGGCATCGCTCAGGTCTCGGTGAACGGCGAGAACGCCGACTTCTACGGTGCCGCCGACGTGCCGGCACTGGCGTCGGTTCTCGCGCTCGACATCGTCGACGGAACGGCCGACGAATTCGAGGCGAACCAGATAGCCATCAGCGAGGATGTGTCCAAGGACGAGGGCCTGGAGGTGGGCGACAGGGTGGAGGTCGTCTACGGCGATGGCACCACGCAGGAACCCACGGTCGGATTCGTCTACCGGAACGCCGACATCGTCGGTAGCTACCTGTTCCCGCGGGCGGCGACCGACGCACACCAGGCGATTCGAACCGACGCTGTCGTGTTCGTCACTCTCGCCGAGGGAGCGTCGGTGCAGCAGGTGCGCAAGGGCATCAAGCCCCTGACCGACGTCGTGGGCAAGCCGAGCACCCAGGACAAGGAGGAGTACACCGAGTCGGTGGCCGCCAACCTCGACGCGCTTCTCGGCCTGATCATCGTCATGCTCGCGCTGGCGATCATCATCGCCGGGATGGGCATCGCCAACACCATCGCCCTGTCGGTCCACGAACGAACCCGCGAGCTCGGGCTCCTCCGGGCTGTCGGTACGACCCGCAAGCAACTGAGGCGCATGGTCCGCTGGGAGGCGGTCATCGTGTCGACGTTCGGGACCGTCGGAGGCGTCGTGCTCGGAGTGGGACTCGGATGGGCGCTGACACGGGCGGCACTGTCCGACGCCGTGTCGAGTCCGTTTGCTCTGCCGACCGCAACCTTGCTGCTGATCCTCGTCGTGGGGATCGTGATCGGTGTGCTGGCAGCGGTGAGGCCGTCCTACCGCGCCGCGAGAATGGATGTGTTGGCGGCTGTCGCCGGCGAGTGATCGTCGAGACCACCGGTCGTCACCGTCCCCGTCGGCATGCCGACAGCGACGGTCCTCGCGAAGTACAGCTCCAGGACACGGTCGACGAGGGTCGGAGTGAGGCGAACTGCGGCGTTCTCGTATCGGCAGATGGCAATCGCAAGTTTGCAACAACACCGGGCAGATACGCGCGCAGTTCGCCGTCACCTTGTTGACGGGCGGCATGCCGCAGGCGTGCGGCCGCATCCTCGGTGACCTCGATCCGCTTCGCCTTGGCGAGGCGCGCCAGCACCCAGTCGAACTGCTCGTCCTCGAGACAGCCGACGTACACCTTGTTGTGGATGCGTCGGAAGAACGCCTCATCACCGAGGGCCTCGGGATCGAGGTTGGTCGAGAGCACCACTTTGACCTCGAACGGCACCTGGAACTTGCGGCCGCCGAGCGTGAGGTAGTCGACCTGACGGTCGAGCGGAACGATCCACCGGTTCAGGAGCTCCTCGGGGGTCATCGCCTGACGGCCGAAGTCGTCGATGACGAGGATGCCGTTGTTCGCCTTGAACTGGAGTGGAGCGAGATAGGTGCCAACCTCGCGATCGAGGCTCAGGTCCAGCATGCCGGCGTGCAACTCGCCGCCGGCGATGACGGCGGGGCGATGACACATCACCCAACGGGGATCGAGCTCCGCCGGCTGCTTGTCGAAGGGGTCGTGAAGGATCGGGTCGAACACGTTGATGATCTGACCCTGGACCTCGACGCAATGCGGGACCAGCACGGTGTCGGCGTACGCCCGGATGAGTCGCTCGGCGATCGAGGACTTGCCGGTTCCTGGCGGACCGTAGAGGAAGATGGCTCCCTCGCCGCAGATCGACGGGCCGAGCTGATCGATCAGCGCCGGTGAGATGACGAGGTCGGAGAACGCCCGGCTCAGTTGATCCCGGTTGAGGTGGAGGTTCGGCCGCTGCGCTCGAACCACTCGGCCGTAGAGGTCGAGCGGCACCGGGATCGGCCCCGAGTAGCGGCACTCCTCGGACCGGAGGCGCGAATGCTGCCTGCCTGCCTCGGTCACCGAAAGGAGGTAGCTCCTTCCGTCCATCCCCTCGTACTCGATGAGGCGGCGATCGCGCATTGAGCCGACCACGCTCTCGATCACACCGACCCCGCAGTGCAACCGTTCGGCAAGGCGAACCATCGACGGGCGCCCCTCGGCGATGCATGCACGAAGCACGATGTCCTCGATCATCGAGATGGGCACCCCCGTCGCTGCCGCGTTCGGAGGGGTACGGAGCTCGTGTTGGCTCAGGGCTGGTTCGTTCGTCAACGTGATCTCCGGCGCGGAAGGGCGATGTGCAAGTCCTTGGATCGGCATATGGCAGTCAGAGCTGAGCGTTCCGGGCCAGCTCTGATCGGTCGGGGTACTTGGCGCCCCCTGCCGGGTCTGACACGCTTGCCCGATGACCGACGTGACCGTGTACCACAACCCGAACTGCAGCTCCTCGAAAACCGCCTTGGCGATTGCGGCCGATGCGGGCGTCGAGGTCGATGTCGTCCAGTACCTCAAGACCAAACCTGACGCCGAGGAACTGTCCGAGATCGTGCGCAAGCTCGACGGCCCCGTCACGGAGATGGTTCGTCGGGACAACACCTTCGCCCAGCTCGGGCTGACCGAGGACGATGTGCAGACCGCCGATCAGGTGATCGCGTTGCTGGTGGCTCACCCGAAGCTGATGCAACGTCCGATCGTGGTGAAGGGCGACCGGGCGGTGGTCGGCCGACCCAAGGAGCGGATCGCGGACCTGCTCGGCAGCTAGGGCGTTCACGTGGATCGCGCGGTCCTTCCGCCCCCGCAGCTGGTTGCGATCACGTTCTGACCCCGCGCCGACTGGGGTAGCTTTGCCGGCGAGGAGCTCCGAACCGCTCCCGCGAAGGATGAGGACCATGGCTTTTGAACTTCCGCCCCTGCCGTACGCCAACGACGCGCTCGCACCCCGCGGCATTTCCGCAGAGACCATCGAGTACCACTACGGCAAGCATCACCAGGCGTACGTGACGATGCTCAACAAGCTCGTCGAGGGCACCGATCACGAGAACGCGACCCTCGAGGAGGTCATCCTCGCCGCCGACGCCGGCCCGTTGTTCAACAACTCGGCGCAGGTGTGGAATCACACCTTCTACTGGAAATCGATGTCGCCCAACGGCGGCGGTGCACCGACCGGCGAGCTGGCCGACCAGATCAACTCGGCCTTCGGCAGCCTCGACGGCTTCAAGGAAAAGTTCGCCGAAGCGGGCACCACCCAGTTCGGCTCGGGGTGGGCGTGGCTCATCCAGGGCGACTCGGGCCTCGAGATCACCAAGACGGCCAACGCGGACCTGCCGCTCAAGCACGGCCAGAAGGCGCTGCTCACCATGGACGTCTGGGAGCACGCGTACTACATCGACTTCCGCAACGCTCGGCCGAACTACATCTCGAACTTCCTCGACAACCTGATCAACTGGGACTTCGCGGCAGCGAACCTGGCGTCCTGATCACGTGACGGCGTCGGATCGCGGCGCCAACGTCTCTATCGGCACCGACGAGAGCCGCGGCGGCAACTTGCTCGCCGCGGCTCTCGTAAGTCTGGGTTTGTGACGTCGTTCGGCCTCGCGCCCGCCCGGCTCCACTCCCAACAGCTTTCTCCGTCCAGCGCCTCAAGAATCTCGGGGGGGGGTCCGATAGGCCTACATGCTTTCGCTTCGTGGTCGCTTGTGGGTGGTGTTGTGTGTGGTCGCCGGGCTGGTGGGTGCGGGTTTCCTGTTGCCGTCCTCGGTCACAGGGGCGGCTGCTCAGCAGCCCGACCAGCAGCCTGACCGGGTGCCGGTGGAGCGGGGTGTGAAAGGCGATCCGGGGCCGTTGCCGTCCGAACCGCGTGATTTCGCCGGGGAGTTCCCGACGCCCGAACACCGCGACGACAAGCCCGACGGTGTCGATGCGGCCGGGTCGAGCCGGTCAACCGATGCCAGGGAGTTGAAGCGTGTTCGTGAGGTGGTGGGTGAGCGGACCGAGGCGACTGAGACGTTCTTGTTGGAGGACGGCAGTTTCGTGACTGATGTGTCGGTGGTCCCGAAGTGGTACCGCGATCGTGACGGCGAGTGGGCGGAGGTCGACAATCGGGTGGTCGTCGATCCGGATCGTAAGGGCGGGTTTCGGAACGAGGGTGCTGGGTGGTCGGTGCGGTTCGGGTCGATCGGCGACGGGGTGTCCTATGAGATCGAGGGCGAGGAGTTCTCGATGCGGCTCACCGGCGGCGACGCTGCGGTGATGCCTGAGCGTGACCCCAAGGACGACACGGTGGTGTGGTACCGCGACGTGTGGCCGGGTGTGGACGTGTCGTATCGGGTGTCGGCCGCGGCGGTGAAAGAGGATTTCCATGTGGAGTCGCTCGACGCGTTGAAAGCGGCGGGCGGGTTCGAGTCGGAGTGGACGTCGGCGGGCCGGCTGGTCCCTGATGAGATGTTGGCGGGCGGTTTGCGCCTGGACTGGGATGGTGACGGCAAGGCACCGGCGGGCCAGGAGGGTCCGAAGGTGTCGATCGAACCGGTCCGGGTGTTCGACGCGAAGGGTGCACCGATCCGTGAGGCGAACGGTGCCCACACGGTGGATCTCGCCGTTGAGGACCGGGTGGTCGGCAAGGCGGCGGCGGCTGAGCTGTCGACGCGGCGGTTCGGGATCGGTTTGGACCCGGGGTGGGTCGCGTCGTTGACCGATGCGTCGTTCCCGTTGGTGGTGGACCCGACGGTGAACATTTCACCGTCGGCGGGTGGTGGGTGGGCGTCGTACAGCGCGACCGGTAACAGCATCGGGACGTCGCAGTTCCCGTTGGTCGGCGACCCGGGCCCCAAGTGGGGTGGGTCTGATGAGTGGCGGTTCGGTGTCTACTACGACTATGCGAGCATCTGGCAGAACGCGCCGGGGGCGCGGGTGCGGTATTCGGATATCCAGTTCGACACGAACCAGTACCCGCTGCCGGTCGGGGTGTTCAACAGCGACCCTGGCAGCATCTTCTACAACGGCTACTACGAGTCGTCGACTGCGGCGTCGGCGGTGGGGGTGTGTCACGCGAGCGCGTGGTCGTTCGCGGGGATGTGGATGGGGTGGTCGCCGGGTCTGTGCAGGAACTGGGGGTACGTGTACACCGCGCCGCAGTACTCGAATTTGGCGGGTCATCCGTCGGCGACGTGGGTGACGACGTCGCAGTTCATGCGCCCGTGGGTTGATGCCCAGTTGAACCAGGCGGTGTTCGGTGTGAAGATCGACACGACGCCGGGGTACACGTTTCATGCGGTGATGCCGACGTTGCGGGTCTGGTGGGACCGCCAGTCGACCGTACCGGCGCTGGTGGCACCGACCGCCGGTGAGACGGTGACGTCGTTGACGCCGACGTTGTCGTGGGGCGCGTCGACCGACCCGGATCCGGGTGAGAACCCGCCGGTGTACCAGTTGGTGTTGATGGGCGGGAAACCCACCCAGAGCCCCGCCGATGAGTTCGAGTTGTCGGGGTGTACTCGTGGTGCGACCCGTCTGTGGTTCACGCCGTACGGGTCGGCGACCTCTGCGACGGTTCCGGCGGGGATCCTGTCCGACGGCGCCACCTACTACTGGGCGGTCGCAGCGATCGGGGGTGGGGGTATGGACCGCTATCCGCGGTGTTCGGAGGTCCGGAAGTTCACGGTGAACCGCCGTTTGGGGGCGTCGGGGCCGTTCCCGGTCGAACAGTTGGGTCCGGTCGGGGTGAACCTGATCAACGGCAACGTCGTCGCGGCGAACTCGTCGCACAGCTATACGACGGTTGGCGGCAGCCAAGGCGTGTCGTTCGTGTACAACTCTCAACGCACCGCCGATCGTGGGTTGCGGGGCCGCTACTACGGTGGGGTGTGGCCGTTGGCGGGCCTGGACCCTCAGAACTGGCTGACCGGGCCTCTGCTGGTCGACCGGCTCGACCCGACCGTCGACTTCAACTGGGGCCAGGGCAGCCCGGTCCCGGTCATGGATGCGATGGACAACTTCTCGGTCCGCTGGACCGGATACGTGACGGTCCCCACCGAGGGGAACTACTGCTTCGCCGGGACATTCGACGACGGGGTGCGTATCTACCTGAACGGCGCGCTGGTGATGAACCAGTGGAACGACCAGGCGACCACGTTCAGTTGCCCGACCGGTGCGACCGCGGTGGGGTTCACCGCGGGTGAAACGAAGTCGATTGTGATCGAGTACTACGAACGCAAAGGCGGCGCGACCGCCCAGGTTCGGGTCACACCGCCGGGTGGTTCACCGATGCCGATCCCCGAGTCGTGGCTGTCACCGGAGTTGAACGTGCTGGGTCCGGGTTGGACGATGGCGTCGGGCGCGGTGTCGGTGCAGGCGGCGTTGAAGACCGACAGCGGTGTCACGCTTCGTGCCGCGGATGGCTCCACCATCGAGTACCGCAAGACCGACAGCGGCGCCTATGTCGGCCCTCCCGGTGACGGGACGGTGGTGCGGGTCGATTCGGTGTCGGGCCACATCACCGTGATCGACGACGCCGGCACCACCTACAAGTTCTCCGCGGAAGGTGAACTCCAATCGGCGGTCACCGCGACCGACGACCGTCAACCGGCTGGGACCCAGTTCCAGTGGTCGGGCGCGCCCGTGAAGCTCACCGGTATGGTCGACCCCGTCACCGGTTCGTCGACGCTGTTGCGTTACGGGGGTGACACGAACTGTCCGACGGTGCCGGGCGGGTTCGTCACCGCTGCGGGGAAGTTGTGCAGCGTCACCACGCCTGACGGGCGGGTCACCGCCTTGTTCTACGACACGTCGGCGCGTCTGGCCCGGATTGTGGGGCCGGGCGGGGTGACCACCGACTACGGGTACAACACCGCCAACCAGATCACCACGGTGCGCGAACCGTTGGCGTTCGACGCCGTTTCGGCCGGTGTCCGTTCCGACGGGCCCGGCGTCCGGTGGACGATCGGCTACAGCGGTGACAAGGCCACCACGGTCACCCCGCCCCAGGCCACACCGGCCGATATCGCGCAGCCGGTGACGGTCAACTATGTGGCGGCGGCGACCGCGGGGACGCTGGGCGAAACCCGGTTGACTGTCGCCGGGGCCGATCAGCCGCTCGGATTCTCGAAGAAGGTCACGTTCGATCTCTCCTATCGCACCCGGGTGGTCACCGACGTCACCGGGGCGACCACCTCGACGACCTATGACGGGAACTCTGATCGGACCTCGTTTGTGGACACGACCCGTCCGAACGGTGTGGCGATGCGATCGTCGACGATTTATGACAGCTCGGTCGTGTTCAACGGGTTGTCGCGCCCGGTCGGCTCCTATGGCCCGGCGCCGGTGACGCTGTTCCAACCGAACAGCCCGCACCCCGAACCCGCCAACCTGGCGCTGGTCCCGGCGACGATGACCGCCTACGACGGCGGGATCGGCGGGCTCGCGGCGGCGTGGTGGGACGACAGTACGGTCGCCGGTCAGAACCCGAAACCGACGTTCACCGGCGCCCCCAAAGCGCACGGCCTCGTGTCGGGACCAGCGAACTGGTCGTGGGGTGCGGGGTCGCCGGCGGCGAACGTTCCCGCCGACCATTTCTCCGGTCGTCTCACCGGCCTGATCCACCTGCCGTCGACGGGGTCGTGGCGTTTCGCCGTCTCCGCTGATGACGGCGCCCGCCTGGTGATCGACGACATTCTGATGGGCGACGCCTGGACCGGCGGCGGCAACGCGGTGCATTCGGCGAACTACACGCTCGCTGCGGGATGGCATCGGATCAGCGTCGAGTTCCGCGAAGACGCCGGGGCCGCGGGAACCAACGTGTGGTGGATGCAACCCGGAACCGGTACGTGGGACTTCGTGCCCGCCACCAACCTGAAACCCGACCTCGGGCTGGTCACCTCCACCGTCGACACCAACGGGGTGACCACCACCACCGGCTATCTCGACCCGGTCGGCGGCCAAGCCACATCGAGCACCGTCGATCCGACCGGACTGAACCTGACCTCAACCCTCGGGTTCGAGACCCGCGGCACGCCCGGCCAGTACATGCGCCGCACGTCACGATCCCTGCCCGCCGGGTCGAGTTCGACCAACACGTACACCCACTACGGGCCGACCGAAACACCGGCGGTACCGGTGTGCGCCGGAACCGGGGTCACCGTCACCGCGACAGCGCAGCGGGGCCTGCCGAAAACGTCGAGGGCCGCGGACCCGACCAGCGCCGGCGGTTCCGGTGGGCTGGTCCGCGAACAGATCGCCGACAGCTCCGGGCGGACTGTGGCGTCGCGGGTGTCGACCGACACCAAATGGGGATGCACCTCCTATGACACCAGGGGCCGGGTCACCGCCACCACCTACCCGGCTTCCGCGGCCACCACCTCCGGCGGCGGTACCCCCGGCAACATCCCGCCGTCGGGCACCCGCGTCAAGGTCGCCCATTCGGGGAAATGTCTCGATGTCCGCAACATCAGCAGCAACAACGGCGAGTTCGTCGACCAGTGGTTCTGCTACACCTCCGGTGCGCTCAACCAGGTCTACGACTTCACCGATCTGGATGGCACGTGGTTCACGATGAAACCCCAGCATTCCGGAATGTGTATCGGTGTCGACTCCAACAGCACCACCCCTGGTGCGCTGGTGCGTCAGCAGACCTGTTCGGGTCACAACGCCCAGAAATGGAAAGTCCAGGCGGTCGGCACCGGGTTCCAGTTGGTGAACCAGAACTCGAACCTGTGCATCGAAGTCCCCGGTGCCTCGATGAGCGACGGGACCGCCACCGCGCAGGCAACCTGTGGCACGAGTTCGGCGACGAACCAGGTCTGGCAGTTCATCCACCCCTCGACGCATGCGACGGTCCTGTTCCCCGGCGGGTCCGGTGGTGGTGCGCCGGGGTTGATCCCGCCGTCGGGTACCCGGGTCAAGGTGGCTCATTCGGGGAAATGTCTCGATGTGCGCAACATCAGCAGCAACGACGGCGAGTTCGTCGACCAGTGGTTCTGTTACACCTCCGGTGCGCTCAACCAGGTGTACGATTTCGTCGATCTGGACGGCACGTGGTTCACGATGAAACCCCAGCATTCCGGAATGTGTATCGGTGTCGACTCCAACAGCACCACCCCTGGTGCCCTGGTCCGTCAGCAGACCTGTTCGGGCCACAACGCCCAGAAATGGAAAGTCCAGGCGGTCGGTACCGGGTTCCAGCTGGTGAACCAGAACTCGAACCTGTGCATCGAAGTACCCGGCAGCTCGATGAGCGACGGGACCGCGACCACCCAGGCAACCTGTGGCACGAGTTCGGCGACGAACCAGA
>JAIBBP010000012.1 GCA_019694615.1 Microthrixaceae bacterium | reverse complement strand
GCCAACGCCCGCGAGCAGTTCCTGCGCGACGGTTTCCTCGTCCTTCCCGACTTCGTCGACACCGACGCATGCGACGCGCTCAAGGAGCGTGCCAACTCCCTGGTTCACGGGTTCGAGCCCGATGACACGGTCCGCTCGATCTTCTCGACCAACGAGCAGACGAGAACTTCCGACGACTACTTCCTCGGGTCGGGGGATCAGATTCGGTTCTTCTTCGAGGAGGATGCGTTCGGACCCGACGGTGAGCTGCGACAGCCGATCGAGCTGTCGATCAACAAGTTCGGTCACGCGCAGCACGACCTCGACCCGGTGTTCGACGCGTTCAGCCGAACGCCCGACCTCGCAGCGCTCGCCGAGGCGGTGGGGTTCGGTGACCACGTGCTGATGCAGTCGATGTACATCTTCAAGCAGCCGCACATCGGCGGCGAGGTGACGTGTCACAACGACCACACCTTCATCTGGACCGAGCCCCGCTCGTGTGTCGGGCTCTGGTTCGCGATCGAGGATGCAACCCTGGAGAACGGCGCGATGTGGGCGCTTCCCGGTGGGCATCGGATCCCGCCGAAACGCCGGTTTCGCCGCGCGGAGTCGGGCGGGACCACCTTCGACGAGCTCGACACCACGCCCTATCCCTCCGAGGGGCTGGTCAGCCTGGAGGCGTCGAAGGGAACGCTGATCCTGCTCGACGGGCTCTTGCCGCACCTCTCGGGGGCGAACCGCTCCGACCACAGCCGCCACGCCTACACCCTGCACGTCGTCGACCCAACCGCTGAGTATCCGACCGACAACTGGCTACAGCGCCCCGACCTCCCCCTCCGCGGTTTTCGGGGATGAATGCCACGCCGCCGCTCGACGACCTGATCGCACGTACCGAAGCGTGGGTCGCGATCGACCCCGACCCCGTGACCTCTGCTGCGCTCACCGCGATGGTCGATCGAGCACTGGCGTCGGGCGATCCGAACGAGCTCGTCGACCACATGGGCGCTCGGCTCGACTTCGGCACGGCGGGCCTGCGCGGTGAGATGGGCCCGGGCAGCAACCGGCTCAACCGGCTCATGACTCGCCAGACTGCGGCGGGTCTCGCGACGGCCTTGCTCGACCACGCCCACGATCCGAGAGGTCGAGGCGTGCTCGTGGGCCACGACGCCAGACATCGCTCCCGCGAGTTCGCGCTCGATGTGATCGACGTGCTCGAAGGAGCCGGCATCCCGTGCCGACTGGTCGACGGACCCGTGCCCACGCCACTCGTAGCGTGGGGGCTCCGCCACGTCGGTGCCGCTGCCGGGGTCGTTGTCACCGCCAGTCACAACCCGGCGAAGGACAACGGCATCAAGATCTACTGGGGCGACGGGGCGCAGATCGTTCCGCCGGTCGACGGTTGGATCGCCGAAGCCATCGCCGCGGTCACGGCGACCAATCCACCGGGCAGTGGAGGCGCTCCGACAGTCGCTGACGGTTCACTCGTGAACGACTACGCCGCGATGGTCGTCAGGCTCGCCGGCGGCTTCGAGCCGGGTCGTGCGACTCTGAGCGTGGCGGCAACCGCGATGCACGGTGTCGGCGCCCCGCTCCTGAAGCGGTGTCTCACCGACGCCGGTTTCACGTCGTTCGCAACGGTCGAATCCCAGGAGGCACCGGACCCGGACTTCCCCACCGTCCCGTTCCCCAATCCGGAGGAGCCCGGGGCCACCGACCGGCTTCTCGCGCTCGCCGGCGAACTCGACGCCGACGTCGCGCTGGCCAACGACCCCGACGCCGATCGTCTCGCCGCCGGCATCCGCTCCGAGCTCGGTGGCCATCGCATGTTGAGCGGCGACGAGTTGGGTGCGCTCATGGCAGTCGGCCTGCTCGAACGCCGCTCGGCGGCGCCGTCCACGGGCAGGGGTGCACTGCTGGCCACAACCGTCGTTTCGTCGCAGCTACTGGAGGCGATCGCCGCCGACGTCGGCGCTGTGTTCTTCGAGACGTTGACCGGGTTCAAGTGGTTGTGCCGTCCTGGGTTCGAGCACCCCGAGCTCGACCAGGTCCTCGCGTACGAGGAGTCGATCGGCTACGCCGTGGGCGGCCTTTGCGACAAGGACGGGATCAGCGCCGCCGTCGTGTTCTGCGACCTCGTCCACCGGTGGGCCGCGGCGGGGCGAACACCGCAGTCGGTGCTCGACGATCTCGCACGCCGACACGGAGCACACGTCACCGACAACTTCTCGATCCGCGTCGGTGGCGTCGGGTGGGCCGAGCGACTCGCCTGCATCGCAGCGGCCGTGGTCGCTGACCCGCCGACGGAGCTGGCCGGCGTAGCGGTCGCTCGCCTCGACCAACCGGCCGACGACGTCATCCGACTGTTCCTCACCAACGGCGACCGCGTCGTCATCCGCCCGTCAGGCACCGAACCCAAGCTCAAGTGCTACTGCGAGGCGGTCGAGCCGGTCGGTGCCGACGAGGTCGGCGACGCGGCGCACACGCGGGCACGGGTCCGGCTGACCTCACTCCGCGCCGAGCTCAGCCAGCGCCTCTCCCCCACGCCCTGAACCCGTTCTGTTGTACAAAGCGCGCGCCTGAGCGCGCGCTTTGTACAACAGAACGGGTTGCGGGGAGTCAGTCGCGCGTCAGCCGCGCAGACCGAGCGCAAGGTCGTAGGCGTGACGACGGCGCACCCCGAGGCGGGCAGCCACCGAGTCGGCGGCGTCGCGCACGGTGTCGCCGGCATCCAGCGCCGCTCGCAGTTCGGAGACGATCCGGTCGTCGTCGACGGTCTGATCCGGAGCGCCGCCGACGACAATGACGATCTCGCCGCGAGGGGTGGCCTCGGCCACCCAGTCGACGGCGTCGTCGAGCGTGCCGCGCCACACCTCCTCGTAGAGCTTGGTCAGCTCGCGGGCCACGGCAACGGGGCGGTCGCCGCCGCACACCTTCTCGAGGTCGACGAGGGTGCGCTCCAACCGGTGGGGCGCCTCGTACAGGATCGTCGTGCGCTGTTGGGACGCGACCTCCTCCAGGCGGGCTGAACGCTCCGAACCCTTGCGGGGCAGGAACCCGTCGAACGCGAACCGGTCGGTCGCCAGACCGCTGAGTACCAACGCGGCGAGCAGCGCGGACGGACCCGGCACCACCTCGATCGGAACTGCGGCGTCGATGGCGGCGCGGACCAGCACGTAGCCCGGATCGCTGATCGCCGGCATGCCCGCGTCGCTGACCAGTACCACCCGCTCATCGGCGATGGCTTCAGCAACGAGCCGTTCGGCCACGGTCCGCTCGGTGTGGTCGTTGAGCACCACCAGCCGCGGGCGATCGATGCCCAGATGCCGCAACAACGAACCGGTCCGCCGCGTGTCCTCGCACGCCAGCACCGTGGCCGTGGTCAACGCGTCGACCGCCCGATGGCTGACGTCTCCGAGGTTGCCGATGGGAGTTGCGACCAGAACGATCGGGTGGGTCATCGCACGTCGAGCTCGTCGCCGCAGCGGAGGCCCCAGTCGTGGAACGACCCGGCTTGAGCCTCGACGACCGACCGGGCCGACCACACCGGCGCCGTGACCCGATTCCGCGGCAAAGCAACGATCTTGATGACACGACGATCAGCGTCGAGGAATGCGACGTCGAGGTCGAACCGCATGCCGAAGCTGTGCACCGATCGGGTCCTCGGGATCAGGAGCGCACCGTCGAAGCCGTCGCGTCCCAGCAGCCCACGAGCACGGTGCCGCGGGCTGTCGGCGACCTCAAGGCTCGCCAGGACCTCGCCGTCACGGACCAACCAACCCACGGACCACAGGATTACACGTTGAAGCGGAAGTCCATGACGTCACCGTCCTGGACGACGTACTCCTTACCCTCAACACGGGCTTTGCCGACTTCGCGGGCCTTGGCCCACGACCCGCATTCGAGCAGCTCGTCCCACTGGATGCACTCGGCGCGGATGAACCCACGCTGGAAGTCACTGTGGATCACGCCCGCGGCCTCGGGGGCCTTGGCACCCGCACGGAACGTCCACGCCCGCGTCTCCTTCTCACCGGTGGTGAGGTACGTACGGAGTCCGAGCATCTGATAGGCGCTACGGAGGAACCGGGCGAGGGCGCCGTCGCCCAGGCCGAGCGCTTCGAGCATCTCGGTCCGCTCGTCGGGGTCGAGCAGGACCGCCTCGGCTTCGAGTTGCACGCACGCTCCGACAGCCTCGGCGCCTCCCATCGCCGCTGAGACCGGGGAAACGACCGAATCGATGTCGTCGAGCTGTGACTCGTCGACGTTCACGACGGCCATCGCCGGCTTGTTGGTGAGAAGGAAGTAGGGGCGCAGCGTCTCGCGGACCTCGGGTGTGAGGTCGCTGCGATAGAGGGCAACGCCTCGCTGGAGCACCTCGATCGCCTGCTCCATCGCCGCGACCTCGTCCGCGAGCGACTTGTCGCCGCGGGCGGCTTTGCGCCGCTTGTCGATCTGCTTCTCCAGGGTTTCGAGGTCGGCGAAGACGAGCTCGACCTCGAGCGTCTCCAGCTGCTCGATCGGGTCGTGGGAGCCGGGGACGTCGGCGTCCTCGAACGCGCGGAGCACGAAGACGATGGCGTCGACCTCGCGGATGTGGGAGAGAAACCGGTTGCCGAGCCCCTCGCCCTGCGCTGCCCCCTTGACGAGACCGGCGATGTCGACGAACTGAACCGTCGCGTGAACGAGCTGGCGGGCCCCGGACATTTCGCCGAGCGCCTCGACCCTCGGATCGGGCACCTTGGCCACGCCGACATTGGGATCGACCGTGGCGAACGCGTAGGGCGCAGCGAGTGCACCGCCCCCGGCGAGAGCGTTGTACAGCGACGACTTCCCGGCATTTGGGAGCCCGACAAACCCGAATCGTTCCATGGGTCGAATACGCTACCCGGGCCGCTACCGGCGTCGTTCCGGTGCCCACCTTCGAGCGCTCTCAGGACTCGCCGATGCCCGATCTCAACCAACCGACCAAACTGCCGACCGGTTCTGGCACACGGGTTCGGTGCGTAGCCGGCGAACACCTCCCGAAGGGCGACCCATGGATGATCTGATTCGCACGATGATGATCGTCGGCGCGTACCTCGCCGGCGGGTCAGGGCTCGCGCTCGTCATCCTCCGGTTCAGCGCTTCAGGTCGAGCGCTCGTGCAGCGGTTGATCGGCGGACAGGAGCTCTGGTTCGGGTTCGCGACCGCTGTTCTCATGACCGCAGCGAGCCTCGCACTGTCCGAGGTCTTTCACTACAACCCGTGTCGCTGGTGCTGGTTTCAGCGGATCTTCGCCTACCCGAACGTCGTCGTTCTCGGGTGGGCCGCGCTCCGCCGCGACGTCAAGGCGTGGGCGTCAGCGCTCACGCTCGCCGGCATCGGAATCCTGATCAGCATGTGGCACATCGCCATCGACGTCGGGATCGTGTCGGAGGGCACCTCCTGTGACCCTCTCAATCCGTGCACCACTCGGTGGAAGGGTTTCGAGCACGGCTGGTCGACGATCCAGGTCGGCGCGTTCTGTTGTTTCCTGTTCATCATCGGGCTCGGTCTCCATGCCACCGCCAAGCCCACCGAATCACCCGCGGAGGCGTGATCATGTCCAACCGACCGAAGACCAAGAGCAAGATCCAGTACGGCGACTCGCCGACACAACCTGCCGGAGCCAAAGGCGGCGCCAAGCCCAGCGGTGGCGGCGCCGGCGGCAACCCGATGGGTGCCAAGATCGCCATCGGGGCAGCGCTGCTCGTCGTGCTGATCACGGTGATTGTGTTCGCGGTGCAGGACGGCGGCGGTGACTCCAACAACAAGGTGGCGTTCCAGAGCGCGACGGTGACGGGTGACGCGCTGCCCGATCTCGGGGAAGGCGCTGCCGACCCCGCTGTGGGGCTGACCATCCCGACGATCGTCGGCAAGTCGTTCGACGGCTCGAAGGTGGAGATCAAGCCCGGAGGCCCGCAGATCATCGCGGTGCTCGCCCACTGGTGCCCTCACTGCCAGTCCGAGGTCCCCAAGATCGCCCAGTGGCAGGCCGACGGTGTGTTGGACTCGAAGGTGAAGATCACCGGCGTGTCGACTGCCGCGGATGAGTCGCGGGGCAACTTCCCGCCGGCATCGTGGCTGGAGAAGGAAGAGTGGAAGAACCCCACCATGGTCGACACTCCGACCAGCGCCGTGCTCAACGCCCTCGGCGTCACCGGTTTCCCGACGCTGATTGCCGTGAAGGACGACGGCACCGTGGCGCTGCGGCTTTCCGGTGAACTGTCGCTCGACCAGGTGAAGTCGCTGGCCAGCGCCGCACTGGGTGAGGAAACCGAGCCGGTTGAGGAGACTCCCGGAACGACACCGATCACGTCGCCGGTTCCGACCACCGCAGCGCCGTAGCTGCCGGACCACCCCGCCACTCGGGGCAGGGATCGTCACCCGATGGCGTTGCGCAGCTGATTGATCGCAGCCGTCGCGGCATCGGCCCAGCAGCGCGCTCCGTCAGCGGACAGGTGCCATCCATCGGCCACGAATGGCCTGCGGCAGCGAGCAAGCCACCAGTCCAGCGGAATGGCGGGAACTCCGCGGCCAGCCACGACCTCCGCCTGGAGCTGTTCCGCCACGTCCGCTGCGTGCCGCTCGACGCTGTTGGTCGGTCGATGGTGCCGCACGATGTACACATGAGCGCCACGCGATTGCGCCACGTCCAACAGCTGCGCCATCGCCTGTCGGTAGTTCGCCTGAAGATTCGGGTCGTCGGCTCCGGGAAACAGGACCGACTGGATGATCACCACGTCGGGGTCGAAGCTCTGGATTCTGGCGCGCAGCTGGTCGACCCATGGCGCGTGTGTGGGCCACGGCGTCGCCAACGTGTCGCCTGGCCCACCGTCCACTGAAAGCGAAATGCCCGAGGCGGACATCCGTTGACGGAGCGGTTCGATTGCGCTCGCCGTGGTGCCGAACAGACCGAACGTGAGCGAGTCGCCGATGAGGGCGACCTTCCGAACCGGGCCCTGTCGACCGGTCGCCGGTGCCGAGGGAAGACAACCGGACATCGCCAGTGCGACGACGAGGAGTACGGGAAGGGACCGCTTGGTCGAGGAACGCATCGGGCCAGGGTAGAACGGCGGTGACGTGTGTCCCCAAGCGGGCCCTACGATGTCGGCGATGTCGGGTTCCGTCGAGATCGCAACAGCCGCGCTGCGACAGGCCGTCTACTACCTCGACCGCTCCCTGGCGCCCGCCCCCAAAGTCCGGGCCTTCCGGACCGCCATGAAAGTCGTTGAGTCACTCGACGATTCTGACCTCGTTCACCGGGTCGCGGCCGGCACGATTACCGAGCTCGACGGCATCGGACCCAGTACCGGCGCTGTCATCACCGAGGCGTTCAGCGACGCCCCTGGCGGCTACCTCGCCAAGCTCGAGAAGTCGACTCGGCTCGACGTCGGCGAAGGCGCCGAGTTGCGGTCCCGGCTCCGGGGCGACTGCCACCTGCACAGCACCTGGTCCGACGGCGGGGCCTCGATCGAGGACATGGCTCGCACGGCCATCTCGCTGGGCCACGAGTACATGGTGCTCACCGACCACTCGCCGCGACTCACCGTCGCGCACGGCCTCACCCTCGAACGTCTCGAGCAGCAGCGCATCGAGATCGAGCGCTTGAACGAGTTGCTGGCTCCGTTTCGGATCCTGCGAGGTTGCGAAGTCGATATCAACGAGGACGGATCGCTCGACCATCCCGACGACGTGCTGGCCGGGCTCGACATCGTCGTAGCGTCGGTCCACTCCAAACTCAAGATGCCCGCCGAGGAGATGACCCGGCGCATGGTGATGGCGGTGGCGAACCCCCACGTCGACATCCTGGGGCATTGCACCGGCCGCCAGATCGTCGGCACCAACCGGGCGCCGTCGCAGTTCGATGCCGAGATCGTGTTCGCCGCGTGCGCCCGGTTCGGCACCGCGGTCGAGATCAACTGTCGCCCCGAGCGTCAGGACCCACCCGACGAGTTGCTGGCTCTGGCCCAGGAGTGGGACTGCGTCGTGTCGATCGACACCGACGCTCACGCTCCGGGCCAGCTCGAATGGCAGGGTTCGGGGTGCGACAAGGCTGTCCGCCACGGGATCGCCGACGACGCGATCATCAACTGCATGAGCGCCGACGACCTCCTCGCCTGGGCCGCGAACTAGCGCCCCTCCCCCGAACCGGTTCTGTTGTACAAAGCGCGCGGCTGGGCGCGCGCTTTGTACAACAGAACCGGTTCGGGGGAGGGTTCAGGAGGGGGGTTTGCTCCGCTCGACCAGCGCCTGGGTAACCTTGCGATCGGCCTCGGTGGGGTTGTCGACGACGAGTGCCCGCGGCCACAACCGCCGCGACGACACCGATGCCACCTCGGCCGCGTAGACGAACACCTGGGCCTGCAGGTAGATCCACGACAGCATGCCGATGACGACGGCGAACGTTCCGTAGGTCTTGTCGGCGTTGTCGACGAGCCGCTGGGTGTACCAGCCACCGATCAGCTGCAACGCCGTCCACCCGACCCCGCCCACCAACGCTCCCCAGCGAATCTCGGCCCACGACAGCTTCCGCTCGACCATCACCTTGAACAGCGCAGCGATCACCAGACTGTTGAGGGCCGCCGACGCGACGGCACCGCCGACGCCGGCCGCCGGGCCGAGAAAGCCGGCGAGCGATGACGCCGCCGTCGCGGCGAGCAACCCGACGCCGATGACCGCGAGGATGCCGAGCCCCGTCAGTCGCTTCTTGACGAACTTCGGCTGCTTCTTTCGCGGCACGTCCCAGATCGTGTTGAGGGCGTCCTGCGCAACCTGGGTCGCCCCCAATCCGGCCCAGAGGCTGAGCAGTACGCCCACCACCAGGGCGAAGCCGCTCCCGCTGATCGAATCGGCGGTGATGCCGGGGAGTGGCAGCCGTCTCTGCAAGGTGTCGGCGATGTCGGCGCGGAGCGAATCGTTGCCCTCCAGCACGAACCCGAGGATCGTGAACGCGACGAGCAGCAGCGGGAAGAGCGAGAAGAAGCCGTAGTAGGTGATCAACGCGGCGAGTTGTGAGCCTTTGTCGTCCCCGACCTTCTTGATGACGCCGTAGGCGAATCCGGCCGCGGCGTGGTGGCGTTGGAACTCGTCGGCTTTCGCCTTGAACCCGTCGGCAGTTCCCGCCATCGGCGCACACTGTAGGTGCCGGTTGTGGGACGCCGGTTGTGGTGCGTGAACTGTTGGACGCTAGGGTTGTGCCCCTATGTCGAAGCGGACCAGCAAGAAGAAGGCGAACGTTCGCCGCAAGAAGGCGAACCACGGGCGCAAGCCCAACGCAGGCCGCAACTCCTAGTCGCTCCTGACGACATCGTCGCCGAAATCGGGGACGATGTAGATCAGCGGTGCAGTCGCAACCGACGAGATGCCCTTGATCACGATGTTGGCCAGGACGATCTGAACGATCACCGACGCGCCGAAGTCGAGGGACCCCGGGAGGATCCCGCCGAACGCGATCACGCAGAACACGACCGAGTCCAGCGGGACCGAGACCGCGTTCGAGGCCATGACCCGCCCGAACTGCCGCCGGTGGCCGAAGCGATCCACGAAGCGCTGGTAGATCTCGGTGTCGGCGAACTCGGCGACCAGCTGCGCGATCACCGACGCTGCGACGATGCTCCACGTGGAGATGAGGACGTCACCGAACTCTCGCTGTGGGCCGACCTCGGCGTCGGCGGGCAGGCTGGCCGCGGCCCAGAGCGCCAACGCCATCACCACGTTGAGGAGCGCCGTCGTCAGGATGACGACGCGAGCAGCGGCTCGCCCGCCAACCTTGTGGACCATGTCGCGCACCGTGAATGTGATGGGGTAAGTCAGAGTCCCGGCGTCGACCGCCCAGCCGAGGATCGAGACCGCCCGGATCGACATGATGTTGGCGACCAACGACGCTGCGACGTAGACACTGACCGTGACGATCAGCCACGTCATCCGGCGTCGGGCCTGGGCATCGTCGGGAGCGACGGTGAGCCGGTCGATGAGCGATGTCACCTGACCACCGTAGCGAGATCGGCGTCACCGGCCCGACTCCGTCGGGCGCCCCGGTCCTGCTGGCCCTGCGAACCGCCGAGGAGCCGGCCGCGTGGGAGGTCGCCGGGTTCTCGGTGGTCGACGGGGTGGTGATGGTCGGGCCGGTGGGGATCGAGTGTCGCGGGACGCTTCACGACGGTCCACTT
>JAIBBP010000166.1 GCA_019694615.1 Microthrixaceae bacterium | reverse complement strand
CCACATGCTCTCGGAGGGTCAGCCGGCGAACCGCCTGTCGACCGCGTTCGACTCGGTGACCCTGTACGGATTCGACCCCGCCGAGCGCCCCGACATCTACGGCAAGGTCGGCAACTCCGGCGTGTCGGTCGCGACCCTCGACGACATGAAGGAGCTGTACGCGGGCTTCGACTTGAGCGATCCGTCAACGTCGGTATCGATGACCATCAACGGACCGGCTCCGGCGATTCTCGCCATGTTCCTCAACACGGCTATCGACCAGCATCCCGAGCAGGACCCCTCGTGGGTGTTGGAGCGGGTTCGTGGGACGGTGCAGGCTGACATCCTCAAGGAGGACCAGGGGCAGAACACGTGCATCTTCTCGACGGAGTTCGCGCTGGGGATGATGGCCGACATCGCCGAGTGGTTCGTCGAGCACCGGGTTCGCAACTTCTACTCGGTGTCGATCTCGGGCTATCACATCGCCGAGGCGGGCGCGAACCCGATTAGCCAGCTGGCGTTCACGCTCGCCAACGGGTTCACCTACGTCGAGTCGTACCTGGCTCGGGGCCTCGCGATCGACGACTTCGCCCCGAACCTCAGCTTCTTCTTCTCGAATGGGATGGACCCCGAGTACACGGTGCTGGGCCGTGTCGCGCGCCGCATTTGGGCTATCGCGATGCGCGACCGCTACGGAGCGAACGACCGGTCCCAGAAGCTCAAGTACCACGTGCAGACGTCGGGTCGGTCGCTGCACGCGCAGGAGATGGCATTCAACGACATCCGCACGACCCTCCAGGCCCTGTGCGCCATCTACGACAACGCCAACAGCCTCCACACCAACGCCTACGACGAGGCGGTCACGACGCCGACGGCGGAGTCGGTGCGGCGGGCGCTGGCGATTCAGCTCATCATCAACCGGGAGTGGGGCCTGGCGATGAACGAGAACCCGTTGCAGGGCAGCTTCGTCGTCGAGGAGCTGACCGACCTGGTCGAGGCGGCAGTACTCGAGGAGCTCGACGCGATCAGCGCTCGGGGCGGAGTGCTCGGTGCGATGGAAACCGGTTACCAGCGCGGTCGTATCCAGGACGAATCGATCCTGTACGAGCATCGCAAGCACGACGGCAGCCTGCCGATAATCGGGGTCAACACGTTCCTCGATCCCGGCGGCGAGCCCGTCGTCGCCGACATGGAACTTGCCCGCAGTTCGGACCCCGAGAAGCGCGACCAGATCGAGCGCCTGAACGACTTCCGTGGGCGTCACGCGTCGGATCGACCGGCGGCGCTCGAACGGCTTCGTGCAGCGGCGTTGGCCGGCGACAACCTGTTTGCCGTGCTGATGGATACGGTGCGGCACTGCTCACTCGGCGAGATCACCGAGACCCTCTTCGAGGTGGGCGGTAAGTACCGACGCAGCGTCTGAGCTGAGGTGACCGCTGGTCGCTCGATGTAGGCCGTCCGAACCGGTCTTCCCCGCTTCTCCTCAGCTGAACGAAGTTCGGTCCGATAGGGCGGGCATGAACAGTGTTCGTTTCGTGCGCTCGTGCGCAGTTGTGTTTTCGATGTGCCTGATCGGCGCTCTAGCGACGACGGTGGCGGTCGCTCCTTCCGCCGGCGCCTCCGCGGCGAGTATCTCGACGTCGTCGCAGACGTCGGTGGGCCTCGGAGCCACGGCGTATCCGTTCGCCGACGCCGTCGTGACGTCGGCAACCTCGATGGAGGGCATCACGCTCCGCATCACGACCGGCTTCAACTCGGCCAACGACCGGATGTCGCTTCCGTCGCCACCCGCTGGGATCACCGCGACGTACTCGGTGGCCAAGGGCCTGCTCCGGCTTCGGGGCACCGCCACCGCGGCGGTCTATCAGCAGGCGCTCCGCGCTGTGCAGTACACCCAGGTGACACCTGTGACGGGTAGCCGCACCTTCGTCGTCGTCGCCGGAAAGGCCATCTACCTGCCGGCCACCGGAAACCTGTATGAGTACGTGACCCCAGGCGGGTCGATCTCCTGGACCGACGCACGGACGGCCGCCCTGGCGAAAACGTTCGGCTCCTATGCCGGTCACCTCGCGAACATCTCCTCAGCGGAGGAGAACGACGTCGTACTCACCGAGATCACCGGAAACACCTGGATCGGTGCGTCCGATCAGGCGGTTGAGGGCGAGTGGCGTTGGGTGGACGGCCCTGAGGCCGGCCAGCAGTTCTGGCAAGGTCTCCAGAACGGATCAGTCGTCGGTGCCCGCTACAACAACTGGCAGGCCGGCGAGCCCAATCAGTACGGAGGTGGCGAGGACTACGCCCACATGTACGCCGGTGGTGGCCAAAGCGGCAAGTGGAACGACTTCCCCGACTCGAACAGCGTTTCCGGCTACGTCGTCGAGTACGAAGTGTCGAACATCGGCACGGTCGCGTCATTGGTGCGACTCACGATCGGAACCGACACCGATGGCGACGGGGTGACCGACGCGCAGGAGGCGTCCCAGAACACCGACCCGAACGATCCCGACAGCTTCCTCGATACCGACGGTGACGGTGTGCCCGACAGCGTCGAGGACGGCGACGGCACCGACAAGAACGACTCGAACAGCTTCACCGACACCGACAACGACGACCTGTCGGACTACGCAGAGCACGGGTACGGCACCAACCCGCTCGACGGTGACTCCGACAGCGACGGCGTTGGCGACGGCACCGAGGTCGACGAGGGGAGCGACCCCGCCGACGAGTCGAGCTTCGCCGACACCGATGGCGACGGCGTGCCCAACCAGGTGGAGATCGACAACGGCACCAACCCGAACAACCCGGGCGACGCGACCGATACCGACGGCGACGGCGTTCCCGACTACACCGAGAACCAGGCAGGTACCGACCCGAACAACCCCAACAGCTTCCCCGACGCCGACGGCGACGGACTGTCCGATCGTTTCGAGA
>JAIBBP010000014.1 GCA_019694615.1 Microthrixaceae bacterium | reverse complement strand
GACGCAGCGTTTGCCGCCAACCAGACGAAGCAGGGGCTGGCGCGATCGCGAATCAGGACCCCCGCACACGTGAAGTCGATCGCCAACCCCTTCTCGTGCATCGATCGCCCGGGGATCGCCGTCGGCGGTGAACACTGCGACGCAGGCTTCAACCAGATGTCGAACTCGGTCGGCCCGCAGTGCTGGCGACGCAGGTCCACCTGGGTGTTGACGTCACGGTAGGCGCTGCCGCCCAGCGAGAGCCCAGCGCCCGCCGACGCTTCTAGCAGGCGAGCCGTCTGACCAGCGATTGAACCCGCCACGAGGAAACCACCGACGCTTGCGATCTCGGGCGGCGACGGCACGACGATCGGACCAGCAGGCACCGTCGTCACCGGAGCGGCGGTTGTCGACGGAGGAAGCGGCGCAGGCGGAAGTGTCGTCGGCGGGGACGTCGTCGAGGACACGGGGGCCCGAGTGGCCGAGCGGGCCGGTGTCGAAGACGACGGCGCCGGCGCGGGTGACGTCACGCTCAGCGCCGCCGCCGTTGCGAGCTCCTGCTCCTTGCGGGCCAGGTCTGCCGCGGCCTGCTGGTCGAGAGCTGCGAGCGCAGCCGACTCCGCGAGCGCGGCGTCGAGTCGATCGTCGACCTTGGCAACGAGCGCTGTTTGATCGTTGGACAGTCGGACAAGATCGTCGACTCGACGCTGGGCTCGTTGCTCGGCCGCCGTTGCCTCCTGGGCCGCAGCCACCCGTGCCCGACGCTCGGCGTCGAGTTTCTCACGTGCGGCCTGCTGACGACTGAGGAGCGCCGCTCGCTCGTCGGCGCGGTACTGCAGCACCGTGGTGTGCCACGCGGCGTCCTGGGTGTCGTCCATGGCGAGTACGCCGATCGGCAGGCTGTGGCCCGCACCGAGGAACGCACCGATGGCCGCCTCGCGAACCTGGCCGTCAATCACGGCGGCCCGATCCGCCGCCGCTCGCTCTGCTCGCTCCGCCTTGGCCACTGCTACAGCCGACGCCTCCACGACGGCGCGACTTGCCGCCAGCTCGGACTCGGCGGCGTGCCGTTGGGCTTCGGTCTCGGCGAGTGCCGCCCGGACCTGCTCCGCGTCGGCACGGAGCACGTCGATGGAGTCCACGTTCGACGCGGAGGAACCGTCCGACGGCGTTGATCCGACCGGGGCACCAGCCTCCGCCGCCGGAGGCTGTGCCGGGCGAGCTCCGGCCGACGGCACCCACGCCCCGAGTGAGCCCGCTACGAATACGGCCGCGACGAAGCAGATGCTCCGGGCGGCTCGTGGGGAGGCAGGCGTGGCGGGCACTCGTCTGTTATCGACCTTTTGGACACCGACTTGATGTCACGGGTGCCACAGTTCAGCAGACCAGGAGGCGGCAGCGGGACAGGACGATGTCGACCATCCTGTCCGCCACGCCACCCGCGAGAAGTCGATTCCAGCCGACTATTGGCCCATGATCCCGCCGAGCAGGCCCCCACCGCCGGAACTCTGGGCGCCGGTCGTCACCACGTTCTCGGCCGGCTGCACCATCACGTATCCCTGGCCGCTGAAGCCGAGCTGGAACATCTCGCCCGTACCACCTCGCACCATCGACTTGAGGCCACCGGAATCGGTCTTGACATTCATCTGGACTCCCGACGTCCAGAACACCACGGCGTTGGGGTCTGCGAACGTGGGGGGACCTGACACGTCGAGCACCACCGGGTCACCCTTGGTGGTCAGCGCCACATAGCCGGTGCCACGAAGCGTCACGTTGTATAGGCCGCCGGCCATCGCCCCGGCCATGCCGCCACCGATGCGCTGGATGTCCCATTCGATCGAACCCGAGAACGCCAGAACGCTGGCGCCGTTGCAGGAAACGGTGTCGTTCTCGATGTAGAAGACCTGGATCTCCGACGCCATGTCCGCGACGAACAACTCGCCGGTGCCGGTGCACTGCATGACGTTGACACCCTCGCCCGTCACGGCCTTCTTGAGCATCTTGTTGAGACCGCCCGAACCGGTGTTCTCGAACCGAACGTCACCCTGGTAGGCCACCATCGAACCTGTCTTACAGTTCACCGGGCCGTACTGCATATTGATCTTCAGAAGCTTCTTGTTCTGGAGGACGAACGGGTCCTGTCCCGTCGTCTCCTGGTAGTCCTGGAACAGCGAACCGTGAATAGGCATGTCATGTCTCCTGCGAGGGGGTGCGGACAGGCGAAGCGTAACCCCGTCATCACCGAAAATCGCGTGATGGGGAGGACGCGACGACGGGGAGCGTGTGGATGCTGTGGGCGATCACGTTGACGACGCCTTCGGAGCGCTCGAGCCGACCCTTCACGAGCAGCGCCGGCGACCGACGGGCGACGATGCGGTAGCGGTTCCAGCAGCCGAGCGAGCACACCACGTTGATGAGACCCGTCTCGTCTTCGAGGTTGATGAACATGGTGCCGCCTGCTGTGGCCGGGCGCTGGCGGTGCGTCACAACCCCAGCGACGGAGATGTTGCGCCTGGCTTCGGCGGAGCGAAGGTCCGATGCCCGCAACACCCCGAGTTCGTCGAGGTGCGGGCGCACGAACCTGGTGGGGTGGCCGTCGGCGGACACGCCCGTCGCCCACAGATCGGCGACCGCCTCCTCTTGAGGGGACATCCCCGGAAGCTGCGGGGCATCGAGCCCGACGACGATCCCGGCGAGCCGATCGGGGCTGCTCGCCGCAGCCGCCCCCGCAGCCCACAGATCCCGCCTGCGCCCTGCCTCCGACCCACCAACCCCCGACTCCCCACCGGCCGACCCCCCAACTCCGGCACCCCCAACCCCCGAAATGTGCTGCGAGGTGTGCGGTTTCGCGATTGGCTCGCAGCACATTTCGAGGGTGGGGACCGCACGTCCGGGGGTGGGGTCTACCTCCTCGAAACACCGGAAGGCACCGGCGGTGGCAAGGGCCTCCAGAACGTTGCGCTTCACCCCTCCCGCAGCGCTCGTGCCGCGCCGGGCGACGTCCTCGATCGAGACATAAGGCCGGCCGGCGTCGAGTTCCTTGGCGAGGTCCTCGCTCACATGTCGCACGTAGTCGAGGCCGAGACGCACCGCGACCCCACCCGCCGACTCCTCGCACCGCTCCAACCCCGACTGCCACTCCGACGCAGCCATGTCGGGGCGGCGCACCACCACCCCATGGCGACGGGCGTCCTGCACCAACGAGTGCGGCGAGTAGAAACCCATGGGTTGGGAGCGCAACAAGCCGGCGCAGAAGGCCGCCGGATAGTGGTACTTGAGCCAGCACGACGCGTACACGATGTAGGCGAAACTCACCGAATGGCTCTCGGGGAAGCCGTAGCTGGCGAACGCAACCAGCTTCTCGTAGATCCGATCGGCAACCTCGCCCTCGATGCCGTTGACCGCCATCCCCTCGTACAACCGGCGCTTGAG
This sequence comes from Microthrixaceae bacterium, assembly GCA_019694615.1. Taxonomy (GTDB): domain Bacteria; phylum Actinomycetota; class Acidimicrobiia; order Acidimicrobiales; family Microtrichaceae; genus SSF14. Next base: position 6,801 of record JAIBBP010000014.1, on the reverse strand, counting down.
GCGTTCCATCCGCTCCACCGACCGCTTCGAACCCATCGCTTGGCGCAACTGGTCGGCCTCTGAGGGAGTGAACCCGGCGACGTCGATCGCCATCTGCATCAACTGCTCCTGAAACAGCGGCACCCCGAGCGTCTTGGCCAGCGAGTTCTCCAGCAACGGGTGCAGGTAGGTGACCGGCTCCTTCCCGTTCCGTCGGCGAATGTATGGGTGCACCGACCCGCCCTGGATCGGGCCGGGGCGAATCAGCGCGATCTCCACGACTAGGTCGTAGAACGTGCGAGGCCGGAGGCGGGGCAGCGTGGCCATCTGCGCCCGTGACTCGATCTGGAACACCCCGACGGTGTCGGCTTCGCAGATCATGTCGTAGACGTCGTCGTCCTGGGGGAGCTGCGCCAGGTCGATCTCGACGCCGTGGTGTTGGGAGATGAGGTCGATCGTCTCGTGGAGCGCGCCCAACATGCCGAGGCCCAACAGGTCGAACTTCACGAGGCCGACCGCCGCGCAGTCCTCCTTGTCCCACTGGAGCACCGAGCGATTCTCCATCCGCCCCCATTCGGTGGGGCACACCTCGATGACTGGACGGTCGCAGATGACCATGCCGCCGGAGTGGATACCGAGGTGGCGGGGGAAGTGAAGAACCTCGTTGGCCATCTCCAACACAACGTCGGGCACGGTCATGTCGTGGTCGGCCTGTGTGCCAACGGCGGGGAGGCTGCCCCAGCGGTCGGTCTCCTTCGACCAGGCGTCCTGTTGACCAGGCGCAAAGCCGAGGGCGCGGGCCATGTCACGGACCGACGATTTGGCGCGATAGGTGATGACGTTGGCCACCTGAGCTGCGTGCGCGCGGCCGTACCGCCCGTAGACGTACTGGATGACCTCTTCGCGGCGCGCCGACTCGATGTCGATGTCGATGTCAGGTGGACCGTCACGCTCGGGGGACAGAAACCGTTCGAACAGGAGCCCAAGCGCAACGGCATCGGCGTTGGTAATGCCGAGGGCGTAGCAAACCGCCGAGTTGGCCGCCGAACCTCGCCCCTGACACAGGATGTTCTCACGGCGACAGAAGTCGACGATGTCCCACACGATGAGGAAGTAGCCGGCGAACCCCAGCGACTCGATCAGGTTGAGCTCATGGTCGAGTTGAGGTTGAGGGTTCTTGCCGTGCATGGCCTCGAACTTGGCGATCCTCATGGAACCTGGTGCACCGTAACGGCCTTCCGCGCCCTGTTCGACGAGGTGGCGGAGGTACTGCATCTCGCTCATGGGCCGACCATCGGGACCGTTCGGACAGGGGTACGGAGGCAGGTCAGGCGCCACCAGACGAAGGTCGAAGGCGCACTCCAGACCGAGCCGTGCCGCCGCCTCGACGACCCCCGGGTAACGGGCGAACCGATGCGCCTGCTCGACTCCGGAACGAAGGTGGGCCGCTCCCCCGCCCGGGATCCAGCCGTCGAGATCATCGAGACTGCGCCGAGCCCGAACCGCAGCCAGCGCCGTGGCGAGACGACGACGATCGGGGGTCGCGTAGTGGACGTTGTTGGTGGCGACCACCTCGACCCCGTGCCGAAGCGCGATCTCGACCAGCGCGTCGTTGCGAGGGCCGTCCAGCGGGTCGCCGTGATCCCAGATCTCCACAGCAACGTTGTCGCCCCCGAACGTGTCGACCAGACGCCGCAGTTCCCGAGCCGCGGCAGCGGGGCCCGACTCCAGGAGCGCGGCCGGAACGGTGCCTTTACGACAGCCGGTGAGGATCAGGTGATCGCCACGCCCGGCGTTTCCCGACCCTCCCGACGTGCCCCGCAGCGTGACGGCCAACTCGTCGAAGGAGATGCGCGGGGCGTTCTTCTCCCCCGCCATCTGCGCCACGCTGATGGCCCGGGCCAGGCGAGCGTATCCGTCGGGGTTTCGGGCCATGACGACCAGGTGCGTTCCGTCGGGATCCGGCAAGCCGGTCCGCCCACGTGCCGGCGCGTCGCTGCGGGCCCTCCCCGCAGACCCGCCCCCCACCCCCACAGACGCTGCCTCCTCCACCCCTGCCCCCAGTGTGAGCTCGGCCCCGAACACCGTTGGCATTCCCACGGCCCGAGCCGCCTCGGCGAAGCGGACGACTCCGTAGAACCCGTTGTGGTCACAGATGCCCACCGCCTCCAATCCCAGCCGCGCCGCCTCCTCGACCAGCTCCTCAGGGTGCGATGCTCCGTCGAGGAAGCTGAAGTTGGAGTGGCAGTGCAGCTCGGCGTACGGCACCGCCCCACGAACGCGGCCGACGCGCGCCTCATACGGCAGACGCTTGCGGGACCATGCGGGCGCATCACCACCGTCGCCGGGGTGCCCTTCTTCCCGAAAGACTGCCTCCCGAGACGCGGCCTCCCGATGACCGCCGGACGCCGACGGGCGGTCACTGAGGGTTCGCTCGATCTCGCGCCACGGAACATCCGGATTGTTGAACCCCATTCCGAACACACTATCGAACACCTGTTCGTTACGACATCCCCGAGGCGGTGAACGGCCGACCGAACACATCGTCGATACGCTGCACCCATGCGATCGTCCAACCCAATGCTCAGCGACAAGTACTTCGGATCGGCCCAACGCGGTTCCGTCGACGCAGGCTTCGGAGGCGGGCGTGGCGGCTTCGGTGACGGGACCGGCGGCGCCGGATGGTCGGCCCCCGCCGGCACGCAGACGTACGACCCGACCGCGACACGCACCGGCACCATGACCATGGGCGGCGTGGCGTCAGCGACGGCGCTGATGTTGGCGTTCCTCGTGCTGGGCGCGATCTTCGGGTGGAGCCGGGTCACCACCGAGCTCCTCGGCTACGACGTGGCGACCGGCAAGCCCGTCTACCAGGACTCGCTCCCCATGGGATGGCTCATCGGCTCGATGGCCGTCGGCTTCGTGTTGGCGATGATCTGCAGCTTCAAACCGCCGGTCGCCCGCTGGCTGTCGATCCCCTACGCAATCGCCGAAGGTGTCTTCCTCGGCATCTTGTCCCACGCGTACAACTCACAGACTGACGGCATCGTGGTGCAGGCCGTCATCGCCACGTGTGGCGTGTTCCTGGTGATGCTCGCCCTCTACGGATTCCGGGTGCTGCGAGTCACGCCTCGCCTCGCCAAGGGCATCATCGCCGCGACGTTCGGGGTGCTCGCCGTCTATCTCGTCTCGTTCATCTCGTCGTTCTTCACCGACAGCGGAGAGAGCTTCATGAACTCCGCCAGCCCGCTCGGCATCGGCGTCAGCGTGATCGTCGTCGGGATCGCGGCGTTCAACCTGCTCCTGGACTTCGACTTCATCGAGCGGGGCGTCCAGCACGGCCTGCCCAAGCACATGGAGTGGTTCGGGGCGTTCGGACTCGTCGTCACGTTGGTGTGGCTCTACCTCGAACTGCTGCGCCTGCTGTCCAAGCTCCAGCGCGACTGAGCGAGCCCCCGCCCCGAGTTCTCGTTTGAGAACCTTCCACCTGTCGGAAGATTCTCAAACCAAAACGGGAGGCGACGGCGGTCCGAGCGTCAGCCAACGCTCTCGTCGTCGTCGGCGGGGAGTTCCGCTGACGGCAACTCGACAACGAACGCAGCGCCACCCAACGGTGAGTCCTCGATGAAGATCCGGCCACTGTGCGTCTCGACGATGCGTTTGGTGAGCGCCAACCCCAGGCCTGCTCCGCCGGCGTCGCGACTACGCGCTTCCTGCAGGCGGGCGAACCGCTCGAACACCTTGTCGCGCAGGTTGGGCTCGACACCGGGACCGTCGTCCTCCACGCAGAACCGCACCCACGGACCGACCGTCGACAACGACACCTTGACCGCCGAGGCGGCGTGGCGCTCGGCGTTGTCCAGCAGGTTGCGCACCACGCTGGTCAGCTCGTCGCGCACGCCGTAGACCCGGCCGGCGAGCACCCCCGACCGATCGATGGCCACGGAGAGAGGACGCGCGAGTTGGTCGTGCACGATGTCGTCGAGGTCGACCTCCGACTGTGGCCCTCGCTGCCCCTCTTCGATGCGAGCGAGCGCCAACAGGTTGTCGACCAGACCGGCGAGACGCTGATCCTCCGCCAGCACGGTGCGGCCAACCGCTTCCCAGTCGGCCTGCTCAGGGTGCATCAACGCCGTTTCGACCTGGAGCCGGATCGACGACACCGGGGAACGCAGCTCATGGCTGGCATCGGAGACGAACCGCTTCTGCCGCTCCGACGCCGACTCGAGACGATCGAGCATGGCGTTCATCGTGCGGGCGAGTTGGCCGATCTCGTCGTCGCTGCGGGGCTCGGGAACGCGCTGATCGAGCGTGGTCGAAGTGATCGCCCTCGCCCGGGCCGTGATCGCCGACACGGGGCGCAGCGCCCGGCCGGTCATCATCCACGCCAGGATCGCGACGGCACCGACGAGCGCCGGAACGGCGAAGAACAGTGCGCGCTGCACCCGATCGACCGTGCGGTTGATGGGTTCCAGCGAGCTGGCGACATGAAGAACGAGGTCGCCCTGCACGGTCTGGACCTTGACACGGCTGACCACATAGTCCTGGTCGTCGATCTGCGACGGCAGCGCCTTGCTGAACAACGGGACGGCCTCGCCCGTGATGACCTGACGGATCTTCTCGAAGATGTTCGTCGACGGGGAGACGACGGCTGACCCGGGTCCGCTGGCATAGACGATGCTCTCGTTGAGCCCCTGACGGATGGCCTCCGCCTCCGAGCGATCCATCCCACTCGCCACCTGCGACGGATCCGCCGACGTCAGGATGTCGGGATTCCCGGCGGCCAGCTCTCTGGCGAGCGCCTGGGCGACGGTGTCGTTGCGTACCTTCACGTCGTTGACGAGCGCGCCCTCCACCTGACGCACCAGACCGAAGGACGCGAGAGTGAGCGCTCCGGCGAAGATCACCGAGACGGCGAACGTCAGCCGAACGCGCACTGATTCGACCAGCGCGACCAGCCGGCCACCCCGCTCCGGAACCGTCAGTGGTCCCGTCGGCGGCGCACTCATGGCTGCGCCGTCATGATGCGGCTGGTGACACCGCGCCGAAGCGGTAGCCCTCGCCGCGCACCGTTTCCAGGTCGTTGCGGCCGAAGGGGCGATCGATCTTGCGGCGCAGATAGCCGATGTACACCTCGACGACGTTGGGGTCTCCTTCGAAGTCCTCGCCCCATACCCGGTCGAGCAGGTCGGTCTTGGCCACGACCTCGCCGACATGACGCATCAACGCCTCGAGCAGGGCGAACTCCCGTGGGGACAGGGGGATGGCAGTCTCCCCACGTCGCACCGTGCGCGAGACCGGTTCGAGGACGAGATCGTCGAACTCGAGCGGCTGGAGGTTGGCGTCGCTGCGCCGCCGCGCCAGCGCCCGCAGTCGGGCAACCAGCACGACGAAGGAGAAGGGCTTGGACAGGAAATCGTCGGCACCCGTGTCGAGCGCTTCGGCCTCGTCGTACTCGCCATCCTTGGCGGTGAGCATGAGGATCGGCGTCCACACCTCCTCGTCACGAAGAGTGCGGCACACCTTGTAGCCGTTCATGCCCGGCAGCATGATGTCGAGCACCATCAGGTCGAAGCCGCCGGTACGGGCCAGCTCCAAACCTTCGAGGCCGTCGTGGACCGCCGTCGCCTCGAATCCCTCAGCTTCGAGCCCTCGGACCACCGCGTCGGCCAATGCCACTTCATCTTCTACCACCAGTACTCTCACCGCCCCATTCTGCCGGGAGCGCCTCTCCCATGCCGCCCGCAGCACCACGACGAGGCTGTGGCCGGTCACAGGGGCACGGCCGTCGGCCCGGGCTCGGCTCACTCTGGAGCGCTGAAGCGCGGTTGCACTACACCTCAGCGCTCCAAAGCTCGGGGCGGGGCCCTGGGACGACGACCATTCAGTCGTAGGTCGCCTCCACCCACCACTGCTGGGATTCGAGGGTGACGAGGTGGGCAGTGCCGTCGTCGGTGCGCAGCTGGAAGCGAGCCCGACGCCGATGCGCCATCGCGTCCCACCATCGTTCGTCGCTCAGCCATGGCCCCGCCCACGCCACCACCTCCCGCCACGGCCCCGACTCCACCGAGAGTCGCGCCGGAACCCCGGTGCTTCCACCACGGCGGTCGACGCGCACCATCGCGCCGTCGGCATCGGTCACATCGGCTCGACGCGGCGGTCGCCACACCAGCGCCGGCGGTGGATCCGGGAGACGGCCCGGCCACGGTTCGGGGCCGGGTGCCGCGAGGTCGAACGATTCGTCGGCGGCGATGGCAACGGTGTCGACCGGCACCAACCGGTACTGCTCCCCGACCGCCCGACCACCCTGCCACTCTGCAACCCGCACGGCGTCGGATCCCAACACACCCTGCACCCGGGCAAGACCACGGCGCGCCCGCAACGACGCCGCGTCGGCACCGCCCCAGAAACCCAACTGACGCCCGGTGTCGGGCACCACCTCGGTGGGCCGAACCCGCAACCGTGCCAACGCCCCCGCACCACGCGACCTCCGCCCCTGGGTAGATGTCAGCCATCCGTCGAGCTGCCAACGCACCCGCTGGGCCACAGCGGTGGAGTTGAGCGCGCCGTCGTGTCGCCATCTGCGCTCGACCACGTGCCCTTCGGTCGTGGAGGCCTCGATGAGGATGGCGACAGCGACAAGGCCGCGTGACCCGAGGCGCTCGTGCAGGTCGTCGGCGAGCGTCTTGGCGATGAACGCGGCCTGGTCGACACGGTCGAGAGGCGGGTCGGGTTCGTAGGACACGTCGAGGTCGGGGGGCGGGTCGGCGAGGCGGGGAGGACGAAGGTCGAGGCCCGACGCCAGACGGTGAGCAGCGCCGC
>JAIBBP010000043.1 GCA_019694615.1 Microthrixaceae bacterium | reverse complement strand
CAGCGGGATGAGACGGCCATTGGTGCCGCCGCACCACTCCTCGACCATCCAGTCGTTGTAGGCCTTCACGCACAGGTCGGCGAGTTCCATGTCCTGCGCTTCCTTGAAGGTCTGGCCGCAGAACCGCGGGAACGACGGGAAGCACATCTGCGCTTCGGTGTGGTTCATGTCCATGTCGGCGAGGCGTGCGGTGGGGTCCCAGCAACCCTTGCGCATCTCCTCGTAGGTGATACCGACGACCTTCACCTCGTCGCGATCGAAGCCGGCCGCGGCGCTCAGGCGGGTCTGGGGGATCTTCTTGTCCTCGTAGACCCACCAATCACAGAGGTCGCCGTCGTCGCCGGGTTCGTAGCTGAACACGCCGCCGACGAACTCCATGTGGCCGCGCTCCTGCACGACGCGGGGGCCGACGTCCTTGTACTTCGCCGGCAGCCGGTCCTGCCAGACGTTGGCGTGTTCGATGACGTGGTCATCGACGGAGATGAGCTTCGGGAAGTCCTGCATTCCACGATGCTAACCCCAAATCTGACGGTGTGTCAGAAACGCGCAATCGTGGGCGGGACTTACCTGGAGTGGGGCCCGGCAGCCTGCAGGAGAATCCCGAAGTTCCAGCTCATCACGATCACGTACGCCACGATCACCCCCAAGACGGCGCGGTCGGCGAGCTTGGATTCCCGCGGCGACGCCAGCAGCAGCGCGCCCACGCCGAGCGACACCACCGTCTTGACGATCAGGGGGTACGACGGATGCTCGATGATCGGTGCCATGATCGGATTGGCCTCGAGCCCACCGAGTCGGATGATCGCCTTGGTGACCACCACGTCGAGCAAATTGAGGACCAGAATCGAGACGGCCATCAGCCACCGCCGCAGCGGGATGGTCGGGCTCGGTTCGACGTTCTGGACCGACGGATCGGCGCTGGCCACGCGGGGCCCCTCTCTCAGCAGCGGACAAGCGGCACGGTACGGAAGTCATCGAAATGACACAAGACCGAAGTCAATCGGTCGCTCGTGTCGACCGGAACCCGCAAGACGGGTGGGCTCAGTGGTTGATGAGCAGAAGCGTGTTCCAGAGCACCACGCCCGCGTAGAACACCCACGCGAGCACGAGACCAACCTCGGCTACCTTCGATCTGAGCGGAGTGCGCAGGACGACCATCCACATCAGCGCCAACACGCCGCCCTTGACGAGGATCGGAGTCCACCATCGCTCCATCACCGAGACCATGGCGGGATTCGACTCGGTGCCTCCCAACGACAGGATCGCGAGCGTCGTCACGATGTCGAGCGCGTTGAGTGTCAACAACGTCCACATGCGGAAGGAGCGATCTCTCACGACCAGTTCGATGTGCGACGCCACCCCGTGCAGATGACGGGTCGACCGGTGAACCTCGGCGTGATCGAGATTCGAGCGCGCGGGGAGACGCGCATACCGCTGGGCCATTGGCGGACCGTACCGTGGGCCGGTCCGCAGCGACAGGGCCATCCGGCCCATCCTCGGGAACTTCCGGATAGGGTCGCGCCATGACCAAGCGACCGGACATTTTGGCGACGATCCGAGCGATCCCGCTCTTCCGAGACTGCACCGACGACGAGCTCCGCCAGATCGACTCCGTCGCCGACGAGGTGTCGATGCCGGCGGGCCGAGCGCTCGTCCGTCAGGGTGAGTTGGGCCGCGAGTTCGTCGTGATCGTCGACGGCGAGGTGAGCGTCGAGCGAGATGGAGAGGTGGTCGCGACGCTCGGCGCCGGCGCTCATTTCGGTGAGCTGGCACTGCTGGTCGACCACCCCCGCAACGCGACCGTCGTCGCCGCGACCGACCTTCGTCTCGAAGTCATCGACCGGCGCGGCTTCCAGAACCTGCTCGACAACTCTCCACACCTCACCAAAAACCTTCTGCACTCGCTGGCGCGGCGACTCAGCGAGCTCGACGACAACGTCTCCGGAAGCTGATCGCCCGAGGCGAAATGTGTCGCAAGGTGTGCGGTTCTGCGATTGCGACGCAACACATTTCGGGGTTGGTGACCATCGAGGTTTGGTAACGCTCAGGACGAGATGACGCTCAGGGCGAAGCGACGGCGGCCCTCACGAGAGGCCACACCTCGGCCCCGAAGCGGGTGATCTGCTCGACCGTCTCGTCAGCGGATCGGGCCGCGAACCTCACCTGGATGTGGTTCGCTCCGACACCGGCGTACTTGACGAGCCGCGCAGCGATCACCTCCGGGTCGCCGGCGAGGACGAACGGACCCGCGTCCCAGTCGAGCTCTCCGACGTGGATGGGTTCCGCCTGAATGCCAAGATCGAACGGCGCGTCGTCGCCGAACCTCTCCGCGCGCTCGGCGCGGAGATACTCGACAGCTGCCCGCATTCCCACCTTCGGTGGCCCCTGCGGCAGCCACCCGTCGCCGAGCCGGGCCGCTCGGCGGAGCGCGGCGTCGGACGAGCCGCCGACCCAGATCGGGGTGCCGCCAGGTCGGGGCGATCGCGGGTGGACCAACGCGTCGCGGTGCTCGCCTGCCGCCAGCGCCTCGCGCAAGACGGGGAGGGCATCGTCAAGCGCCTTGCCGCGACTTCGGAACTGGGCACCGACCAGTTCGAACTCGCCCTCCACGTGACCGATGCCCACACCCAGGATCGCCCTTCCGCCCGAGAGCACGTCGAGCGTGGCGAATGCCTTAGCGGTGACCAGTGGAGACCGGTATGGCACGACGAAGACGTGACTCAGCAGGTTGACCGACTCGGTCTGCGCCGCCAGCCAACCGAGCGTCGCGACCGTGTCGTACCACACCGAGCCCATCGTCTCGGCCATCGGACGCGGGATCGCGACGTGATCGCAGACGGCCACGTAGAACGCTCCCGCCCGGTCAGCGGCACCGGCGATCGTCGCCAGCTCGTCAGAGCCGGCGTCCTTCTCCCACGGTTGGACGAACGCGGTGCTCTGCGACTGCACCGGAAGTTGCATTCCCCACGCCACGTCGCCGTTCGGAATGATCGCAGCCACTCCGAACCTCAGTCCCCGAAGGTGCCGTTGTCGATGAAGGGTGAGACCTCCCACATCTGTTCGGCGATCAGGTTGAGGTCGTCGGTGGCCGCTGAGAGCTGAATGCGGTGCGCGCCGAGCGCCCGCAACACGTCGAGTTGTTCCTCGTCGAAACTCGCGAGTGAACCTCCGAGCGTGACCTCGATCGCGTCGGGGTCACGACCCGCCTCGTCGGCAGTTCGCCGCATCAGTGCGATCCGATCGACGAGCAATTCGGGAGCGAGACCGATCGGCTGGAAGCCGTCGCCGACGCGCCCGGCACGGCGGGCTGCGGCTGGGGAGTGACCGCCGATGTGGATCGGGATGCCGTTGGCCCGGGTTGGCCGCGGGCGACTGATCGCTCGCTCGAAGCGGAAGAACTCGCCCTCGAACGTCGCCTCCTCGTCCCACCACAGCGCCCGCATCGCCTCGATGACCTCGTCGAGACGACGGCCGCGGGACTCGAAATCGACGCCCATCGCCGCGATCTCCTCCTCCATCCAGCCGACGCCGACTCCCAGGCGCATGCGACCGCCCGAGAGCTTGTCGATGGTGGCCAGGCGCTTGGCGAGCATCAGCGGATGGTGCAGTGGGCCGATGAGGATGCCGGTGGACAGGCCGATCCGGTCGGTGCGAGCAGCGAGAAACGCAAGGAGGTCGAGCGGATCGGGCAACTCGCAATCGACGGGCAGCACCCAGCGACCGCTCTCGGAATACGGGTAGTTGTCAGCGAGGCCGGCCGGCACCACGACGTGCTCGACCACCGAAACCGAATCGAACCCCGTCGACTCGGCGTTCCGGACGAAGTAGGTCATCCACTCCGCGTCCGTCGTGACGTTGGCGCGGTAGGGAGGCGTGATTCCGAACTTCATGAAGAAGCGCCCTCACCGTCGTCGACGTGGTCCCGCCAGTGCCTCATGATGCCAACCTACCCCTCGGCGGCCACGTAGGGTCCCGGCAATGGACGCCGACCGCCTCGGCTCGTGGTTCCGCCAGTTCGCAGACGTGGAGTGCCCCGACCTCCCGTTCTACCGAACGCTTTGCAACGGCATCGCCACCGACCCCGACCTGCTCGATCTGTTGGGGACGGCGGCACCCGGTCAGTGGCGACCGAACCTTCTCCTCGCAGCCCTGCACGATGTGGTCCTGCAACACCCCGGCGACGAGTTCTCCCGAAACTACCCAACGGTGGGTGGGTCATTCATCGATGGAACCGACCCCCTGCCGTCCGCCCGCGGGTTCATCCAAAGCCACCGCTCCCAGATCGAGGACCTCGTCGCCACCCGATCGACCCAAACCAATGAGGTGAACCGGTCGGCGCTCTGGTTCGCTTCGGTGCGTGCTGTTGCCGTCGAGGTCGGTCGGCCGATCGCGTTCATCGAAGTCGGTGCGTCGGCCGGTCTGAACCTGTACTTCGACCGCTATGCGTACGACTTCGGCGACGGCATCGTGCGCGGCGACGGGGCGTCCACGGTCCGGTTGGCGTGCGAGCTCGACGGAGCGATCCAACTCGATGATGCCGTCGAGATCGCTTACCGCGTGGGACTCGACCTCGCTCCGGTAGACCTCGCAGATCCCGTCGAACGGAGGTGGCTGAAGGCGTGCATCTGGCCCGAACAGCACGATCGGCATGCCCGATTCGAGGCGGCGGCCGACCACGCCGTCGCCGACCCGCCGACCGTCGTGACCGACGACGCCGTTGACGGTCTGGCCGACCTTGTCGAAGCCTGCCCCGACGATGCTCACGTCGTGATCGCCAACTCGTGGGTGATGACCTATCTGGCACGCGACCGACGCGCTGCGTTCGAATCGGTCGTTGACCTGCTGGGTGCTGACCGCGACCTCACGTGGATCAGCGCCGAGGGCGAGGGCGTCGTGGACTGGGTGCCTCGCGACCCCGCCGTCGACTCACCGCACACAGTCGTCGGTATCCGCCGCTACCGCGGCGGCAACCGCACCGACGAACGCGCAGCGACCTGCCACCCCCACCTTCGGTGGCTGCGTCCGAGCACCTCGAACTCTCCTTCGACGTGACAGACACCGACCCCGAGTATGGCGTGTCCGTTCGACAGCACATCGAGGGTGCTGAACGCCTTCGCCGTCACGAGCGGACGTTCGATCTGCGCTCCCCTTGCCGTCCCACTGCTCATCGCGCAGGCACAACAGTCCGAAAGCAACTGGTCGACGGCGACGGCGGCGAGGCCGGCGACCTCGACCCGGTCGATCAACGACTGCGGGATTCGCCAGGCCGCGCCGCCGCGTGGCACTTGAGAACGTTGTCGACCTGTCGGAAAGCGGTCGTTACCTCACCGGTATCGGTGCCGATGGTGACGGCGTGGTGGCAGCGCGACGTCTGGTTTCGGAACGTTGTCCTCTCAGTACCGCTCGTGCGCGCTGACGACGAACTTCCCACGGGCTCCGCCCCCGCCGGCGAACTCATCCCAGCTGGGAACCGTAGATGCCGACGAAGCTCACCATCTCGCCCGGGTAGCCACCCAGGTTGTGGGTGAGCGCCAGGCCACGATCCGCAGTCTTGATCTGTCGCTCCTCGGGTGCCTCGTGGCGGAGCTGAAGCCACGCCTCGAAGATCATCCGCAGACCGGAAGCGCCCACAGGGTGGCCGAAGCTCTTGAGGCCACCGTCGCAGTTGACCGGCAGCTGTCCGCCGAGGTCGAACACGCCCGCGTTGACGTCCTTCCACGCCTCGCCCCGCTCGGAGAACCCCAGATCCTCCATGAGCACGAGCTCGGTCGGCGTGAAGCAGTCGTGCACCTCGGCCATCGCAAGCTGACTGATCGGGTCGGTGATGCCGGCCTGCTGGTAGGCGTCCTTGGCCGCAGCCTCGCATTCGCGGAAGGTCGTGTAGTCGTAGGTGGAGTCGATGAGCCCCGAACCGTTGCCGGCGACGAAGGAGAGCGCCTTCACGTAGAGCGGCTTGTCGGTGTAGCGGTGGGCGTCCTCGGCGCGGCACACGATCGCCGCAGCGGAGCCGTCTGCGACACCGGCACAGTCCATGACCGACAACTGGCCGGCGACCGCACCCATCTTGCAGATGGCGTCGACGTCCATCTCACGGCGGTACATGGCACGGGGATTTCGGGCACCGTTGTGGTGGTTCTTGGACGCTATGCGGGCGACCGTGCGGCGCAGTTCGTCTTTGTCGACGCCGTACTTCTCCGCGTACGCCGGCAGCACGAGGCTAAACATCGCCGCTGCGGTGAGCGTGCGGTTCGTTCCGTCGTTGGGGATGGGGAAGGCGTTCAGACCCTGGAACCCGGAGTCCTTCACCTTCTCGACGCCGAGCGCCATCGCCGTGTCGTACGCGCCGGACGCAACGGCGTAGCAGGCCTGGCGAAGGGCTTCTGACCCAGTGGCGCAGAAGTTCTCGACGCGGCTGACCGGCTTGCCCTCGATCTTGAGGGCCGATGCCATCGGCACACCGGACATCGCCGACTGGGCGGTGCCGAACCAGAATGCGTCGATCTGATCCTTGTCGAGACCGGCCGACGCGAACGTCTCCTTGGCGGCGTCGATCATCAGGTCATCGGTGCCCTTGTCCCAATGCTCTCGGAACGGGGTACACCCCATGCCGATGATGGCGACGCGGTCCTTGATGCCATGGCTGCTCATCGGACAGGCCTTCCCTTCCAGAAGTAGTTGGAGATCCCGTCGGCCTGATTCAGGCGACGGAAGGTCATCTCGACGCGATCACCGACGGCGATGGCGTCGGGAGTCGTGTCGCAGATCTCGATCGGCAGTCGTCCTCCCGCGGCTTCGCTGCCATCGGGACTGTCGAAGTCCACCACGGCGAAGATCACCGGGGGGCTCGGGCTGTAGGCCAGGCGGTCGATGGTGAAAGTCTGCACTGTGCCCTTGGCGTCGGCCATCGGCACCGGGTCCATGTCGTCGACGTGACCGCCTGCGAAGGAAACCCTCGCCGGCGGCAGGTGTACCGCGCCGCTCGCGCGATCCTTCGACCCGACGAAGCCGTACTTCCAATCGATCGATCGGCCCGCGGCCGAGCCAGACGATCGGGCCGGCTCGGGGCGATTGGGCGGGTTCGGCACCAGGGTGCCGCGCCAAGCGAGAAACTTGTTGTACGGCAGGCCGCTGTTTCCGGCGTCGAGTTGGTGGGCGACCGGACGCACCGGGCGGTGGTCCGTGATCGCATCGGTGACTCGGAAGATCAGCACATCAGCGCCGTCGGCCAACGAGATGAGCGCGACGATCTTCCCCGGCTCGGCGGTCTCCAGGTAGGTCGCGAGTTGCAGTGCCGCTTCCGCGGCTCCGGCGTTGCCGATCGTGGCGGTGTGGTCCACTGATGCCGATCGGGCCAGCTTCTTGGCAAGCCCGTTGTTGGCACGAGCGTGCGGGCCGGCGATCAGAACATGGTCGACGGCGTCGGGCGAATCGGTGCCGTCCAGACCCGGCGCCGGACCGATGCCCGTGGCGGCCAACGCGTCGATCCATGCCTTCATGCCGAGTTCGAGGTACTGGGTCTCGCCGAACCGCTCCTCCCAGGCTTTCGTCCGGGCCTCGCCGGGCGCCCGCCATCGATCGAGGAACTCCCGGGTCACCGAAGCGCCCCCGAGGTACTCGGCGATGACAGGGCCTGCGGACTCGTCACCGACGAGAACGGCAGTCCCGGCGTCACCCCCTGCGGACTCGTCGGGCGAGTTGGCAGGGCCGGTGCGGATATCGGCGGCGGTGACGAGCACCGACGACTCTCCCGAGCGGAGTGCCGCGCGCAAGGCTCCGATTCCGGAGCGAACAGCAGAACCGGCGTCGAACACCGCTGTGGATGCCGGCAGTCGCAGCGCCGCGTGGATGATCGTGGCGTTGGTCTTCTCCGCGTACGTGGGATTCGACGTGGCGAACCAGAGGGTCTCCGGTACGGCGTCCGGTGCCGCCTTCAGCGTCAGTCGACCGGCCTCGACGGCGAGCGTGGTCGTGTCCTCGTCGTATGAAGCGACGGTCCGTGTCCCGGTGCCGCGGCCGCCGTGGAAGGCGCCGATGGCCGATCGTTCGAGCCGCCAGTAGGGCAGGTACGCAGCCGCGCTGATGATTCCTCGCATCGGATCAGGGTACCCGTTTCTGACGTTCCGTCAGAAACGGGATCCGAGAGAGGTTTTGTTCGGCGAACGAACACAGATGTGTGTACGTTCGCCGAACAAACCCCCGTAGATTCGCGGGAATGGCCGATGTGATCCCGGACTCCGACATGCAACAGGTTCCTGAGGACTGGCGGCGGGCACTCGCGGTGGTCGCCCATCCCGACGACCTCGAGTACGGCGCCGCCGCGGCGATCGCCCGGTGGACCGATCAGGGCAAGACCGTCGTGTACTGCCTGGTCACCTCGGGTGAAGCGGGGATCGACTCCATGGCCCCCGACGAAGCTGCCCGGATGCGCCAGGAAGAGGAGCGTCGCTCGGCGTCCGTCGTCGGAGTCGACGTCGTCGAGTTCCTCAACCACCCTGACGGCCTCGTCGAGAACACGCTCATGCTTCGCCGCGATCTGACAGCTGCGATTCGCCGCCATACCCCCGACGTCATTATCTCGATGAACTTCCACGACTCGTGGGGCCCTACCGGATACTCGAACCACGCCGATCACCGGGCCACCGGTCGCGCTGTCCTCGATGCTGTGCGCGATGCCTCCAACCGATGGCTCTTCGTCGGCGCAGGCGGAGCCCCGTGGTCGGGCGTGAGGTTCGCGGTCTTCAATGGCTCACCGTTCGCTACGCACTGGGTCGACACGGCCGCGACAATCGACCGAGGCGTCGCGTCTCTCGCTGAGCATGCCGGTTACCTCGCGGCGCTCCCCGAAGGAACCACGGGCAAGGACCCAGAGCCGTTCATCCGCGGGATGGGACAGCAGACCGGGGCCCGCTTCGGCGTCGGCGCGGCGACCACATTCGAGCTCGTGGAGATGTAGTCCGGCCGCGCGCCTCCTACGCTCTGCGCCATGCGACTCGGGGACGTGGCCAACAGCGAGGCTCAGCAGTTCGGCAAGCCACTCGATGGAGTGAGAATCCTCGCGGCGGAACAGATGCAGGCGCTCCCGTACGCGACACAACTGCTGGCGCGCCTGGGAGCGGAGGTCGTCAAGGTCGAACACCCCGTCGCGGGCGAGTCCGGACGTGGCGCGCTCCCCGCGATGTCCGACCCCGATGGTCGGCAGGTCGGCGCAACCTTCCTCCGAAACAACCTCAACAAGCGATCGGTGGGCATCGACCTCAAGCACCCCAGAGGCAAGCAGCTCTTCATCGACCTTGCCGGGCGCTTCGACGTCGTCGGCGAGAACTTCAAGGCGGGCACGATGGACCGGCTCGGACTGGGATACGACGCGCTGTCGGCGATCCACCCTCGCCTGGTGTTCGTGTCGGTCTCGGGCTTCGGCAACCTTGGCGAGTCTCCCTACGGATCGTGGCCTGCCTATGCGATGGTGCCCGAGGCGATGTCAGGCATCTACGACTATGCCCGACGCGGCGACGAGCCGCCCCGCGTCGTGCCCGTTGGCGCGCTCGGCGACATCAGCACCGGGCTGTTCGCCGTCATCGGTGTTCTCGCCGCGCTGCGCCACCGGGAGCGCACCGGGCTCGGCCAGTACGTCGACATCGCCATGCTCGATGCGATGGTGTCGATGACCGACGTTGTGACCAGCCTGTGGTCGCTGGGCGAACGGCCCCAGGAAGGCCCCAACGGGATCATGGCCAGCTTCCGGGCATCAGACGGCTACTTCGCCACCCAGGTCGTGCGGGAGAAACAGTTCGAAGCACTGGCCGTACTGATCGGCGCTCCCGAATGGCTCGACGATGAACGCTTCTCGACGCGCATGGGATGGGGTCGACACACCGAGTCGGTGATCCGTCCTCGCATCGAGGCGTGGGCGTCGGGGTTCACCCGACTCCAGGTGTGCGACATCCTCGGCAAGGCCAACATCCCAGCGGGGCCGGTTCACACGGCAACCGAGGTGATCGCTGATGACCACGTCGCGCAGCGCAACATGCTCGTCGAGATGGACCGCACCGACGATCGGCCCGATCCCGTGTTGATTCCCGGCAACCCCGTGAAGATGTCGAGGGTCAGCGAAGGTCCCGAGACCCGCGTGCCGTGGATCGGGGAACACACCGACGACGTGCTCATCAGCGAGCTCGGTCTCGGGGCGGACGAGCTGGCATCACTTCGCGCCGACGGTGTCATCAACTGACCGACGATTGGCGAGGTGGCGAGCGCTGACCCGCTTGAAGGATCGCTGAAGAAGCTTCGAAGCGCCCTCTCGGATCATGGATTCATCGACGCAAACGGCGTCGGTGAACCCACCGAAAGGACAACATCATGAAGCTTCGTTCCACCCTCGCCCTGTCCCTTGTCGCACTGACCGGAGCGGGCATCGTGCCACTCGGCACCGAAGCAGCCTCCGCTGCCCCCGCTGTCAGCCGGGCGGAGCTCAAGGCCCGAGCCATCGGCTACATGACCGAGTCGATGAGTGCTTTCCAGCGACACGACAACCAGGCGCCACAGCCCTTCGACTGGAGGGACAACGCATGCAGCAACGTCCCCGACGGGATCTTCAAGAATGCGTGCGACCGACACGATTTCGGCTACCGCAACTTCGGCAAGGGACTCCGCCTCGACCGCACCGAGGCCCGACGCAAGTGGGTCGACGACCAGTTCAAGAAGGACATGTACAAGGCGTGCGAGGACGCCTGGGGACCCAACTCCCTGTGCCGCCGTCGTGCCGACGTCTACTACCAGGGCGTGCGCAGCCAGGGTGCCGGGGCCTTCTTCGGCTGACCCAGATGGTCGAACAGAACAAAACGGATGGGTGGGGTGTCGCACGACACCCCACCCATTTCGCGTTTTCGAGGTCAGGCAGCGGAATCCTCGTCCAACACTGCGGCGGCGACAAGGTCCTCGCAGCGGCGTGTGTCGTTCCAGGTGATCTGCTGCTGCTTGGCCCGACGGAAGTAGAGCTGGATCTCGTACTCGAGTGTGAAGCCGACGCCGCCGAAGATCTGCTGGGCCATCGCCGTGGTGTCGCGGTAGGTGTTGCACGCGAACAGCTTCGACATCGCGGCGAGCTTGGTGGTCGGCCGGCCGAGCGAGTGCGCCCACGCGGCTTCGTAGTTGAGGACCTTCGACCCGTCGAGCGCGGTCTTCGCGTCGGCCATGTAGTGCGAGAGGGCCTGGAACGCACCCAGCGGCTTGTCGAACTGTTCGCGGTCCTTTGAGTACTGCACCGTGATGTCGAGGGCGTGCTCACACCCGCCGTTGGCGTACGCCGCCTGCAGAATCATGGCGTCGTTCATCACCTTCTGCCACGTCTCCCATCCGGTTCCTGCGGCCCCGATCCGGTCGGCAGCCGAGACGTTGACTCCGTCGAAATCGACGCGGTACTGGGTGTCGGAGCTGATGGACATCTTCTGGGTCAGCGTGACCCCCGCCGCCGTCGGGTCGACGAGGAACAGATCGATCGCCTCGGGGGCGTCGCCGGTGCGAGCAAGCACGATGAGCCGTTGAGCGGATGACGCGAAGTAGACGTGGTGCTTGGTGCCGGTGATCGTGAAGCCGTCGCTCGACGCTGCCGCCTCGACCTGCACACCCTTTGGGCCGAAGCTGTTGTTGGGCTCATTCCACGCCACGGTGATGATCGACTCGCCCGACGCGAGTTTCGGCACCCATTCGGAGATCTGCTCGGCGGACCCGCCGTTGAGGATCGCGCCGGCGGCCAGCACGCAGCTCACGAGGTGTGGAGTCGGAGCGAGCGCTCGGCCGAGTTCCTCGTAGACGACAACGCCTTCCTGCATCGTCATTCCCGAACCGCCGTGCTCCTCGGGAATCGTCATGCCGAGGATGCCCAGTTCGCCGAGCTGAGTCCACAGATCGGTGGAGTATCCGGTGGGGTCGTCCTCCTGAGCGCGGATCGCGTCGAGGTCGGCGTACTGCTCGCACAGGCCGCGCACCATCTGGCGCAGCATGTCCTGCTCTTCGGTGAAATCGAGGTTCAGCATCGGTTCTCGCTTCTCTACGGAGTCTCTACGGGGTGATCGGGGTGGTCGGGCTGGGTCAGGGTCGCCACTGGTCGCCGCGGCGAGCCCAGGGGTTGTCGTTCGGGTTGGTCGGGATCGCGACGCGCACCGAGCAGGTGCTGCAGACGCGGGGTTCGGGCCTCGCATCGCTGGTCGCCGTCAGCGTGACCTCGAGCGAAGCCCACCCGCATCCGACGTCGTCGGTGGACACCTCGGTCACCGTGGCCGCGAAGGTCATCGTGTCACCGGGAAAGATCGAGTCGCGCATGCGGAACTTCATCCTGCCGAGGCGCCCGGTCGGGCCGGTCCAATCGGTGACGAACCGTTCGAACCAGGCCGCCTGGTTGGGCGTGTTGAGGAAGATGTCCTGCACGCCGTTGCGTTCGGTGGCGAATTTGTAGTCGTGGTGCATCGGGCGCCAGTCGCGGCTGGCGATCGCTCCGAGCACGACGGTGGTCGGCGTGACCTCGATCTCCAGTGACGGTAGGGCATCGCCGACGGAAACCTCGTCGAGTGTCAGCTGGTCGCTCATGCGGCACCTCGCACGTAGCCGAACCCGGTGTAGGTCTCCACGCCCACAAGTTCGTCTCGCTGGTTGTGGAACTCGACATCGATCACCCAGAAGCGACCGGTCCCGAGCTTGGTGGTCTTGGGTTCGCTGACCGACTTCAGCACCTGCTGGTTGCTGATGCGATCGCCGGGACGCACCGGGTCGTGGAACGTGATGGTGTTGTCGGTCATCACCGCTTCCGGAAGGCGGAAGATCCGCTTCAGGTCGAAGTGAACCTGGAGAGCGACCTGCTCTCCTTCGGCTCCGGGCTGCCAGAAGTGCGGGCGCATCCACAGCGAGATCGTGGTGGGCGGGGCGATCGCTCCGCCGGTGAGCTCCTCGGCGACGGCTTCGTCCCAGTAGATCGGGTTGCCGTTCTGGGTAGCAGCGCAGGTGTTGTAGGTGTACCCGCGCTCGACGTCGAAGTCGGCCGTCTGGTGATACAGCGGCACGCCGACCATGTCGGTGACCTCCGACGGCAGCGATTCGGCCGCGTTCTCCTCTGCCATGGGTTCCCCCTCTCGTCGGACGTTCCGAAATCTGACGGACCGTCAGATCCTAGAAGAGGCCGACGATGCCGCCCAACTTCGGCTACATGGGGCGCTTCGCTACGAAGCAGATCCGCGGTTCGCGGTCCTCCGTCGTCACCTCGGTGATCGCCTCCGGCACGAACCCGGCGGCGCTCAGCAGGTCGAGCCACGTGGCCGTGGGGAACAGGCCGGTGACGTGGGACTCGTGACTCGACGAGACGCTCCCGTCCGCCTCGCGAACCACGACGGCGTACTCGACCGTGACGGTTTCGTCGAGAGGATCGGGATCCCACGACCATTCGAGGTAGCGGATGCCCCGACCCGTCGTCGGGTCGTCGTGACCACCGTGCTCGGTCGCCAGTTCGAACGTCTCGGTGACCTCGTCGGGGGTGAACACGGCCACCCCGCCCGGGCGCAAGTGCACGAACGCCGTTCCGAAGACGGCCGACAGATCCTCGCGACTCGTCATGTAGGCGACGGCATCGTGGACGAACACGGCATCGAAGGTCCGCCCCAGCCGCACGTCGCGCATGTCACCGACGACGTGCTCGAGTTCGGGGTTCGCTGCCTGCGACACCCTGAGCATGTCAGGCGACAGATCGACCAGCGTCATGTCGAAGTGGGCCTTGAGGTGCGACGCGTTGTGGCCGCCGCCGCTGCCGAGTTCGAGTACCTCGCGAACTTCGATCTCAGCGGAACGCAGCAGGTCCGCCGCGAACGCAGCCTCTTCCTCGTAGTCTTCGACGGCGGAGAAAAGTGGCCACCACGGGGCAAGATCCCCGTACATGCGCAGACCCATCAGGCCAACGTAGACCCGATCGGCTGACCCAGGATGGTGCTCCAGCGGGTCGTCAAAAACCCGCTGGAGCACCATGTTCCGATCTGGGGCACCGTTGACGCGAACTGCCGACCCGTTCGACGGATCCGTGGGCTACGCGATTACGCCATCCCCCCGGAGCGCGGCGACCTCATCGGTGGAGTAGCCCACGGCCAACAGCAACTCGTCGGTGTCGGTGGCCGCACCGTCGCGGATCTCGTAGGGACCGTCGGGCACAACGGTGCCCGCCCAGACCGGCGCCGACTGGCGGAACGGACCCTCGTTGACGTGCACCGCATCAGCCACGTTGCCGCGTGCGACGTACTGCTCGTCCACAACAGCCTCGGCGACGGTGTTCACCGGGGCGACGCAGGTGTCGGCCGGCCCCAGGAGCGCGACCCATTCGTCGCGGGTCCTGGTGCGGAACACTTCGGCCATTGCCGCTGCAATCTCCGGTTGTGCGTCGTCGTCGAGTTGCTGCCCGGCGAAGCGCTCGAGACCGAGGAGGCCGCACAGGTTCCGCCAGAACTGCGGTTCGATCGCGCCGACCGAAACGAACTTGCCATCGGCGCACTCATAGATCTCGTAACACGCGTACCGGCCGGTGAGGATGTAGTGGCCCGGGCCGGGCTCGGTGCCCGTGGCCAGGTATTCGTCGACGTAGAGCGACATCAGAGCGAACGCGCCGTCGGCGATCGACACGTCGAGGTGCTCGCCTACACCGGTGCGCTCGCGGCGCAACAGCCCCGCCATGATCGCCATAGTCGCCTGCATCCCGCCCGCGGCGATGTCCGCGACGGTCGCGCCGGGCAGCGCCGGCCGTCCGTCGGCGCGGCGTCCGCTGCAGTCGAGGAAGCCGCCCGTCGCGAGGTAGTTGACGTCGTGGCCCGCCCAGTTCGACCGCGGCCCGGTCTGGCCGAATCCACTCGTCGAGCAGTAGACGATGCGGGGGTTGCGCTCCGACACGGCGGCGAACCCGATGCCGAGACGATCGACCACGCCGGGGCGGAACGACTCGATGATCACGTCGGCGGTCTCGGCCAGTTTGAGAAACGCTTCACGCCCAGCGTCGGCCTTGAGGTCGAGCAGCGCTCGCTGCATCCCCCGGTTGCCGGAGTAGGCGTAGAACGGCGGGATGATCTGCACCGCTCCGGCACGAGGAACGGCACCGAGCTTGACCACCTCGGCGCCGTAGTCGGCGAGAGCACGGGAAGCTCGTGCTGCCGGGCCGACCGACGCGAGGTCGAGGACGCGGATGCCGTCGAGGGCGGGGGTCTGTGACATGGAGGACGACGGTGGGATCAGAAGTTCTTCGGCAGCCCGAGACCGCGGCGGGCGATGATGTTCTTCTGAATCTCCGACGCGCCGCCGCCGATGGTGTCGATCACGGTGTACCGGTAGGTCGACTCGGAACGTCCTTCGAGCGGCGCGTCCTCAGTCTTGACCCGCAGCTGGCTACCCGGGCCGCAAATGTCCATCGACGCGCTCGCAAGCCGCTTGGACAGCTCGGTCGCGAACAGCTTGTACTCCGACGCCACGACGGTCGGCGGCTGGAACGGCTTGCCCTCCTTGGCGGCGTGCTCGACCTTCACGGCTTCGGCGACGAACTTGAGCCCCATCACCCGAGCGACCTCGGCCTCGGTGTGGAGGTTCGCCATCCGCGACCGCACGATCGGGTCGTCTTTCAGCGGCTCGCCGTCGCGCTCGGTTTCCTGCACGTACTCGGTGAGGATGTCGAGACGCTGCTTGATGGGCGAGTAGGTGAACATCGTGAAGCGCTCGAGGTCGAGCGCTTGGCTGATGTACTTGAAGCCGTGGTTGACCTCGCCGACCACGTACTCGTCGGGGACGAACACGTTGTCGAGCCACACCTCGTTGGTGCGCTCGTCGCCCATGGTCCAGATGCCGTTGATGCTGATGCCCGGGTCGTCCATCGGGATCAACATGAGGCTGATGCCCATGTGCTTGTTGTCGGGGTCGGTGCGGACCCCACACCAGTACCAGTCGGCGAAGTGCGCGGACGTGGTCCACGTCTTCTGGCCGTTGACGAGCCATCCCGACACGCCCTCTTCGTTGACGTGCTTGACGCCCTTGACCCGCATCGACGCAGCGTCGGAGCCGGCGTTGGGTTCGGAGTAGCCGACGGCGAACTCGACGTCGTTCTCCAGGATCATCGGCAGGAACTTCTCTTTGAGGAAGTCCGAGCCATGGGCGATCACGGTCTTGCCGATGATGCCGACACCCTTGCCGATCTGGGGACCGCCGCGGCCGGCGAGCTCCTCGTTGAGGATGTACTCGTAGACGCCTTCGCCTTCGCTGCCGCCGTACTCCTTGGGCCAGGTCATGCCGAGCCAACCCTTGTGGCCGACTTCCTTCATGAAGGCGCGGCGCTTCGGCGTGTCGACGATCTGGGCCATGTTCTCGCGAGTGACGTCGAAGATGTCGATGTCGTCGTGCTCGTCGCAGAACGCGATGACCTCTGCCTTGTACGCCAGCTGCTCGTCGGAGAACTCGAAATCCATTGCCATGACCCCTCTCGCGTCGTGACGACGCGTTTCTGACGGACCGTCAGATCCTACGGCTGCGCAGTCTCGAGCCGCAATCGAGCCGCAGAGGCGGAGCGGGCCGGCGGACGGAACCGAAGCGTTGAACCGCTTCTGAAGCGCGCCTGAACCATCGTTGCCGACGATGGCATGACCGAAACGGACCGGACCCACCGGCCGCAATCAACCTGAAGGGAACCACCATGTCCATCACCCGCACCCACCGCCTGACCCGCATCTCCGCCGCCTTCGGGCTCGCCGCGGCGATCACCGCCGGCGCCCTCGGCGTCAGCCCCGCCGGCGCCCAGAGCGGACCCGTCGATCCGAGCCCCCAGTCGAGCACGACGTTCACGGTTCGCGATCGGAGCGAGACCGGAGCCCGAGCGGTCATCATCATCCCGTGTGTCATCGATGTCGGGAAGCCCGCCAAGAGCGGCCACAGCGTCAAGGCCTCGATCAAGGTGACCTGCGCCCAGCGGGTATCAACCCTGCGGATCGTCGGGGCGATGGCACGGCAGCGCCAGGGCACGAGTCGCTGGACGATCGTCGCCGCGAACAACGGTGCGTCAGCACTCAGCAACAAGGTCTCGCTCACGCTGTCGACGCCGTGCAGCGTTTCGGGGAACCACTGGTACCAGGCGAAGCTGCAGACCGGCACGGCAACAACCCCCAACGGACTGTTCCCGATGTCACCGGTGGCGGGCCCCCCTGCCCTCATCCGCTGCTGACGGCTCCCGTCGAACCGCCACGTGAACCACCTCAGCTCCCCCGTTCGCGGAGGGTCACCCGCCCCGGGTGGCCCTCCTCGGACGCGTCGGAGCGGACTCGAACGTGGGATCGTCACACTCCGCCGTCGGCCACGAACGGCAACGACTCGTAGCGGCGCACGTAGTGTCCGGGAGCGAACGTTCCAGCCTCGTGATCGACGGCGAAGCGAGGGCAGCGCTCCAGCAACTCTTCGAGCACGACACGGGCTTGCAGTCGAGCAGCCGATGCGCCAAGACAGAAGTGGGCTCCGTAGCTGAACGTCATGATCGGAGTGACGTCGCGGTCGACCTCGAACTCCTCAGCTGTCTCGCCGAACTTGCGGGGGTCGCGGTTGGCGGAGGCGTACAGCAGGAGCACCTTGCGGCCTTCGGGGATCTCGCGGCCGTGGAGCTCGACGGATCGGGTGGTGGTGCGTGCGAGCCCTTGCACCGGCGACGACAGCCGGAGCATCTCCTCCACAGCGGTCGGGAGCAAGCCAGGGTCCGCAAACAGGTGAGCCCGCTGCTCAGGGAACCGCGTCAACAACTCGCACCCGGTGGAGAGGAGTCCCGTCGTGGTGTCGTTGCCGCCCGCCACCATGGTGAACGCGAAGCCGAGCACCTGCATGAGCGGCACGTCGGCCTCACCCGTCGCGACGAGCGCTGAGATCGTGTCGTCGCCGGGGTTGCGTCGCTTCTCCTCGATCAACTCGCTGAAGTACGTGAGGAGTTCCGCGACGGCATCTCCCGCACGCAGGGCATCTCCTTCGGAGTTGGCGGCGACGATGCCCTCGGTCCAGCCGTCGAACCTCGCCCAGTCGCGCTCGGGAACGCCGAGATAGAACGCGACTACGAAGCTCGGCATCGGCTTGAGGAGCTCCGCGACGATGTCACCGCTGCCCCGCTCGCGGAGGCGCTCGATCCGGTCGACAACGAACGCTCGGACCGCCGGTTCGATCTCCTGCACATGCCGTGGAGTAAAGCCTTTGCCGACCAGTCGGCGGAACGCCGTGTGCTCCGGCGGGTCCATCATCACGATCGGAGCGGCTTCGGTGAGTCCGGCCTTGCGACGCTCGTCATACTCGAACGTCAGTCCCTCAGCGGAGGAGAACGTCTCGTGGTCGCGCGCCGCGGCGAACACGTCGTCGAAACGTGACAGCACCCAGTAGTCGCCCGCCTCGACATGATGGGCGGGGTCGTGGTCGCGGAGCCGTGCGTACATCTCCCACGGAGACCGCCACGACTCACGAGCGCGAGGAACGAACGCAGCGCCCTGTTCGAAGGCCTCGGAGTCCATCCGCTCCATCATCGCGGCCACGAGTGGAGGTCGGCCACCACCTCACGGAAGTGGTGGGGGTCGGGAGCCCGGTTGTTGACGAGGCTCACGCGGTCGGTGATTCCGGCGAGGCGCTCTCGCAGCATCGAAGCGATCTCGTGGGGTTGGCCGACGACGGCGACGTCTTCGAGGAACTCGTCATCGATCAACTCCGCCATCTCGACCCACTCGCCGGCCGCGGCCCGCGACTTGAGCTCCGGATGGAGGTCGCCTCGATCGTGCACCTCGAACACCGGCCGATACGCCGGTGTGGAGCCGTAGAACGCCAACTGCTGTCTGACCGCTTCCCGCGACCGGTGGAACTCCTCCGCGGTGCGTCCGGTCACGACGATCGTCACCGCGGTGAGGTCGAACGCGCTGGAGGGGTCGCCCAGCGCCGGTCGGCCGGCGGTCGCCAGTCCGCGTTCGATCGCCGGCACGGTCAGCTCCAACAACGACCGGCGCGAGTTGAGCGGGTGCACGAGGAAACCGTCGGCGACCTCTCCCGCAACTGCGGTCATAGCCGGGCCGAACCCGGCAGTGAGGATCGCCGGGCGTCCGAACTCGTTCGGCCCCGGATCGAAGGCCGGAACCATCCGCGTGTGCGTGTAGTAGTCGCCGCGGAAGTCGAGCGCCGTGCCGCTTGACCACGCGTCCCAGATCGCCCGAATCCCCAGCACCAACTCGCGCATCCGCGCCGCGGGATCCGACCATGGCATCGAGAATCGTTGGGTGATGTGCGGCGCGATCTGCGATCCGAGGCCGAGCGTGAAGCGCCCACCGGTGAGGGTCTGGAGGTCCCAACCGATGTTGGCCAGCGTCATCGGCGTCCGGGCGAAGGCGATGGCGATCGCCGTGCCGAGCTGGATCGCGTCGGTGTGTTCAGCCGCGGTCGCCAGCGGCAGGAACGGATCGTGCTTGGCCTCGAAGGAGAACGCCCGGTCGTATCCCGCTTCCTCGATTTCCCGGTAGAGCCTGCGCACCGACGAGAGCTCGTCGGTCGGGACGGTCATCGACACGTGCATGGACCCAGAAACTACGGAAGTTCAGAGGTGAAGTGGGTCTGAAGCCGACCTGAAGCGGTCGCTCCGATGCTGACTCCATCAACGACGGACCGGACGCTCCGGCCGCACCACCCAAGGAGCCATCACATGAAGACCACCCGCACCCGCACCCTGGCCCACCTGGCCGCAACGCTTCTCCTCGGCTTCGGTATCGTCGCCGGTCTCTTCGCCGGCGCTGCAACACCGGCGTCGGCGGCCTCCGCCGTGTCCGGCTGCTTTGTCTGGGACACCGGCACCGCCTACGCCAACCAACCCGTTCACCTCCAGCAGCAGAGTCGGGGACGCTGGACGACGATCCGCAGCGGAAAGACCAACAGCCGGGGTTGCGCGACGTTCACCCGGACGCCGACGAACGCCAACCTGCGACTGCTGGGCTCGGTCGCCTTCGGTGATTCGAACATCGGCATGGCGGTGTACCAGGGCACCAGCGGCTACTACGCCCGACCCGGCAACGGGACCGTCGCCACAGGAACCGGCACCGTCCGCCTCGTCCAGTGCGTTCCGGGCCTCTACGGCTACTGCGCCGGCTTGGCGTGACCGACCGGCGGGCCCCGCACTGAGGCCGAAATGTGATGCGAGCCGTGCGGTTCTCCGCACGGCTCGCATCGCGTTTGGTATCAGTCGGTGATGGGATTGAGCCGTTAGACCCCTCCTGCGGAGGATCGATCCGCCGATCGGAACATCATGGATGCAACGCTCGAAGCGGCGCTCCGACCGCCCGACGAACCCAGCTTCTATCGCCGCCTGGCCTGGATCCCGTCGGTTCGTACGGTCGGCGACACGTTGCTCGCGTCGGCGGACCACTGGCGCGGCGAGGCGGAGTGGGCAGTTGCACAGGACCGTCCAGCACTCGTGGTCCTCGGGGACTCGCTCGCGCAGGGCGTCGGTGCCAGCGCTCCCGCCCAAAGCTATGTCGGACGGTTGAGAGAGCACCTCGGCGACACCGGGCCGCTTCCGGTTCTCAACCTCTCGAGGTCAGGCGCCCAGATCGCCGACGTCCTGGACGTGCAGCTCCCGGCCTTCCGCGACTCAGGAGTCGTTCCGCACGCCGTCGTCTGCACCGTCGGCAGCAACGACATCCGCCACACGTTCCATCTCGATCAGGTCCGATCGGCGTTCGTCACGCTCATCGGCGAGCTCCCCGGTGGCACCGCTCTGGCGACCCTTCCCGAGAAGGGAAGTCGGGTCGCCGCTTCGATGAACCGGACGATCCGCAAGCTCGCCCCACCGGCTGGGCTCGCGGTCGCGGACGTCGGACTTCGTCTACAGACGTGGCGGGGTCGAATCAGCGGTGACGGGTTCCACCCGAACGACGCCGGCCACCGGGTGTGGTTCGAGGCGTTCGCGGAAGCGATGTCGCCGGGCCGCTGACCAGTCGGGTTTCCTCAGCGCGGGGCCTTCGCTCCGGTGACTGTGGTGAACACGATGCGGGCCATCACCCGACGAAGGTCAGCGGCGCCTATGTCGTAGCCCTCGAATCCTTCCCGGTGGGACGCGACGTGAGCGAGCATCGAGACAAGCACTCCGGCGACGGCCATGGGGTCGACGTCATCGGGTTGACGACCGGCATCGCGCTGGTGTTGGACAACGCCGGCGAGGGCGACGGTGAACTCGTTGAGAAGTCTGATTCGGATGGACCGAAAGCGCTCGTCGCCCTCCAAGCTCGTCAGGTCGAGCACCCGCATGAGCGCGGAGTTGTCGTCCCAGAATGTGATGTACGCGTCGGCGATCCGCTCCGCTGTGTCGTACGCCGCCTTGCCCTTCCAATCGCCTCCGCGAACGATGCCGGTCAGCCGTTCGTTGCCGTCGATCGCCATGTCCTCGGCCAGTGCCAGGATCGCCGACTCGACGTCTGGGAAGTACTGGTAGAAGGTCGCTGGCGACGTCCCCGCTTCGCGAGCGATGTCGACGACCTTGAGGTCGCGGTAGTTCGTGTCGCGCAGCATGTTCAAGGTGCACGCGGTGAGTCGTTCACGGGTCGCGCGACCACGCCGACCGGGCACCCGACCGTCGGACGCTCGCGGGTGATCGTCGACGTCGGGTTCGTCGGACGGTGGGGTGTTGTGAACCACAGTTATCGGTGAAGCGGGGCGATCCAGCGGTCGCCGTACGCTCTGATGCAGTCGATGCCGTGCTGCACCGACTCGGGAGCGGCGACGCCTTGGGAGATCCACGCGGACGTAAGGATCGTGGTGACACCGACGGCAGCAAGTCGTTCCAGGATCTCCGGCTTTGGGTGCGAGATCGGCGACGCGACGATCTCGAACGGCTCGTCGGCCAGCCCCGCCTCGGCGCGATAGGTGAGGATTCGCCGGCAGTACTCCTCAAGCTCGTCAACCATGTAGTAGACGCCGATCCACCCGTCGAGGTGAGCAGCCCGCCGCAACGCGACCTCTGAATGACCCCCGACGTAGATGGGAACCTGCCGGTTCGGCACGGGGCGCATCTCGATGCGGTCGAAGTCGTAGGCATCGCCGTGATGCTCCACGAACCCGCCACCCCACAGCGCGCGCATGACCTCTACCATCTCGTCCATCCGCTTGCCGCGGCCGCCGAAGCGCTGTTCGAGGAGGTCGAATTCCTCGCGCATCCATCCGGCGCCGATGCCCAGGCGGACGCGATCGCCCGAGAGCTTCGCGGCAGTGGCCAGCGCTTTGGCGACGAGCACCGGGTTGCGGGCGGGCAACACGAACACGTTGGTGAAGAACTCGAGGCGCTGCGTGACCGCTGCCATCGCTCCGACGGTTACCCATGGGTCGGGAAAGTCCCAGGCAGGGTCGTACTGGGGCTTGCCATCCGGCGTGTAGGGGTAGGCCGAGTCGATCTTCTCGGGGGTGACGACGTGGTCGCTCAGCGCGATCGCCGAGAACCCTGCCTCCTCGGCGGCTTTCGCCGCCTCCACGTAGCCCTCCGCGGGGAGGCCGATCATGGCCTGAGCGAACTTCATTGGGCTCCCCTCCCCGACTGGTTCGCGACGGCACGGTCGCGCAGCTCGAACTTGACCACCTTGCCGGCCGCGTTCACCGGCAGATCCGCGATGATCTCGACCGTGGCAGGCACCTTGTAGTTCGCCATGTGGCCTTTGGCCCAGCCTTTGATCTCCTCCGCCGTCGTCGCCGCCCCGGGGCGGAGCACGACGAACGCGTACCCGACTTCACCCATGCGTTCGTCGGGCACGCCCACGACCGAGGCCTGGGCGATGTCTGGATGCTCCGACATCAAGGACTCGATCTCGGCGGGGTAGGCGTTGAACCCACCGACGATGAACATGTCCTTCGTTCGGTCGGTGATCTTCAGGTAGCCGTCGGGGTTCATGATGCCGACATCGCCTGTGTGCAACCAGCCGTCGGCGTCAATGGTCTCGGCCGTCTGTTCCGGCGCGTCGAAGTACCCGAGCATTACCTGGTAGCCGCGGATCAGCACCTCGCCCTGTTCGCCGCGGGCGACCTCGTTTCCGGCGTCATCCGCGATCCGCACCTCGACATCGGGGATAGCACGGCCCGAGTAGTTGGCGATGATCTCGGGCGGGTCATCGTGGCGAGACACCGTCGCTATGCCGCACGCCTCGGTGAGGCCGTAGGCCGAAAGCACGGTGTCGAACCCCAGGATCTCACGCATGTCGCGGATGAGCTGGACCGGGATGCTCGCCGCGCCGGTGACGGCGAGGCGCAGCGTCGAGAGCCTGTCGATGTCGAACGCCGGGTGGTTGATGATCGTCTGGAAGATCGTCGGCGGGCCGGGCAACGTCGTGATCCGCTCCGCCTCGATCGTCTCCATCACCGCGGCGACGTCAAAGGTGGCCAGCGGGATGAGCGCGTTTCCCTTCACCAGCGAGGCGATGATGCCCGCCTTGTAGCCGAAGGAGTGGAAGAACGGGTTGATGACGAGGTAGCGGTCCTCAGCGCGCAACCCGACGATCGTGCCCCACGCGTCGAAAGCCAGCACCGTCTGACGGTGGGCGCACATCACGCCCTTCGGCGCGCCGGTCGTGCCCGACGTGTAGATGATGTCGGCGACGTGCTCAGGCGAAACCGCGGCGATCCGAGCGTCGAGCTGTTGGTCGAGCGCTGGATCGCTCGCCGCAGCGATCAGTGCTTCGCACCCGACGGCGCCGGCAGGAACGTCGCCGCGCATCACGACGATCTGTTCCAGACCGGGCAGATCCTGTCCGTCGAGCATCGACACGTAGTCGTTGCCGAGGAACCCCTGCACGGTGAAGAGCAGCTTCGCCCCGCTGCGCCGGATGATGTCCGCTGCCTCGCTCCCCTTGTAGCGGGTGTTCAGCGGAACGACGGTGGCGCCGGCCAGGTGGATGCCAAGCAGGGTGACTGGCCACTCCCAGATGTTGGGCGCCCAGATTGCGACCCTGTCGCCGGACTCGACGCCCGCCGCGACAAGGGCCTTGGCGGTGGCGCGAGCCTCGTCCGCGAGCGCGGAGTAGGTGAGACGAACGTGAGGTTCGACGCTGCGATCGACGATCGCCTCGCTGTCGCCGAACCGCTCGACCGCCCGGGCGAGGAGGCCGGGCACCGTGCAGTCGGCGGAGTCCAAGCCTTCGATCCGCGTAGCGCTCAACCCCGTTCCCTTCGAGTGAAATCTGACGGACCGTCAGAATGCTACAGCGGCGGCGGAACCGCCACCGTGAGGGGCGGCACGGGCGGGCATCTCCGCGGCGGCCACTTTGGAGCGCTGAGGTGCAGTCCCGCTGCACCTTGTCGCTCCAGAGTGAACGGTCATCCGGCGCCGAAGCGCTGCTCCAGTCGACGGTGGCGGTGCTCGAACACCAACGGGACGATCCGGCGCACGAACGGTCTGGCGAGTGGCACCCGAGGCTCGATGGTGATGCAGTCGGTCACGCGACACCGACCGGGATCGAGAGTGACGACGGACCGCTCGTGACGCCAACGGCGCTGTAGCCAGGACGTCGACTCCTCGACGAACTCGGTGCCGGCGATCGACTCGAACGCGAGCGCGTGACGATCGAATGGCAGCACACCGCCGGCGAGCATCCAACACCGGCAGACCACCGCGCCCATCGCGATGTCATCTGGGGTCAGCCCTGCCACCGAGGAGGGGAACGTCATTCGCACGAGCGGCATCATCTCCGCGTTGACACCGGCCGGCGTCGACACGACGGCCCAAACCTCCTGCGCCGGTGCGGCGAGGAGAACCGAACGAGTGACGATCACCGAACGAGGCATCAGGCGGAGTGTACGAAGCCGCGCCCCACCTGAGGTTGCGACCTCGACGCCACTTGAACCGTGGGGAAAAGTCGGGGGACAGGTCACCGAGTTTCCCCACGGTTCGGAGTCGTTCCAGGGCGTGGGAGGAGGCGCTACCCGGTGCAGGTCGGGTCGAGGACGACGGTCGCTGCCGGTTCGCCGGGCGGCGGAACCATCACCGTCTGGGCGCAGGCCGGCACGTCGCCGCTGATTACCTCACCGGCCCCCTGCACCCAGACCCGGAACCCGACGACACCATCGTCGACATCGAGGGCCACGCCCTCGGAACCAACCGGCCCCGCCATGCCGCCGCCGGTGCCAGTCTCCGTGAGCTCCTGGGTGACGAACATCGCCGACCCCGCACCCGGTGGCGGCATCACCACGACCCGCTCGTCCTTCGCGCCCCGCAACAGCGGCAGCGCGTCGTACACCTCACGGTTACTGGGCGTCAGGGCCTCCGCCATCGCGACGATCTCGTCCAACGTCGTCGTAGACGAGCCGTCGTCGAAGCGAGGGTCCACCCGCTGCACCCACATCGTCAGGACCTCGTCGTCCGATTCGCGCCAGGTAATCGAGCGGCCGTCGAATACAGCGGCATGACCACGCACCGTTGTCGCCTCACCGGCGAGCGCTGCGATGTCGGTATCAGAGTCCACGAGCGACGAGAGCCCCCGCCGATCGTCGGAGATCGTCCACCGCACCGGCGCACGATCCGGCGGCACGAACGACTCGTACTCCGAGCCGGCCCGGAATGCACCGTCGACATAGGTGAGCTGCCGAAGGAAGGCCTCTATGAGGGCGAACCGCTGAGCGTCGCCGGCAGCATCGACGATGCCGCCGACTGCTGGGTTCCAGGCGGAGATCGCCCAGGTGGAGCCGTCGGACTCACTCCAGAAGTAGATGCCGAACGGCTTCCCGCCAGACTGGTCGATCGTGAGGGTCCGGAGAACCCGCCCGTCGATCGTCGCGACCACGGGGAGCCCGTCGGCCATCGGCCCTCTCATGCCGGAGTCGATTTGAATCGTCCAACCGGGGTCGCCCTTTGGCCGGTAGCTGAAGGCAGCCCTCGCGTCGACCGCAGGCGCCGTCCGGTAGACCGTGCCGATCGGATCGCCGAAGGTGAGATAGGTGTTGGTGGACGCGGCCGTCGTCGACGGGGCGTCGGCCGTCTCCACGCGCACCTCGTCGGGTCGGTTGAGCACCACGACGACCCCCGCAACCACGGCGATCGACGCAGCAATGCCTGCGACCGCCGTCACCCACCGTCGCGACGACTTCGACGCCGGGTGTGGGTTCTCGAAGGGTGGGATCGAGGGCTCGCGCACCTCGTCGAGCAGAACGTCGAGAAGTCGATCTTCGAACGTGTCGGTCATGGCAGTACCTCCGCCGGGTCGTCGTGAGAATGGGGTTGGGGATCAATGGCGTCGCTGACCGTCCGGCGCGCACGCGACAGCCGCATCCGCATGGCGGTCGGCGACGTGCCGACCCGCGCCGCCGCTTCGGTCGCGCTGAGTCCGTCGATCGCGATGAGCTCCACGGCCTGACGTTGCGCGTCGGGAAGCGAACGGACGGCGTCGACCACCTCGGACGCCGAGCGTTCAGCGTCGATGCGTTCGGTCAGGCGTCCGATGTCGTCCGGATCGAGGACCCGCCGCTCGATCAGGCGGGCGGTCAGCATCGCTCGGCGGCGGTCACCTCGACGAAGGTCGATCAACCGGTTCGCGGCAATGCGGTACAACCACGCCGACGTCGAGCCGCGCGACCCGTCGAACGAACGGGCGCTCTGCCACACCGAAAGGAACACTGCGGCGCACAACTCTGACACCTCATGTGAGTCGCGGCAGTGCCGCACCCCGTAGGTAACGACGGAGTCGAGGTGTCGGCGGTAGAACCGCTCAAAGGCCACCTCGTCGCCGCCGGCGATGCGTGCGATCAGCTCAGGATCGTCGTTGTTCACATCCCCGTACTACGTCACCACCACCACAGGTGTAACGCCGCCCGGCTCCACTCGCCGAAGCGTGGGGAAACTAGGAGAACAGGTCGCGGGGTTTCCCCACGGTTCGGCAGGCGGGACGGGGCTGCGGCGGGCTGGGCTGGCTGAGCGCGCGCTCAGCGGCACCCTCAGCCGATGGCGCCGCTTTCGCGCAGCGCGCCGATCTTCGCCTCGTCGTAGCCGAGCACCGACGACAGCACATCGTCGGTGTGCTGTCCCACGGTCGGAGCCTTGGTCATCTTCGGCATGTCGACGTCCATGAACTTGAGCGGCGTTCCCAGCATGTCCGCGCCGACCTCGTCAGCCGGCATCCAGTGGAAGCGGTCCTTGAACTGCGGGTCCTCGGCGATCGTCTGCGGTGTGTTCACGGGAGCGATCGGCGTGTTCTTGTCGTCGCCGAAAAGGATCCACTCCTCCGCCGTCTTGGTGAGGAAGATCTCGCGCAGGATCGCCTGAAGCTCGCGGTTGCCCTTGGCGTGGTCGCCGTACTGGCTGCCCGGCCACTTCTCGAACAGATCGGGACGGCCGACCCCGTCGCAGAAGTTCTTCCAGAACTCCTGCTCCGACGCCATGAACAGCACGTGGCGGTCGTCCTTGGTCACGTAGAACTGGTAGCGGACGCCGTCGCGCATACCGGCGGTGCCGGGAGCACGGCGCTCGAAGTTGTCGCTGGGGTTGCCCGTCACCTCGTCCTCGGGACGCTCGTAGGCCTTCCATGTCTCGCTACGCAGCCAGTCCATCGCAGCGGAGGCATCGGACTGTGCGATCTCGAGAGCCGAACCCTCACCGGTGGCGCGGGCCCCAAGGATCGCCGACACCACACCGAACGCGCCGAACAGTGGACCGGCGTGGATGCCGGTGGAGGGGTGCTCGGGGATGTAGCAGAAGCCTTCGTCGTCGGTCTCCGCCTTCACGAGACCGCCCCACGTGTCGTACGCGATGCCGTGGCTCGGCATGTCCTTGTAGGGACCCGTCATGCCGTAGCCGGAGATGTTGCAGAACACGATCTTGGGGTTGATCTTTTTCAGGTCGTCGTAGCCGAGCCCCTTCCGCGCCAGGCCACCGGGGCGCATGCCCTCGATGACGGCGTCAGCGGTGCGGGCGAGATCACGGAATACCTCGACGCCCTCGGGAGTGCGGAGATCGAGCACCAACGATCGTTTGCCCCGGTTGATGTGGAGGTGCATGAGCGACACGCCTTCAACGATCGGCCAGGTCATGCGGCGGATGTAGTCGCCGGCCGGCGACTCGATCTTGATGACCTCCGCGCCCAGATCGACCAGGTGCGTGGTGAGCGCCCCCGGCCCGAGGATCGAACACTCGATGATGCGAACTCCTGCGAGGGGTGCCGGCTTGGCCATGGTGTTCTCCGGATTTGGTCGAAATCTGACGGAGTGTCAGATTAGGGCCAACCGCATCGAGCGAGCACACTTGCACGAGAGCGGGCATCATGTCCGCCATGAAGCTGGTCAAGACGCACACGTTCGACGCACCCATCGCCGATTGCTGGAAGATGTTCAGCAACCCCGACGCCCACATCGCCAAGTTCGAAGGCATGGGCCACCACGGCGTGACGGTCGTGGAGAAGAAGAAGACGAAGAAGAACCTGAACCTCACCGTCACCCGCGAGGTCGACGTCGACGGCATCCCCGGATTCGCCAAGAAGTTCATCAAGCCGCGCAACACGGTCGTGTCGATCGACGACTGGAACGATTTCGGCGACGGCACCTACGGCGGCACGTTCACCCTAGACACCAAGGGTGTGCCGATCGACATGAAGGGCCAGACGCTGCTCGAAGCCGACGGCGACGGCGCGACGACCTACACGATCACCGTCGAGATCAAGGTCTCGATCCCGCTCGTAGGCGGCAAGATCGAAGGGTTCGCCAAGGGCCTCGCCGAGAAGCAACTCGACGAGGAGTTCCGGCTCGGCGACGAGTGGCTGGCGTCGCACTGAGGTTGTCGTCGATCCGGCGGTCGGCGCGACGACACGTCGCGTTGACTGTGGCGGCCGCTGCACTCACCTGTGGGGCCTGCTCGTCGGGGGACGGCTCCGCCGATTCGCCGACCACGCCCGCGGCTTCGTCAGACGGCCTCGCCCTCAACGAGCTGCAGATGATCGGAACGCACAACAGCTATCACGTCGCGCCCGAGACGAGGCTTTTCGAGGCGGAGAAGGCCGCGGTGGAGGCATTCGGTGAGCCGGCGAAGGCGCTCGGCGACATCAACGCGCTGAACTACACCCACCAGTCGCTCACCGATCAGCTCGAGAGCGGCATTCGAAGCTTCGAGCTCGACATCTGGGCCGATCCCGAGGGTGGACTGTTCGCGAAGCCCCTCGCTCCGTCGATGCTGAACGTCCCCGACACGCCGATCCCCTCGGGCCTCGACGCGCCCGGGTTCAAGGTTCTCCACATCGTCGACATCGATTTCGGCACCACGTGCCCGACCTTTGTCGGGTGCCTCCAGGAGATCAGGGCGTGGTCGGATGCGAACGCCGACCACGTGCCGATCGTCATCAACGTCGAGCTGAAGGACGACCCGTTGCCGGCGCCGCTCGACATCACCAAGGTCGTCAAGATCGACGCGACCCAGATGGACGCCCTCGACGCCGAGATCCGCTCGGTGTTCGACGATGAACGTCTCCTCACCCCCGACGACGTTCGCGGCGATGCCGAGACGCTTCGCGATGCGGTCACCACCGAGGGTTGGCCCGAGATCGACGATGTCCGCGGCCAGATCATGTTGTTCATGGACAACGCTGGCGGCTACCGCACCGACTACCTGGCCGGGCATCCATCGCTCGAAGGCCGGGTGCTGTTCACCAGCTCGGCGGAGGACGGGGACGACGACCAGGCCGTCGTGAAGATCAATGATCCGACCGAGGCTCCGCGCATCACCGAGCTGGTGAAGCAGGGCTTCTTCATCCGGACCCGAGCGGATGCCGACCTGGTGGAGGCGACCACCGGCGACACCACCGACCGTGACCTCGCGCTCGAGTCGGGTGCGCAGGTGGTGTCGACGGACTTCCCGATCGGCGAGCCGGCCGCCAACGGCTATGTCGTCGGGTTCGAGAAGGGCCCTCAGGTGCGCTGCAACCGGGTGATCGTCGAGAGATGCCCCGCCGGCGGCGTCGAGCGGTAGCTATCGGGCTACGACGAGAACCGACCGGCTACAACGACCATGCCCCACCGTCGCGCGCTCGGCGCCACCCCGACGCAGCGAAGGTGCCGCCGTCGAGGTGAATGGTCGCTCCGGTCACGAATCGGGCAAGGTCGCCGGCCAGGAACACGATCGCCGCAGCCGCGTCGTCAGGCGATCCCATCTCCCCGATCGGGCTCGGGTGGAACGCCGCGTCGAGGAGCGCTCCGGAGTCCGCGGCGAGCCCGGCGTCGCCGGGGGTGGGGATCATGTCGGGAGCGACACAGTTGACCCTGATGCCCTGCGGTGACAGTTCGAGCGCGAGGGTCTTGGAGAGGTTCTCGACCGCCGCCTTCATCGCCGAGTAGATCCCGAACCCCGGCCCCGCCCGGTGGGCCTCGATCGATGTCACGTTCACGATCGATCCGCCGCCGGCCATCAGCGGAGCAACGGCGCGCACGAACGCGGTGACCTGGGTGAAGTTCTCGGCGATCAGCGCGGCCTCGCCCTTCGGGTTCACGTCGGTGAACGGCGCCCAGAATCCGCCGCCCGCGTTGTTTACGAGGACGTCGACACGACCGAACCGCTCCGCAGCCGATGTCACCGTCGCGTCGACGACGTCGGAGGATCGCACGTCACCGACGGTCGCCAGGGCAGTGCGCCCCAGGGACTCGACCGCCGCAACGACGTCGGCCAGCTCGTCGCCCAGGCGGTCGACCAGCACCAGGTCGGCGCCGAATCTCGCCAGCGCGAGGGCGGTGGCGGCACCGATGCCGCGGGCGGCGCCGGTAACGAGCGCGACCCGGTCGGTCAACAGGACGGTGTCGGGGGTGAGGTTCACGACCGCATTCTTCCGTAGTCTCGGCTCATGCGCTCTCACGATGACCGGTGTCAGGGACTGGAGGAGGCGCTGACCGATCGATCGTTCGACGCCGCGGTCGACATGGTCCTGTCGTCACCGGCACGCGATCGATTCCGGGCGACGTCGGCGGACGGTTCGGTCACCTTCGAACGCCGAACCGTCACCGTCGACGACCACGACGGGGTCCCTGTGGAGCGCCACGAGTTCACGATCGTCGACCTCGATCGGAAGAACCCACTAGCGGACGGGTCCACCGATCGGTTCTCCACGTCGGCCGACGAGGCCCGAGCGCCGTTCCCGAACCGCGACGCCAACGCCTACCCCCACGCCTACGACCAGATCGCCCAGTTCTTCGACTCGGCCCACGCGCCAGAGCTGGTGGTACAGCACGCGCCGTCGCATCGCTTCGGGACGAACCTCGGCGAGCACGGGTCGCTCGGGGTGGTGCAGGCCCGGGCTCCGTTCGTCGCGTCGGGCGCCGGAGTCGTGCGAGCCGGCATCGTCAACGAGTCGGCTCGCATGGTCGACGTCGCCCCGACCATCCTGAGGCTCCTCGGCACGGATCCACACCCCGACTCGATCGGCCCAACCGGGGCCCGACGCCGGGCCGGACTGCTTCGCCGCCAGGACGGTGACCCCCTCACGTTCGTGCACGAGGGCGGGGCCGACCACGTGGTGGTGGTGCTGCTCGATGGCTGCAACCCCAACCAGCTCTACGACGCGATCGCCCACGGTGACGCTCCTGCCATCGGGTCCCTCCTCGGTGGCGGCACCGCCCTCGGCCTGGGGCTCATGGCGTCCCTGCCGACTGCCACCCTGGCGAACCACACCACGGCTTCGACCGGTGTCCACCCCGGCCACTCCGGAGTGCTCCACCACATGTGGTTCGATCGCGAACGCCGCGTCACGCCGGACCTCCTCGCGTTCGACGAGATGTTCGCAGCGATGGTGCACCTGCGACCCGATGTCGAAACGCTGCACGAAGCGATCCATCGCAGCCGACCAGACGCGTTCACGGCGGCCGTATTCGAGTTCTGCGACCGCGGTGCCGACGTCAGCTCATTCGCCGATTTTCGGAGCGGCCGTGCCCCGTCGTTTCCCGACATCACCGCCACGTCGAACGCCGCGATGGCCGACTCCTCGGACGCGTACGCGTTCATGTCCGCCGTCGACGAGTTGGCCACAACGCAGGCGATCTCGCTGTGGAACCGCGAAGCCGGCAACCCGCTGCCGACGTTCATGTTCCTGTCCCTCTCACTCACCGACGAGGCCGGCCACGAAGGCGGGCCTCACTCCGAGATCGTTCGTGCCGCGGTCATCGACAGCGATCGACGGGTGGAGCGCGTTCTCGATGCGATCGATCGGTCGGGGGCTCGCGATCGAACGGCGATCCTGGTGATGTCCGATCACGGGATGGAAGCGCACAACCCCGCTCACGACCGCCCGTGGTCTGACCTCCGCGACGAGGCCCTGGCAGATGTCGGCACCAGAGTTCGCGACGTCGCCGACGGTTGGCTCTACATCGAGCAGTGACCCGAGCCGGCAACGCGCACCGCGGCTCGTTCTGTCCTGCGAGAGCACCATACGGGTGGTGCTCTCGCAGGACAGAACGAGCCGCGTGGCAGTGTGATGGGCATGGCGATACTGGTACACACCGTTCGTGAGGCCGCACGGCGCTTCGGCGAGCGCTCCGCGTTCGTCGATCAGACCGGAGCGCGCCTCACCTACGCGGCGCTCGACAGGCGCTCCGACATCGCCGCGACGAGACTCCGCGCCGACGGGGTGGGCGACGGCTCGGTCGTCGCGCTGCAGCTCGATTCCACGTTCGACTATGTCGTGACCTACGTCGCAGCCGCCAAGCTCGGCGCAGCGGCCTCGGGAATCAACCCGTCGCTTGCGCCATCGGAGCAGGCGGCACTCATCGAGCGGCTGAACCCGGATGCCGTGATCGAGGAGGCGATCCCCGACGACGAGGGAGGCGACAAGGCTTCGATCCCTGATTTGAACGAGGACCCCGAGCGAATCGTGGCCATCGTTTTCACGTCGGGCACGACGGGTCTCCCCAGAGGTGCCATCTTCCGCGACCGCCAACTCCGCGCCGTGTGTGAGGCCGACCTCGGGCCGGGCTGGGAGGACCGTTGGGACGGAGGCGGACACATGCTCGCGTCGACGCAGTTCGCCCACGTCGGGTTCATGACGAAGCTCCCGTGGTATCTCCGAACAGGAACGACGACGCACGTCCTCGGCCGATGGCGCTCCGGCGACGTGCTACGGACCGTGGCCGAGCACCGCATCGCCACACTCGGCGTCGTCGCGCCTCAGCTCGCTCTGCTCCTACGCGACCCGTCGCTTGCCGAACTCGACGTCAGCTGTGTCGAACGGATCATCGCCGGGGGCGCAGCATCTCCACCGGCGCTCGTGCGAGCCGCTCGACAGACGTTCGGAGCGCAGTACTCCATCCGGTACTCCTCGACGGAGTCGGGCGGCGTCGGGCTCGGAACCGCGTTCGATGCACCCGATGTCGAGGCGCTCTACACCGTGGGCCGCCCCCGGCCCGGGGTCGATGTACGGATCGTCGACGACGCTCTCGATGACCTCGCCGACGATGCGACCGGCGAGCTGCTCCTCCGAACGCCCACCATGTTCGACGGATACTGGCGCGATCCAGAGGCGACGAGCGCCACGTTGGTCGACGGCTGGATTCGCACCGGCGATCTGGCATCGCGCGATGCAACTGGGCTCGTCACCATCCGTGGACGTGTCAAGGAGATGTACATCCGCGGCGGCTACAACGTCGCCCCCGCCGAAGTGGAAGCGGTGCTCGGCGACCACCCCGACGTGTCGGCGATCGCCATCGTCCCTCGACCCGACGAGGTGATGGGCGAGGTCGGCGTCGCCGTCGTCGTAGCTCGCCCCGACGCCGCACCGCCATCCCTGAACGAGCTTCGATCGTTCGGTGCCGAACGCCTCGCCCGTTGGAAGCTCCCCGAGGCGCTCGTCGTCGTCGACGACCTCCCGCTGACCACCATGCAGAAGCTGGATCGGGCGGCGCTCTCGGCGACGATACATGGGGCCGACCCGGTCGATAGGGTCGGCTCATCGGAGACGGGAGAGAGGAGCGGTCGATGAGCGACGACGTCTTCCCCGACCGGGACATGGCTCACGACGAGAAGATCGCGTGGGTGGTCGAGACGAACGGCTGGTGTGCCGAACCGGTCGCGCCGGTCGACGACCCACCGACCCCCGGCTACACGTACACCATCGGGTTCGAGTCCAGCTTTCATCACCCCGAGGTCGTGATCTTCGGCCTGCAACCGGTGGCGGCGCGTGGGCTGATCGAGATGGTCGCGATGCACATCGACGCTGGTGGCACCATCCCCGACGGCATGTTCGTCGGCCTCCTCGACAACGACCTCCCAGCAGCGATGCTTCCGGTCGACATGTCCGACTACGCCGAACTGTTTACGGGTGCCACCCGTTTTCACGGATCCGAGCAGTACCGCGTCTGCCAGTTCGTGTGGCCCGACCGCAACGGCAAGCTCCCGTGGGACGAGGACTACGACAACCGCCTCCGATTGGCTCAGCCGGTCATCGGCAATTGACCCGCGGCCCGCGTCGCCAACCTGTTCGGACATGACGGCTAGCCCGCTGCGGCGACCAGCCCGATCGCGATCGCTGCGAGGACCAGACCGATCATCTGCGGTCGGCGAATCGGCTCTCGCAGGACTGTGGCAGCCAGCAACACGGTCGCTGCCGGGTACATCGCAGTGATGACCGAGATCAGCGCGAGTAATCCCTCCCGCGTTGCGGCCAGGTACAACGCGTTGGCGCCGACGTCGAACAGCCCCGCGCCGACGATCAGCGGCAGCGACGCACGGGCGACTCGCATCGAGCCGTCGGGCGAGACGTTCTGACGCAACGAGGGGACCGCGACGACCAGTGACAAAGCGGTCACGGACGCGACCTTCGCGGCGACCGTCGGCCACATTCCGGCCTCGTCGCCTGCCTGTGCGAAGAACACGAAGAACAGTCCGAACATGCTGCCGGCGACGATGGACTCCGCGAGGATCCGAGCGTGAACCGACCCAAGGTCGAGATCGCCGGCGCTGGCTGCGAGTCCGATGGCGGGAAGCGCCAACAGAACGCCGACGACCGCGTACGCGCTCGGGCGCTCACCCTGCACGAAACCCGCTATTGCGGGAACCACGGCAGAAAGCAGCGCTGTGACCGGAGCGACCACCGCCATCGGCCCCTTCGCCAGCGCTCCATACAGCAGGAGAAGTCCTGCGGCACCGGCGAGGCCGCCCATGGCTCCCCAACCCCAGTCGGCCGAAGTCACTCGATCGGCTCCGACGACCACCGCGACGACGACGATCGAGCCCAAACCTGCCATCTGTGAGTACCAGGTGACAGCGAGCGCGGATTCTCGCCGCGACGACAGCCCGCCGAGGAAGTCCCCGGAGCCGTACAGCACGGCTGACAGCACTGCGAGGAGGATGCCCACGAGGGGCGAGCCTACGGTGGGAGTTCGTCGACGACTGAAGTCGTCGCGACCACGACTGAAGTCGTGGCGGCGTCGGCCGATAGACACCTGTGCTGAGTTCGATTCTCGCGGCGTCAACCTCCCCGGTGTTTCCGGGCCTCGATGCGCTCTCATCGGTCGCCGTACTGCCTGTCGTCGTGTGGGCGCTCATCTCAGGTGCTGTGGCAGCTTGGTTCGCCCACCGCTACGCCGTGGGTGAAGACGAGGAGGGCTATGAGATCGCTGTCCTCGCCGATGCGACGTGCCCGCGATGCGATCATGTCGTGACCTTGTCCGAAGCGGTGCCGGGGCGGAGCCTGGTGTGC
The DNA here is from genome assembly GCA_019694615.1 of Microthrixaceae bacterium. Lineage (GTDB taxonomy): Bacteria > Actinomycetota > Acidimicrobiia > Acidimicrobiales > Microtrichaceae > SSF14. Next base: position 2,152 of record JAIBBP010000043.1, on the reverse strand, counting down.
GGCTCGTGTAGCGGACGCCTGCCGCTGACGTGGGTGGGAACCCACGCAGCGGTGCTCATCGGCTGTCTGGCGATGCTCGCGACGTTCGGGGATCGGTGGGTGCTGTTGCCCTTTCTGTGGCTGGTACCGGTGCTCGTTGCAGCCGCCATCACCGACCTGCGCACGATGCTCATTCCACGCCGTGTGGTGTGGGTGGGATTCAGCGTCGGGCTCGCAGCGATCTCTGCGGTCGCGGTTGGGACGGGCAACGCCGACACGTTGACCAGCGCGTTCATCGGCTCAGCCGCGTACTTCGGGTTCCTCTTCGTGTGCCACATCGTGTTCCCTGCGGGCATGGGCTTCGGCGACGTCCGTCTCGCGCTCCTGCTCGGGCTCTACCTCGGGTGGATCGACCTTCGACTCACGTTGTTCGGCCTACTGATCGGCAACCTGGTGTACCTCGCCTACGCACTTCCCCAACGGGTGACCAAGGGCAAGGAAGCGGGTCGGTTCGCGCCATTCGGCCCAGGGTTGGCTATGGGGACCCTGGTGGCGGTCGTGTTCTACAGCAGCCTCATCGGCTGAGGACAGCGTTCATCCGCCAGTGAAGTGGGCTCCCACCTCCGCCGGTTTCTGCGACAGGCGAAGGTGCAGGGACGCCGCATCACTCATCGGCCGACCGGTCCAGAGCGCAACGTTCGGGTCGACGACGCGGTAGTCGCCAAGCGCCACCGACGCGAACGTCCGCTGCGATGTGTCGGCCACGAGGGTCGTGCTCGGGTCGGCGACGTCGGAGTCAGCGCGTCGATCGGCGGACAGGATGTAGCCGTTCGAGTTCGACCCCGCGACCCAGGAGGACTCGAAGACATCGTCCTCCAAGGTGCCGAACACCGCCGAACCATCCGCGCCATCCGAGCCGGACTCGATGGAAGGACTGAAGAGGTTGGCCACGAAGGTCGCCCGCGGCTCGCCGACACGATCATCAGTGGCCATGAACACCTCCTGTGAACCGTTGTCGTCGAACGTGTTGTGCTCGACCGCGACCGCTGTCGACCCGGTGAGTTTCAGTCCCGCGGTGCGCGAGCCGCCGCTCGTGCCGTTGTGGGCGATCACGTTCGACGCGATCACCGATCGCCCCGACACCTCGTAGAAGACTCCCGACATCTCGTTGCCGGCGATGTGGTTGCCGACGATGGCCACCCGCTCGCAGTGAAGGTCGCACCACAATCCCGTCGATGCATTGTCGACGAACGACGAGTATCGGACGACCAGCCCGTTGAGCCGCGCCAGCTTGACGCCGGCGATTACGCAGTTCGCTCCGCCGCCACAGTCGGCGACGTCGAAGCCCTCGCGATTGTTCTCATCGAAGCGCGAGTACTCGATCGTGACCCGGTTGTGAACCGAGTCGTCGGCACCGTCCTGTCCGGCGTCGCCGATCGATGCGCCCAGCGCCCCGTTGCCCGACGCGGTGACCCGGCGAAGGGTGAGGTTCCGTAGCGGGCGCGACAGCGTTCCGTTCTCACCGCTGGCCACGATGCCGGTGGCGGCCGACGACGAGACCTCGACATCGATGAGCTGAACACCGTTGGCGAGCACGCGAACGACGCCGAGCGTGTTGCCGTGGTGCGGCGCGTAGTTGATGAAGGTGATCCCCACGATCCTGGTGTCGCGACCTTGCGGATCGACCTGAACCGCCCGTTGACGCGTCGACCACTCGACGACGCGTCCGGTTGGGTCCTCCCCGACCCACACTCGCACCCGGTTGTTCGATCGTCGCTCGACGTGAAACCGTCCCGGCGGAACCACGCGAGCCGATGCGCGCTGTCCGTCGGTCATCTGGTCGAGCGCTTCGAGCCGGTTCCGGTCGGTACCGATGAACAACTGCTCGGGCAGCGCCGCCTGTGGTCGTTCGTCGGTCGTCTGGTCGGGGATCTCGAAGGGGTTGGCCGGCCAACGGTCATGGCGCTTCACCTCGACGTCGCGGTACCAACCCTGACCGGTTCGAGTCCAGGCCCCGCGTTCGGTCAGCAGCGTCCGCGACCCTTTGAAAACCGGTCGCTCGCCGGGGTACGCCATGATCGTGAGTTCAGGGGTTTCGATGGCTCCCCAGTCCTGCTCCGAATAGCGGCCGGAGCCCCGACCAGGATGCGCTCCGTAGACCACGATCACCGAC
>JAIBBP010000062.1 GCA_019694615.1 Microthrixaceae bacterium | reverse complement strand
ATCGTCGTCGACGCCGTCTACCGGCTGGACGGGTACGCCGACGCCTACGGCCTGACGATGCTGCGGCTCTACAGCACGTGGTTCGCGATCTGGATCGGAGCGGTGTTCCTCGTCGTCGGGGCGGCGTTCGTCGTCGGCTACGCAGGCCGGCGATGGCTGGCACCCACGCTTGTCGCCTCGCTGCTTCCGAGCCTTTTCCTGCTCAACGCGGTGAACCCCGAGGCGCTCGTCGCGGCGAGAAACCTCCAGGGCTCAACGGAGGTCGGCACGGTCGACCTGGACTACCTACTCGACGATCTGGGCGGCGATGCGATCCCAACGGTCGCCCACAACACGGGCACCCTGTCCCGGCTCGACTCCGACACGTTGGACTACTGGTGCGACGGTGATCTCCCCGACTCAGGTCCGTTCGGATGGAACGTCAACCTGTCCGTCGAGTACGCCCGCGACGCCCGCTCAGACCTCTGCCGCTAACCACCACGCTCGTTCTGTCCTGCGAGAGCACCACCCGGGTGGTGCTCTCGCAGGACAGAACGAGCTCAGGGGAAGAACATCTGATCGATGCGAGTGACCACTCCGGCGGTGACAACCACCTGGACCGGCATCGACGCCTCCGTCCCGAGCGCGACGGTTCGTGCGTACTCCTCGGCGAGTCCCCCCAGGCTCGTGCCGACGAGATCGGGCTCACCCGCCGACCGGATCACCTTGATCGGGGCGAACCTGTCGACTTTCACGGTGCGAACTTTCGGGTTGCGATTTCGGATGTAGTAGTCGTTGTCGACCGCCGGTGCGGCGGGATCGATCGCCCCGTCCTCGACCGCGGCAACCACGGCCTCGTCTCCAGCGAGTAGCTCGGCGACGTCGACCGCGATCGTCGCTTCCGCGACGTTCACCCCGACGAGGAACCCGAAGTTCGTGCCTTCGGGCATCGCATCGCCCGCGCCGGACACATCCGCCGGCGACTGCGGTTCGGACTGCGCCACCGACCCTTCGCCGGGCGCCGAGTCCTCAAGCGCCGGTCCGTCGTTCGACGGATCCGCCCTGGTCGTGGAGGTGGTGTCCGTGTCCGTGGTGCTCGGAGCGCGGGGCTTCGTCGTTGTTGGCCCGGCGGTGGACGACGGGGTGGACCGTGCCTCGTTGGGAGGTTCGTCGCCGTTGGAGCATGCCGACGAACTCACCGCAGCGAGCACGACAGCAACGCCAAGAAGGTGACGAACGCGCCATAGCGACCGTTGTTCCCTCACGCTCGGATCGTAGGCGTCCACGCTGTCTTTCACGCGTTCTGCACACCGTTCACACGTCGTTCGCGCTCCCGCTCCCTAACGTGGTCCTCGTGGAACTGCGTGGGGAACGTCAACGAATCGTGGTCATCGAGGATGAGGAGGCAATCGCCCAGGCGGTGATGCATCGCCTGGTGGCGGACGGCTTCGACGTCGAGTGGGCGCCCGACGGCCCAGCCGGCGTCGACCTCTGCGCCAAAGCCCAACCCGACCTCGTGGTTCTGGACCTGATGCTGCCCGGGCTCGACGGCATCGAGGTCTGCAAGCGCATTCAGGCCGAGCGCCGCACCCCCGTGGTCATGCTGACGGCCCGCGACGACGAGGCGGACCTCCTCGTCGGCCTCGCCGTGGGCGCCGACGACTACCTGACCAAACCGTTCAGTCCTCGTGAGCTCGTCGCCCGCGTTCGGGCGGTACTCCGCCGCGCCGAACCCCAGACCGCGTCACCCGACGGCGCTCCGCTCGTCGTCGGTGACGTGTCGATAGACCGCGCCACGCGTCGCGTGGCGCGCTCCGGTGAGCAAGTCCATCTCACGCCGCTCGAGTTCGACCTGCTGGTGTGCCTCGCTACCCGGCGCGGTGCCGTCCTCAGCCGGGAGGTCCTGCTCGCCGAGGTGTGGGGCTACGACGGTGACTACGGCGCACGCACCGTCGACTCCCACGTGAGGTCGGTTCGCCGCAAGCTCGGCGACGACATCATTCGCACTGTCCATGCGGTGGGATACGCGATCGGCGACACCGAATGAGCCTGAGCGACTGGCGACCGCTCGACCGGCTCGGCTCGATCCGGACGAAGCTGTCGATCCTGGTCGCGGGTGCCGTCACCATCTCCGTGCTCATCGGCAGTGTCGGCTATCGAATCGGTTGGCCGTTCTGGTTCCGCCTCATCACGTCTGTCCTCGTCGGCCTCGGCATCATGCGCCTCGTCGCCGCAGGTATCACCTCCCCACTCCGGGAGATGGCCGCCGCTGCCCGTGCCATGGCCGACGGCGATTACAGCACCGAGGTGCGGGCAACGTCACGTGACGAGGTCGGCGAGCTCGCCAACGCCTTCAACGAGATGTCGGCCGAACTGGCCGAGGTCGACCGTCAACGCCGGGACCTCGTCGCCAACGCCTCGCACGAACTTCGGACCCCTATCGCCGCGCTCCAGGCGATGATCGAGAACCTCGCCGACGGGGTGAGCACAGCCGATCCCGCCTATGTGGAGACGATGCACCAACAGGTCCGTCGTCTCGCCACGCTCGTCGACCAACTGCTCAGCCTGTCGAGGCTCGACTCCGGTGAGATGCCGCTGCACGGCGAGACCGTGTCGGTGGCGGCGCTCATCAACGCCTCGGTCGACGAGTTCGGATGGCATCACCCTGACGTCAAGGTTGAGATCGACGTTCAGCCCGAGACGCTCCTCTTTACCGTCGACCAGATGTTGATGCATCGGGTCGTCGCCAACCTGCTGGAGAACGCCGTGCGGCACGGGGCGCCACCGTTCCGGGTGGCCGCTTCGATGTCGGCGGGACGTGACGGAACCCCAATCATCACGTTGACGGTGAGCGACCACGGCCCCGGTATCCCGCCCGATGCGGCATCCCAGGTGTTCGATCGTTTTCACCGTCTCGACCGATCGCGACGCTCTGGAGGCAGCGGTCTCGGGCTGGCAATCGTCGCCGGCATCGTCGAACGCCATCACGGGATCATCGGAGTCGAACCCAACGAGCCGTCCGGCGCCCGGATGGTCGTTCGCGTCCCGCAGGACTTCCGCGATGCGACCACCGGAACCTTCTCGCGGCGATCGATGGCATGACGCCCGCGACGTAGCAGGCCCCACCCGTGATCCCGCCCCCGCTCGTTCTGTCCTGCGAGAGCGCCATACGGGTGGTGCTCTCGCAGGACAGAACGAGCTTTGGGGAGCGCTCCCGTTAGGCGTTCGCGGCGATCTCGCGGCCGAGCCGGAGCAAGGACTGCGTGGCGCCGCCAAGTTGGAGCTCGTACTGCTTGAAGGCGATGAAGTGGCGGTGCAGCGGGTAGTCGCGGTCGCCACCGACCCCACCGTGCAGGTGCGCCGCCGCATGGGCCACCCGGTGCCCGCTGTACGACGCCCAGAACTTCGCCGTCGCGACCTCCTCGCTCGCCGGAAGCCCCGACGACAGGCGCCACAAGGCGTGCCACGTGGTCAGACGGATCGACTCGGTGTCGATGAACGTGTCGGCAACACGGTGGCCTACGGCCTGGAACGAGGCGATTGGGACGTCGAACTGCTTGCGCTCCTTGGTGTACTCGGCGGTGAGAGCGAGCGACGCCTCCGCGGTGCCGAGCGCGGCGGCGCACTGCGTCGCGACCGCACGATCGAACGCCCACCGCAACGCCTCGTCACCCTCGGCAAGCAGCGTCGCCGGCGCGGATGAGAACTCGATCGACGCCTCGGGGCTCCCCGCAGTCGTCACCTCGGGAACCCGCGTGACGCCGGCGGCCGACAGGTCGACCAGCACGAGCGCCGGACCGTTCGATCCCTTCGCCGCAACCACTGCCGCGTGGGCGATCAGCCCCGCCGGAACGCACACCTTGGTGCCTGTCAGCGCTGCGCCGTCGAAGGTCACGAGCTGCGGGTCGAGCGGGTCGCCCAACTCGTCGTGCCAGGCCGCGGTGAGGATCGCGTCGCCGGCTGCGACCTTGCCCAGCCACTCCGCCTTCGTGGCGTCGTCGGCGAACTCGGCGATCGCCGGAGCCCCCAGGCCGAGCGTCTCCCAGGTGGGAACGGCGGCAGCGTTACGGCCGGTCGCCTTGATGACGCACCCCGCCTCGATCAGGCCGAGGCCCGCTCCCCCCACCGACTCGGGCAAGGAGATGCCGAGCAACCCGGCTTCTGCCAACGTGGACCACAGTTCCGCGTCGAAACGCGGCTCGCCGCTCTTCTCGAGCTCACGAAGCACTGCTGGATCTGATTTGTCGCCGATGATCTGATCGGCCAGATCCCGGACGGCGGCCTGCTCTTCGGTGAAGTTGAAGTTCATGTCTCTCTCGTCTCTCAGCCGCGCAGCGAGCGGGGCAGGCCCAGGCCGAACATCGCGATCAGGTCTCGTTGAATCTCGTTGGTGCCGCCGCCGTAGGTCAGGATCACCAGCGAGCGGTAGTTCATCTCCAGACGGCCCTTGAGTACGTCAGCGGGCGAGTTCCGGTGCAGGTACGCACGCGGCCCGAGCACCTCCATCAGCAGGCGGAACGCCTCGATGTAGAACTCGGTGCCGAAGATCTTGATGGTCGACGCATCGGCGATGTCGAGGTGGGCCGACGACGCCACCTTCCAGTTGATCTGGCGGAGGAACTCCAGGCCCGTACGCACCCGCGCCAGGTTCACCTGCACCCACTCCTGGTCGATGATGCGCTCCCCGTTCGGCAAGGTGTTGTCGGCCGCGAAACGAATCGTCTCCTGCAGGCTCTGCTCCAAGAGACCCGAGCTGCATAGCGTGACCCGCTCGTGGTTGAGCTGATTGGTGATGAGGTTCCAACCCCGATTGACCTCACCGACGATGTTGGTCGCCGGCACGCGCACGTTGTCGTAGTACACGGCGTTGATGTCGTGGCTCGACAGCAGGTTGAGGGGCTCGATCGTGATCCCCGGGGTGTTCTTGAGGTCGACGATGATGATCGAGATGCCCTTGTGCTTCGGTGCGTCCTGATCGGTGCGCACCGCGAGCCAGCAGTAGTCGGCATCACTGGCGAGCGAGGTCCACATCTTCGAGCCGTTGATGACGTACTCGTCGCCGTCGAGATCGGCCCGGCACTTGAGCGCCGCGAGGTCGGTGCCGGCCTCGGGCTCGGAGTAGCCGATCGAGAAGTGCAGGTCGCCGGCGAGGATCTTGGGGAGGAAGAAGTCCTTCTGCTCCTGGGAGCCGAAGTTCATGAGCGTCGGGCCGACCGTGTTGATGGTGAGCATCGGCACCGGGGCACCCGACCGCATCGACTCGTCGTAGAAGATGAACTGCTCCATCTGGCTCTTGCCCTGGCCGCCGTACTCGACCGGCCAGCCGATGCCGAGCCAACCGTCGGCGGCCATCTGCTTCACCATCTCGCGCGTCACCGGGCCGCAACCGTGCTCGACCATCAGCGCCTCGCGGATCTCGTCGGTCAGCAGCTGGTCGTAGTACGCGGAGAGCTCGGAGCGCAGCTTCTCCTGCTCGTCGGTGTAGGCGATATGCATGGCGTGAAACTGTAACGCGTTCTACTTGGGGAGTCCGGTTGGCCACGAGCGGGCGACTCGTGCCTCCCGGGATGGGGAGCACCGGCCCACTAGCTTCGTCGCCGATGTCGAGGACTGTCCGTGGGAAGCACCGGCGCGTGCGCGTCGTCTACTCCCCCGTCGATGCGGTTCGGCTCGGAGTCTCGGTGGGAGTCCTCGGACTCGTGCTGGTCATCGTCAACTTCGGGGCGGCGTCGCTGTCCGGCGCCGAGGAAGACCTGATCCGTCTCACCGCGAAGCTGCCGTCGTCGGTCACACAGATCGCCGTGCGCATCGTGCAACTGCTGTCCCTGTTCGCTCCCGTCGTCGGGTTCGTCGCGTTGGTGGCCCAGCGCCTGTTCCGTCGACTTGCCGGCGCGACGATCGCATCGGTCGCCGGCCTCGTACTGGGCCGCTGGATCATGACTGATCTCCTCGAGATCAACATCGACCGCCTCCGCATCTCAGGCGAGCTCGCTGCCGGCGGATCGTTCCCGAGTGCCGCGTTTCTCGCCTCGATCGCGGCGATCGTCGCCGCGGACTCACCGTGGATGACCAACCGGTGGCGAAACGCAGCACGGGGATGGCTCGCCGTGCTCCTCGCCCTCCGATTGTTCTCCGGCGAAACCGGACTCAGGGAGTTGATCGTCGCCGTCGCGGTCGGATGGGTTGTCGGGTCGCTCGTCGGCGCTCTGGTCGGCGCGCCCGACCGCCGCACGAGCGACACCTCGGTGGTCGCCTCGCTCACCCGGCTCGGTATCTCGGTGGCTGATGTCAGCCACTCCAGATCGAACAGCGGACGACACCACTTCACCGTCGACACCCGATCGGGGAACCGGTTGTGGGTCGAGATCTCGGCACGCGACGGCTGGCAGACCATGCTTCCCGGTCGCCTGTACCGCGCCATCCGATTCCGCGACGCTGCGGACGGTCGACCCTTCGCCGGGCTCCGGGAACTCACCGAGCACAAGGCGCTCGTTTCGCTGAAAGCGCGGGCGGATGGCGTTCCAACCCCTGAGGTCGAGGCGATCGGCGAGGTCGACCCCGGCGGGTACCTCCTCGCCTTCCGTGCCGTCGACGGGGCGTCGCTGAGGTCCCGCTCGGACCTCGGAGCCGACGTGCTCCCTGCGGTGTGGAACCTCGTCGTCCGCCTCCGCCAGGCACGCATCGCCCACCGCGGGCTCAACCCGTCGTCGATCCTCGTCGACTCGAACGGCGACCTCCAGGTCGTCGACTTCGACGCCGGCGACTTCACCGGTGACGAGCGGGTACTCGCCGGCGACGTCGCCGAGGTGCTGGCGTGGTCGTCAGAGCGCTTCGGCGTCGAACCAGCGGTCGACGCTGCCATCGCGTCGCTAGGCCCCGGAGTGGTCGCACGAGCGCTTCCCCGCCTCCAGCCGCTCGCACTGACCCGCCGAACCCGCGGCGAACTCGGGAACACCACCCTCGACAACGTCGGGGAGCTCATACGGCAGCGAACCGGCGTCGACCAGCCTGCCCTTGCCCCCATCGAACGGATCAAGCCGCGGGCCGTGCTCATGGTGGTGATGTCGGTGATTGCGATCAACGCGCTCCTCCCCCAGGTTGCGGGGTTCAGCAAGGTGTGGAGCGAGCTGCAGGACGCCAGCGTCGCGTGGATCGTCGCAGCCGTCGTGTTCTCCGCGACCACCTACGTCGGAGCCGCCCTCGCCCTGTCCGGCTCGGTCGTCGAGCCTCTCCCGATCGGCCCGAACCTCGCCGTGCAGGTCGCCAGCTCGTTCGCGTCGATCGCCGCACCGGCACAGGTCGGCGGCGTCGCCCTGAAGGGGCGGTTCCTGCAACGGCGAGGAATCGACCCGGCCGTCACCGTCGCCGCAATCGGCCTCAACACCGTCGCAGCATTCCTCGTCCACCTCGCGATACTCGTGTCGTTCGTGTTGTGGGCGGGCTCTGGCGACCTGTCGAAGATCCGCCTCCCGAGCGGAGGAACGATCCTGATCATCGTCGGGGTTGCCGCAGCACTCCTGGCAGTCGTCGCAGCCCTCCCGGTCGGCCGGCGGTTCCTCCGCGACACCGTGCTGCCGGCCGTTCGCCGCTCAGCGCAAGGCATCGCAGACGTTGCACGGCGTCCGGTGCGTCTCGGTGGCCTCATCGGCGGTTCGGCGATCATCACACTCGCCTATGCGAGCGCGCTGATCGCATCGGTCAACGCGTTCCACGGCGACCTCCCGGTATCGGCCGTGGCGATCGTGTATCTCCTCGGCGCCGTGGTGCAGTCGGTAGCACCCACACCAGGCGGGCTCGGGGCGGCCGAAGCCGCGTACATCGGCGGCCTCACCGCCATCGGACTGCCCTCGGAACGAGCGGTCGCAGCGGTCCTGTTGTTCCGCCTGCTGACCTTCTGGCTCCCCGTCATCCCGGGCTGGGTCGCCATGACGTGGCTGCAGCGGACCGAGGCGCTCTAACAATTGTCGGAGGCCTCCTCCGCTGCGCTCCGGAACCTCCGACCCGCCAGCCTCGCCGCTGCGTCCTCAGGCTCGCTCGCTCCGCTCGCTGCTTGCGGGCAGCGCCTTCGGCGGCCCGCTCGGCACCACGATTGGCCTTACCGGGTGGCCTCGGAACCTAGGGTCCTCGCCGTGGATCAGCATTTCGACCTCTGCATCATCGGAACGGGCTCCGGCAACAGCATCCTCGACCACCGGTTCGACGACTGGAACGTAGCGATCGTCGAACGAGGCGTCTTCGGGGGGACGTGCCTGAACGTCGGCTGCATACCCTCGAAGATGCTCATCTACCCCGCCGACATCGTGGAGCACCTCCGCCACGGCAGGGAGCTAGGCGTCGATGCCACCCTCGACGGCGTGCGGTGGGCGGACATTCGTGACCGCACCTTCGGTCGCATCGACCCGATCGCGGAGAGCGGCAGGCAGTACCGCATCGACCTACCGAACGTCACCGTCTTCGAGGACGACGCCCGCTTCACGGGCCACAAAACGTTGCAGGTGGGCGACAACACGATCACCGCCGACCGATTCGTGATCGCTGCCGGCGCCCGCACCCATATCCCGCCGATCCCCGGGCTCGACCATGTCGACTACGACACGTCCGACACCATCATGCGGATCGACCGCGTCCCCGACCGGCTGGCCATACTCGGCGGAGGGTTCATCGGCGCCGAGATGGGCCACGTGTTCGATGCGTTCGGCGCCGAGGTGACGATGATCCTCCGCGGACCGGCACTCCTTCGAACCGAGGATACGGAGATCTCCCGACGAGTCACCGAACGTCTCGGGGACCGGTTCAACCTGCTGTGCGACGCGACGCCGAGAAGCGTCTCGATGGACGGCGACACCTTCGTGATCGAGGTCGACACACCGAGCGGCCTCGTCGTGGTCGAGGCCGACCGCCTCCTGGTCGCCACCGGACGCGTTCCAAACGGCGGACAACTCAACGTCGAGGCGACCGGAGTACGGCTCGACGTCGACGGGTACGTCATCACCGATGACCACCTTCGAACCGACGTGGACGGAATCCTCGCACTCGGCGACGTCCGCAACGCGCTCCAGCTGAAGCACATCGCCAACCTCGAGGCGAGGGTCGTCCAGCACAACCTTCTCCACCCCGACGAACCCAGGGCGATCGATGAGCGGTTCGTCCCCCACGCTGTGTTCACCAACCCCCAGATCGGCGCTGTCGGGCTCACCGAGCAGGCGGCGCTGGCGACGGATCGGCCGTTCGTCACCGCAGTCAAGGACTACGGCGCCACCGCGTACGGGTGGGCCATGGAGGACACGTCGAGCGCGTGCAAACTCATCGCCGACGTCGCGACCCGGCAGCTGATCGGCGCGCACATCATCGGTCCGCAGGCATCGATCCTGATCCAGCAGCTCGTCCAGGGCATGCGATTCGGCCAGACCGTCGATCAGATGGCCATCGACGTGATCTATCCACACCCTGCGCTCAGCGAGGTCGTGGAGAACGCGTTGCTCGATCTCGTGAAGGCGCTCGACGCGGCATCAGCGGTCTGAGTCCGACGAGGCGCGTGAGGGGCCACCGAAGGCAGTTAGATTGGGGCGCCTATGTCCTCGAGGCTCGAAATCGAACTGACCAGCGCACGACCCGACGGAGTGTGGACCTGGCGCAAGGCAGGGGCCAAGCTCCCCAAGGGTGAAGTCGAGGGTTCCAAACTCCCCGGCGGCGTCAAGGTGGGAGACGTACTCCGCGCCGACGTCGACGTGCTGATCGACGGAGTGGACATCCTCTCGGTCCTTCCACCAAAGGAAGCTCGCAAGGAACGCTTCGAGTCGCTCGAGGTAGTTGGCACCCGCAAGGACGAGCCACTCGTCACCCAGACGCTCGCTCCGAAGGGTCGTGGAAGCCGCGACCGTGACCGTGGGCCCCGCCGCGAGGGCGACCGTGATCGTGGGCCGCGAGGCGGAGGCGACCGCGACCGTGGGCCCCGCCGCGAGGGCGACCGCGACCGCGGCCCGCGCCGTGAAGGCGGTGACCGACCCCGGCGCCCCGCCCCGGAGCCCAAGCCCCGCGCCAAGCGACTTCGCCCGGGACGCAGCCACCGCAACGCTGTCCTCGACTCGTTGGCCCCCGAACAGCGGCCCATCGCCGAGCAGGTGCTCCGTGGCGGGGTTCCGGCCGTCCGTCAGGCGGTCGACAAGCAGAACGAACTCAACAAGCAGCAGGGCCTGCCCGAGATCCACGGCGACGAGCTCGTGGCACTCGCCGAGGGCCTGCTGCCGAAGCTCCGCTCCGCAGAGTGGCGCGACAAGGCAGACAACGCGTTGAGCATTCTCGACGAGCTCGACCTCCGAGACCTCCGTTCGGTTGTGGTCGCCGCCGACACGGGCGCACGCGACGACGAGACCC
>JAIBBP010000034.1 GCA_019694615.1 Microthrixaceae bacterium | reverse complement strand
CGCTCGACCACGTGCCCTTCGGTCGTGGAGGCCTCGATGAGGATGGCGACAGCGACAAGGCCGCGTGACCCGAGGCGCTCGTGCAGGTCGTCGGCGAGCGTCTTGGCGATGAACGCGGCCTGGTCGGCACGGTCGAGAGGCGGGTCGGGTTCGTAGGACACGTCGAGGTCGGGGGGCGGGTCGGCGAGGCGGGGAGGACGAAGGTCGAGGCCCGACGCCAGACGGTGAGCAGCGCCGCCTTCTATGCCGAAGCGTGCCACCAGGTCCGCCGCCTTCATCGCCGCCAAGGAGCCCAACGTCGCGAGCCCCAACCGCACCAGCACCTCGACCATCTCCGGGGCGAGCCCACCCGACTCCGACAGCGCCCCCACCCCGAACCCGGCGAGGAACTGTGGCGACTCGCCCGGCGGCACGATCACCGATACGTCGTGGCCGCACTCCTCCGATCTCGCACTGCGCCTGGATGCCAGCGTCGATGCAAAGGCGCCGTCGGCGATGCCCACCCCCACCGCCGTCGGCATCGTCAACTGCCCACGCACGGTGGCGGTGAGCCGTTCCGCGAGCGCGGCATCACCGCCGAAATAGCGCGAGGGGCCTCGTGAGGGGAACAGACAGGTCCCGGGTTCGGTGATCTCGATGCGCGGGGTGACATTGTCGAGCGCGCCCACTACCGGCTCGAACGCACGAGCTTCGCGGTCGGGGTCACGGTCGAGGAGTTCGGCGTCGGGACAGTGCCGCTGGGCCTCCCGCCGTCGCATTCCGGCATCGACGCCGAGGTACCGCGCCAGCGGATTGGTCGCGACCACCCGGTTGGCGAACATCACCACCACCGGCCGATCGGGCGGGCGTTCGTGAGCGACCGCCGGCCAGTCGGCGCACGTCACGACGACCGTGCGCGTGGGCGCATCGAGGCCGACCGGCCCGCCATCCGACCCACCAGCCATGTCAGCCCACCGAACGAAGGTGACGCCCGCCCGGCGCGTTCCGCTCCCCCCGCTCGTTCTGTCCCCGCTCGTTCTGTCCTGCGAGAGCACCACCCGGGTGGTGCTCTCGCAGGACAGAACGAGCGTCGAGGAGGAGGTTGACGCTGCGGGGGCGGGCCGCGCCGCGCCGGCCCTCCGATGTCACCCGCACCAAGCGGTCGCCCAGCAGGCCGTGGCCGACCTCGAGCCCGTCCCAATCAACGGGCTCCACGGTGAGCACGAGGTCGGACTCGGTGGGCCAGCGGTAGCGCCGACGACCGTCGTCGAGCGCGACATCGACCACGACAGCACCACGCTCCCGCGAACGAGCCGCCAGCCGGCGGGCGTCCGATGCCGTCACCTGATGGGCCGGGTCGACGATCACCACATCGACGGCGTCGACCAGTGCCGCCATGACCGTGCCCCACTGGCTTGCCGGCGGCTCGACGACGAACACGCTCCGTTCGAGCGACCACCCCGCCCGCGCCGCTGCCGCCCACCCCCAGGCGCCGACCCCGACGACCGCTACCCATGACCCCTCACGAGAGGCCGGCGCCACCGCATGCATGGCAATGCTCGCCGCGCCCGTGCCACGCAACGACAACCGTGACCCCCGGGCCAGACCGCCGAGCGGGAACACCGGACGCAACGGCTCGGGCACCGACAGAACCCGCTCAGCAGATAGAACGGTCGGGCGGATGCGTTCGATGACGGCCCGCAGGTCGGTACTCGCTCGTTCCGCATCTCCCATGCCCGCCAGTATCGAACACCTGTTCGATACTGCGCAAGAGGCTCGGCGATGACCCGCCGCGAGATGAGTGAGATGTCCAGCCGAACCCGGCCGAGCCGTCGGGCTACTCGGCAGCCGGCTCTGGGAAGGAGGGGATCTCTACGCCCGGCCGGTAGTACGTGTACATGTCCTCGATGATCTCCTTGAGACCTTCGGAGGTATGACCCTTCGAGACGTCGACGCTGATGACCGACCCGTTGATGTGGATACCGTCGATGCCGCCGCGATCGAGCAGTCGGCGGGCGATGATGTCGGGTGGGCGGTCTCCCACGATCACGTCGCCGGGCTTGTAACGCTCGTGGCCGGTGCCGGTGAGCACCCGGTTGAGCTCGAATCGCACCACACCGGTGGCGTTCGACTGCTTCTCGATGACGGTGACCAGCTGTCCCATAGTGGCCCGAAGCGTACCCGCCACCGGTTCTGTGTTGCGAGACCGCCCCTGGAGGGGCGGTCTCGCAACACAGAACGAGTGACGTGGAGGTGAAGGAAAGACCTGCGACTACAGATCGTCGACGGAGAAGGAGTCGCACTCCTCGGAGTTGCCGGTGTCGTACCCCTTCTTGAACCACCGGGCCCGCTGCTCCGATGTGCCGTGGGTGAACGCATCGGGATTGACGCGACCAGTCGCGTTCTCCTGGATCGTGTCGTCGCCGACACCTTCAGCAGCTGTCAGCGCCTCGTCGATGTCGCCGTCGTCGAGCCGTTTGGTCGGGTCGTCCTGGCCGCGCTCGTAGCGGGTGTGCGCCCACACCCCGGCCAGGCAGTCCGCCTGAAGCTCGGTCCGCACCGACAAGCCGGACGGCCCGCTCGCCGAGGACGGGTCATCCTCCTCCATTCTCCGCACCTGCGAGGAGATGCCGAGCTCGTTCTGCACGTGATGGCCGACCTCATGAGCGATCACGTACGCCTGGGCGAAGTCTCCGGCAGCACCGAACCGCCCCGCCAGCTCGCCGAAGAACGTGAGGTCGATGTACACGAGGCTGTCGGCCGGACAGTAGAAGGGACCCATCGCCGAGCTTGCGGAGCCGCATGCAGTGTTGACCCCACCCGAGAACAACACGAGCTTCGTGCGGTCGTAGCGGCGACCGGCGGCCTCGAACTGCTCCTCCCAGACATCGTTGGTGTCGGTGATGAGCACGTTCGCGAACTTGGTGAGTTCGGGGTTCGGATCCTCCGATTCGGACAACGCGGCATCGGCCGGATCCCCACTGCCGGGAAGCTGTCCCCCCTCCGACATTCCGGGGATGCTGTCGAGATTGGCGTTGGAGATGTCGAAGCCGCCACCCCCTACGAGCTTGGGCAGCAGGAACACCACGGCCACGACCAGCAGCAAACCGAACACGCCACCCTTGCCGGCGCGCCCACCGGCCATTCCCGCAAGCACACCTCCGACCCCACCCAGGCCGCCGCCGGGTCCGCCAGCGCCTCGCCGGTCGATCAGGTCAGAGGCGTCGGCCTCGTCCTCGTCCCATTCCATGTGTCCTCCTCCGGGACTACTGCACGCACCGAGCGCATCGCCCAGATGGCAAGGGCGATCGAGATCGCGGCCAGCACCAGGTGGACCACGATGAATCCGACCTCGTGATCGCCGAGCGGGATGGTCACGATGCGCGTGGCCCAGAGCGCTATCGACGCCCATGCCGCCACGGTGACGACCCGTTGAGCGGATGGGGCCGGCATCGGCCGAACGGCCACCACAGCGACGGCGAGACCTACGAGGACGAACGCGATGGCACGGGCGAGGTCGACTCCGTCCCCGCCGTCGCGGGTCGTGATGTTGACGATGCGGTTCCCCCACACGAGCAGCGTCCAGAGCGCCAGCACCGCAACGGCGAGTGATCTGCAGCGAAACATGGGTGGCAGCCTAGGACGAGCGCCGAAGCAGAACGCGACCAGGCCGCACCACCGGCTCTGATGCCCGAGAAAAAACAGCGCTCAAGGATTTACCGGCGACAAGGTGCTGTGGAAGGCTCTTGCGATGACCACGCTCCCCTCGCCCGACGTGCCGGCCATCTTCTGGATCGACCAGAACAACCAGCAGCAGGGCCCCGAGCCACTCGCGACCGTGATCGAGCGGATCACCCATGGCCAGATCCCGCCGTCGACGCCCGTGTGGTGGCAGGGTGCGGTCAACTGGGCACCGTTCGACAGCACTCCCGAACTGAGCGCAGCCCTACAGCCGCGCGACCCGGCACCGGCGCCCGCCCCCCAGCAGGCCCAGGACGCTCCCGCCTTCGGAGGCCCGACCGCCCAGGAGTCCCAGCCGACCTTCGCCACGGCGTCCGCTTTCGAGCCGTCAACAGCACCGTCGACGTTCGATGCGCCCGCCGCCGCTGCGACGTTCGAGACCCCGGCGGTGTTCGAGACCCCGGCCTCGTCGCTGTTCGCGGCGCCCCAACCCCAGCCCCAGCCTGTGCCCGAACCGGTGTCCACGCCCGTGTCGTCGCCGTTCGAGACGGTGGTACCGGCCGAGGCTCCGGCGACCGCGATCTTCGAAGTGCCCTCCGCATTCGCTCCAGCCGAACCGTCCGGCCCGACCTTCGATGCCACGCCGGCAACCGACGCCGTACCGATGGTGGTCGTACCCGAGTCCACCACCTACGACCTCACGAACACCCCCGCCGCCGCCTCTGCTCCGGTTGATGCTGTGATCGTCACCGCGACCGGCCTCGACCTCGGCGACCCCGCCGAGCTGGCGTCGACGTTCGCTGCGTTGACCAGCCGATCCGAGGCGTTCGACGCCGACGCGGCTCGGGCGGCCAACCTGGACTCGACGGTCGGAACCATGGTCGCCGACAGCGCGGTCGCCCTCGGCCTCACGATCCTCGAGACGACACCGAACGACGACTACCACACGCTCCGGTTGAGCGAGCCCGACGGCTCGCCTGTGGCGCTCGCTGTCCAGCGTGTCCCTGCTGCACTTTCGGTCGCTGCCGCCATCGAGCGCCCGCTCGCATGCTTTGTCGATCGCCGCTCACGGGCGACCGTCGGGCTCTTCCTCGGGGACTACCTCGGTGTCGACGGGTCGATCGATCAGGCTCTCTTCACACGGCACCTCGCCAGCATCATCGCCGCCGCCGGCTGACCGCGCGTGATCCCGGGGCGGACCTCCTCCGGGCCCACCCCACCCAGCTGCGGGCTACTCCGCGTCGTCAGTTGACGCGTCGGCTCCCGAAGCGACGAGCGCCAGCGACGGATGAGTGGGCGACGGCCCGACCGAGGCCCACGCGCCCTCATCGACACGCAACTGACTGACGCCGGCGACGTCACCGATGCCCATGGCGCGGACCGTGACCGATCCCCCGCGTCGCACCCATTCGGGCACGTCATCGTCGAGGTCGAGCGCCAGGAGCTCGCCGGGGGCAGCCGCCTCGCAGAGGCGCGCCGCGAGGTTGACCGGTCGACCGATGTAGTCGTCGCCCTCGAACAGCAGCACCGTACCGGCCGCAACGCCGGCGTGAATCTCGAAGGCATCGTCGCGGAAGCGGAGGAGCAGTTCGGCGACAGTGGCGATTACCGGCCCCGGCTCCGTTCCCACGAGCATGACGCCATCGCCGAGCCATTTGGCGACGCGTGCGCCACGTCGTGCGGTGACGTCGCGGCACGCCGAGCGGAATCGAGCGAGCATTTCGGTGGCCGCATGCGCGCCGTAGCGATCGGTGTACTTGGTGAAGCCACACACATCGACGAACGCGAACACCCGATACAACGACTGGTTAAGTTCCACCCACTCGGGCACGGGACGTTCCGTGCCGGTGCCCTGCGGAGCGATTGCGGGAATCTGTTCGGTGATCCGCTCACCGCCGACCTCCTCCGCAGCGAGCAGCCGTCGCACGGCGCGCGACGCGTTGTCGAGCGGCGCTGCGACCTTGGGTCGCTTCTGCGCGGTGGGGCGGGTTGTTCGATTGCTCATTGCGCTTTCGATGGTTTCAGGTCGTGCTTACTCTTGCAAGCATATCGACCGTGACATCTTTCCCAACCTCCTGAGGTAACGCGTCCTCCTCGTATCGGAGGTCCAACACGGCTTGCGCGTCCTCGAAAGGCGGCCGATGAAGCCCGGTCCACACGAGGTGGTCCATGAACACCCACGACGTCCGGTGCTGCGACGACGACCCGTACCCCTGGAGCGCCGTCTTGTGGCGGGGACACGGATATCCCTTGTTCGTCTCGAAGCTGTAGGCGGGAAACTCCGAGGCCAGGTCCACCATGATTCGGTCCCTGGTCACTTTGGCCAGGATCGACGCCGCAGCGATCGACAAGGAGGTGGCGTCGCCCTTGACGATGGTGTGAGTCCGCGTCGCCCCACCGGGGCCCCCTCCGACGAAGTCCCACTTGCCATCAACGAGCGCAACACCTGGCTCGATTGCGAGTGCGCCCAGCGCCCGACGCGTGGCGAGCCGCTGTGCCTCGGACATCCCCAGGCGATCACACTCCTCCGCCGTCGCGTGGCCCACCGCCCACGCGTCACACCACGTGGCAACCCGGTCGAAGATGGCCTCACGTGCCGCCTCGGTGAGCTGCTTCGAGTCGCGGATCCGGTTGACGCGGCGATCGCGCGGGACCACCGCCGCCCCAACGGTCAGCGGCCCGGCCCAGGCGCCCCGACCCACCTCGTCGATACCGACGACGAACTCGACCCCGGCGGCCCAGAACGACCGCTCGACCGAGAGGTTCGGTGGCCGCGTCCGCATGACCATGACCGGCGAGCCTACCGAGGGCACACCGGTGACACGGACGGTTGGAATCAACCGAGCCACCGGATAGCCTGCGAAATATCACGTTGTGCAGTTGTTCAACTACTTTCCGTGGTTGTACCGTTCGGGGGATCGGAACGACACAGCCGCAACCGAAGGGGGACCGTATGGCTCAGCGAGCGGAAGGTGCCGACACCAACCTGGTCATCCTGCCGACCGACACGATCGAGCTCGGCGCCACGGTCGAAGTGAGACGGCGCTTCGACCACGCGTGGGCGACAGGCTTCGAGATCGCCGACAGCAGCGACGACGGGTACCAGCTCCGACGCCGTTCCGACGGCGCGCTCCTTCCGGTGACCTTCCCGGCTGTCGACGTTCGTCGATCGTCGAGCACCGCAGCACGGTGACACCGATCGTCTCCTTCTCGGGCGGCTCCCGAGCGAGTCTGGCGGCGTGGGGCTGTCGATGACGGTTGGGCCGAACAACCCACCGGAACGCGACCTACGGCCCATCGCAACTCGGCGGTCGAGCCGCCATCCTTGACTCCATGTCGAGCCGCACCCAACCCCGCGAACGTGGCGCAATCCTGATCATCACCTCGGTCGGGATGGTCGCGATGATGTGCTTCGCCGGGCTGGCGGTGGACGTCGGCCTCGTTCGTTCCCAGCGTGCTCAGTACCAGGCAACAGCCGACGCAGCCGCGATCTACGCGACGTACCTCATCCGCCAGCCGGGGGCGAACGTCGACACGGTCGCGGCTCAGGTTCGGGCGTTCGTCGGCCAGAACCTCGACATCAACGCCACGGCTGACAACACATGGCGGAACTGCGACGACCCTCGCCCCCTCGCGACGCGGTCGACCCGCGACATCGGGATCAACAACGAGTGCATCACTTTCCTCACCACCCCCGGACTCCCGGCACAGGCTCGCGTTCGTCTCCCGATCCGACAGACCCGACCGATCATCGGTCTTGGCGTACTCACGATGGAAGTGACCGCAGTTGCCGGCGCCGAAGGGTCCGGCGGATGTGACGTGTTCGCGCTCGGCGGGTGTGGCACTACGACGACCACCACCTCGACGACCACGACCAGGGTCCCCACGACGACCACATGGGCACCGTCGACGACCGCACCTCCACGGACGACCACCTCGTGGGCGCCGCCGACGTCGACGACGATCCCCCGCACCACCACCACGCGGCCCCGCACCACCACCACACGGCCCCGCACCACCACCACACGGCCACGCACCACCACGACGGTGCCACGCACCACGACCACCGTGCCACGCACGACGACCACCGCCCGGCCGACGACCACCACGACCCCGGTGACCACGACCACCGAGTTCATCGACATCGGCGTTTGACCGGTCAGCGACCGGGCAAACCAACCGAGCACTCAGAAGTCTAAAGACGGATGCTCCACGCTCGAACCCCTTCGCAGCAGACCGACGTAGGCCTCCGTCGCCGGCCTGCCCTGGTGACACACGGCGTACACCTGCGAGGAGATCGGTACGTCGATGCCGAACTCGGCACCTATGTCGAGGACCACGGGCGCGGTCTTCACGCCCTCGGCGACCATGTTCATCTCCGAGATGACTTCGTCGATAGTCCGGCCTCGCCCGAGTTGCTCGCCTACGTGCCGGTTCCGGCTCTGCGGCGAGATGCACGTCGCCAGGAGATCACCCATCCCGGCCAGCCCGGCGAACGTGAGCTCGTTGCCGCCCATCGCGACACCGAGCCTGCTCAGCTCGGCCAGCCCGCGGGTGATCACCGCAGCGCGGGTGTTGTCGCCAGCCCCGAGCCCATCGGCCATACCCGAAGCGATCGCGATCACGTTCTTGAGTGCCCCGGCAACCTCGCACCCGACCACGTCGGGGTTGGTGTAGACGCGGAACAAGTTGGTGGAGAACACCTCCTGGAGGCGTGCCGCCACGACGGGATCGTGCGTGGCGATGACCGACGCTGCGGCGTCCCCCGCCAGAATCTCTTTGGCCAGGTTCGGGCCGGTGAGCACCGCCACGGGGTGTCCGGGCAGTACCTGATTCGCAACCTCGCTCATCCGCAGCCGGGTGCCCTGTTCGAGCCCCTTGGCCAGGCTGACGATCGGAACCCACGCCCGGATGTGGTCCGACATCGCCTCGAGCGTCGATCGGAACGACTGCGACGGAACGCCCATGACGAGCACGTCCGCCTCACGAACCGCCTCGCCGATGTCGGCTGTCGCCCGCAGGTTTGGGTGAAGGTCGAAGCCAGCGAGATAGCGGCTGTTGCGATGGTGTGCGTTGATCTCATCTGCGGTCCCGGCGTTGCGCGCCCACAGGATGGTGCTGACGTTGTGCGCCGCGAGGTGACCGACCGTTGTCCCCCACGACCCGCCACCGATGATCCCGACCGTGATTCGCATCTGACGCTCCCCTCGAATACGCGCCCCCACCCTGGGCTGCAGCGCAGACCCTACGCGGTCTCTTCCCCGAAAACGTTCAGCTCCGCCGACGAATCGACCGATCTATCACGAGTGAGGTCCTGGTCATGTTCCGAGTCGTAGCGACCTGCCGTCGCCGTTCGCGTCGAACCGGCCGACCCGAACGCGGCGCCGCGCTCGCGGAGTTTGCGCTCGCGTTTCCGATCCTCATCCTCTTGATGATGGGTGTCATCGACTTCGGCGTGAATTACGGCAACAAGGTGCAGACGAGCCATGCGGCACGCGAGGGGGCTCGCGCCGGCTCGGTGGGCAACATCGGCGTCGATTCCTCGTGCAACATGATCGGAACCCCGTCCTCTCTCCTGACGCGACAGCTGATCTGCCTCACCAAGACCCGAGCGCACATGGATGCCACCGACGTGCGCGTCAGGATCACCTACATGGACGCCGACGGCCGCTACACCACCGACTTCAGCGACGCCACCCGCCGGTTGAACCAGTACTCGATCATGGTCTGCGTCTCGTCTCGGGCGTACTCACTCAGTGGAATGCTCACCCCGTACTTCAACGGCAAGTTCCACCACAGCCGGGCGGTCATCAAGACCGCGCTGACCCCGTGGTCCACCAACATCGTCGGACTGGGAACCGTGTACTCCTTCGTACCCCCCTACACGGAACCGCCGTTCACCGGCGACAGCTGGAGTTGGTGCCGCTCCGACGACCCGAGCGGGGACGTGTTCTGATGCGCACTCTTCGTCAGCCCCCGATCCCATCGCGACCGCAACGTCGCCGCCGAAACGATCGCGGTGCGGTTCTGGTCGAGCTCGCGATGGTCGTTCCGATCCTCGTCCTGCTCGTAATGGGAATCGTCGACTATGGCGTCCTCTTCAACCAGAAGATCGGCCTTCGTGGCGGCGTTCGCGAAGCCGCGTGGAACGGGAGTCGCGGGCTCTTCGGCGCTCCGGTCGACTCAGGATGCAACCTCACGTTCACCGGCGCACCGCCCGACGACCCGACTCAGCGAGTCATGTGCATGGTGAAGCGCCGCAGCGGTCTCGCGCCGTCGGAGGTTCGGGTGATGGTGCGTTTCGTCGACTTCAACAACTCGGCATCGGCGGGCACCTACGCAACGGGTCGGGGACTCATGGTCTGCGCGATGCGAAAGGCGAACTCGACGACCCACTTCTTCAGCTCGTTGTTCTCTACGAGCTACCAGGTGTCACGCCTGAGCACCGTCATCGTGTCGATACCTCCGGGAGGGTCGATGACCGGCGGCCAGGAGACGCCGTTTGCCGGCAGGGTCGGCGGCTGGTCATTCTGCGATCCCGCACAGGCGCCACCGGTCTGACCGCCGCTCGGCGCGTCCTCGGCGCGTCCTCGGCGCACCGTAGAGTCGCCGGGGTGTCCACCGGCTGTCTCTCCCTCGTCCCGCTGCGCTCGTTCGAGAACACCAAGACGCGCCTGAGCGCCGTGCTCGACGAGCGCGGTCGCTCCGACCTGGTGAAGCGACTCGCGGTCGGCGTGATGGTCGCACTGACCGATTGGGGCGGCGAGCTCGCGGTCGTGAGCGATGAT
>JAIBBP010000013.1 GCA_019694615.1 Microthrixaceae bacterium | reverse complement strand
GACGTCCGGCCGGTCTGACCGGTGGTGGCAGGATGACCTGATGCATATGCGATCGGGTTCCGCCACCGCCGACGTCGCCCTTCAAGGGGGCCGGCTCTCGTCGCTGGTTGTCGGCGACCTCGAACTCCTGGTGACGTCGGGGGAGAAGCCGACCCGATGGGGATCGTTCCCGATGGTGCCGTGGTGCGGTCGGCTCCGCGACGCCCGGCTGACGTTCGACGGGCGGTGCTACGAGCTCCCGCCCACGAGTCCTCCTCACGCCAATCACGGCTTCGGCCACCTCCAGCTGTGGTCGGAGGTCGAGAGCGGTGAGCGCTCCGTGACCATCCGCACAGAGCTTGGCGGTGCGGGCACTCCCGGTGAGGCATGGCCGTTCGGCGGTCACGTTGAGCAGCGATTCGAGCTGTTTGACGATCGACTGGTTGTCGCCGTCGAGGTCCATGCGGGCGAGACGCCGATGCCGGCGATGGCGGGGTGGCATCCGTGGTTCCGCCGCGAACTGCGGCGAGGCGCTCCGGCGGAGCTGAGTCGCATAGGGGGTTCGGTGTACGCGGTGGGCGATGACGGCATCCCGACTGGCGATCTGGTCCCGGTCCCCGCTGGCCCGTGGGACGCCTGCTTCGTCGACATCGGGAGCGATCCGGTCGTCCGGTGGCCCGGGGCGTTGGAGCTGACGGTCTCGTCCACCTTCGACCACTGGGTGATCTACACGATGCCCGACCACGCGCTGTGTGTGGAACCGGAGAGTGGTGCGCCGAACGAACCGAACCGATCCCCGAGGGTCATCGTTCCCGGCGAACCGCTGGTCGGCTCGATGACCCTCGCCTGGCGTTCAGACGAGGGCTGATCAGACGAGGGCTGATCAGACGAGGGCTGATCGCTGAGACATCGACACCAGGCGGTCGATGAGCTCGGCCTTCTGCGACTCAGCGGTCTCGTTCGGGCCCTGGCAGGTACCGGCGGCGTGATGGCCGCCACCTCCGTAGCCGAGCATCAGCTCGCCGATCTCGACGGGGTTGCCACGGTCGAAGATGGACTTGCCGATCGTGTACACCGTGTTCTGCTTCTCGCGGCCCCACATCACGTGCATGGATATGTCGCACTCGGGAAACATCGCGTACACGACGAACCGGTTGCCGGCGTAGATGACGTCCTCGTCGCGCAGGTCGAGCACGACGAGGTTGCCGTGCACCTCAGCGACGCGCTCGATCTGGTCGCGGAACAAATGGTGCTGTGCCTTGAACAGTTCGACGCGCTCGGCGACGTCGGGCAGCGCCAGAATCTCGTCGATGCCGAGGTCACGACAGCAGTCGATCAGCATCATCATGAGCTGGTAGTTCGAGACGCGGAACTCGCGGAAGCGGCCGAGTCCGGTCCGAGCGTCCATGAGGAACGACAGCAGCTCCCAGCCCTGGGGATCGAGCACGTCCTCCATCGAGAATCCGGCGGAGTCCGCCTTGTCGACCGCCTCCATCATGTCGAGGGACACGTTCGGGAAGGCATCCCTGCCGCCGTAGTAGTCGTAGACGACTCGAGCCGCGGACTTGGCGTCGGGTCGCAGTACGTACCCTGGCGTTGGGATGTCGCTGTTGCGCAGCGCCTCCGAGGCGTGGTGGTCGAAGCAGAGGCCGCACCCCGGCACGTAGGGGAGGTTGGTCAGTATGTCGCGCTCGGTGACAGCGACCTTGCCGTCCTGCACGTCCTTGGGGTGGTGGAAGTCGATCTCTCCGAGGATTCCCAACTCCCTCAACAGGACGGCGCACACCAGGCCGTCCATGTCGCTGCGGGTGAGGAGTCGGTACTTCGTTTCGTCGGTCATCGCTGCTCCGTGGTCCGCTCGCGCCGGCTGGCGCACTGTCCTTTCCGTATCGGCAGGTTCCCCCAGTGTGTTGAGCGCAGCGGTGTACCGCTGGGCCGCGTACCGTCTCCTGGATGGAAACGGCCGAATCGACCCTTGCCGGCGCGCGTGGCGTGCGGCTCCACACGGTGACCTGGTCACCCGACGAGTCCACGGACATCGCGTCCGATGTGGTGCTCGTGCACGGATTCGGTGAGCACTCGGGTAGATACGCCCATGTTGCAGAGGCATTGACCGCGGCCGGCAGCCGGGTCTCGGCGCTGGACCTTCGCGGTCACGGTCGGACAACGGGACTGCGGCGTGGCGACATCGACGGCTTCGATCTGATCGTCGACGATGTGTCAGCGTTCGTCGACACCGTGCGTGGAGACCGACCGCTCTTCGTCTACGGCCATTCGATGGGCGGCCTCGCTGCGGTCCGGCTCGCCGAACGGGACGACTCGCGGTTTGCCGGCCTGATTATCGCCAGCGCCGCGTTGGCCCCTGCGGAGAGCATCCCGGCGCCGCTCGTGGCCGTCGTCAACGTGGTGGGCAAGCTCGCTCCGGGGCTTCGTACCATCGCCCTCGACGGCAATGCCGTGTCCCGCGACCAGCAGGTTCGCGACGACTACGACCGAGACCCATACAACTTCCGAGGCAAGCTCACTGCCCGCACCGGGCGCGAGATGAACGTGGCGATGGCGGCAGCGCTCGGCGAGGCCGCTCGGATCTCCTGCCCGATTCTCGTGGTGCACGGCACCGCCGACGCGCTCACCACTCCCGGCGGATCGGAGCGCCTGGTCGCCGGAGTGTCGTCGGCCGACAAGACGCTTCGCCTCTGGGATGGCGCGTACCACGAGCTGCACCACGAACCCGAGCGTGACGAGGTGCTGGCGACGATCACCGACTGGATCGCCGCTCACCGCTAAGGCGCCGCGGGCCGCTCACCAGCGGTTGCGTGCCTCCTCGGCGAACCCTTGGATCTTGTCGAGGTGGTACTCGGTGCCGCTGTCGTCACGCACCGTGCCGGTCCACCGGCCGAACACCTGGTGGACCTCCATTCCCAACACCAGCGCTTCAACGCGGGTGTGCTTGTCGTAGCGGGGTTCGAGGATGAGGTCGACCGATCCGTCCGGTGCCTGAACGGTCCACGGTCGCAACGGTGCGTCCCAGTCGTACTCCCACCGCAGTTCGTCGCCGATCTTGGTGAGTCTCCCGTCGACGATGATCCCGTTCTCGGTGAAGCCGGTTCCCTCGGTCCACTTGCCACCGAATTGCAGTCCGATCGTGTGTCCTCCGTCGGCGGAGCGGCCGGCACCTCCCGCCCAATTCCACACGTTGCGGTAGGGCCACCGGCCGCGGCCGACGTCGAGCACGCCCCACGCGTCGTCCGATGCCCCGCCGAGCTCGCGGGTCTCCTCGCCGATGGTGAGGGTGCCACGCGCCGGCCGAGCCTGATGCTTGGAGGTGAACTGGAACCGGGTGACGCTCCAGGGAATCACGGCGTTGAGCGACTCGTGCCCCGTCGGGAGGTCGACGACCACGCGAAGGCTCGCCGGTGTTCCGTCTCGCTCGGTCCAAGCAGCCTGGATGGTGGTGCCGGTTGTGTCGTCGCTGATCGTCACCTCCCCCCGGGGGCCGGACCACCGGAGCGGCGCTGTCCCGGGCCTGTCGGGCAAGTCGATCCCCCGGGCGAATGGCACGTTGTTGTCACGGCCGCCGGAGCGGCCGGTCGCGAGGTCGCACCACCAGATGCTGGCCATCCCGAGGTAGTCGACGTCGGCGTAGGTGACGGCAACGACAACATCGCCGGCGAGGATCGCCCAGTAGTCCCAACGCTTGTTGCGGCCCCACGAGCCGCGAAGGTTCGCGGTGAGCGTCGGTTGGCGGGACCACCCGCACGCGTCGGCGTGGAGTTGGCGACCATCCGCCGTGCACAGGTCGACGGGTGCGGTGATCTCTCGTTCGGTGGTGGCCACCGCCCGAGACTACGGAGTCCGCAGTGTCCACGTGATGACGTGGACTCACTCAGGTGTCGGGGGTTCTCGACTGAAGGGTGAGCGTGCTCGTCTCGTCGAAGGTTGCCGCTCCGGCGAGGTGAAGCGAACGCTCGACCTCGAGTGGCAGGAGGTTCTCGTCGAACCAGACGGTCTCGTCCCACGTACCCGTGACGCTCCCAGTGGCGGGGTAGTGGGCGGTGAGCCGACGAGCCTCGACTTCGGCCCCATCGATGGTGCGGGTCTCGGGCTCGCTCCATGTCACCTCACCGCTGAGTTGGGCCTCCACCGAGAACGGCCCGCCTTTGACGTTGAGCACGCAGTTCACGCTGGTTGTCCCGGCCGCGTCGAGGTCGGCGACGTAGACCGCTGGGTCGCACGTCATCGTCATGGTCGGCGCCACTGCTCCGACCTGTTGGTGCTTCACATGTTGATCGAGGCGGAGCGCCGACCCGTCTCGGCACCAACGCGTCTCCTCGGTGTGTTGCTCGAACAGGTTGACATTCCAGTCGAAGCAGGTCTCCCCCGACGCGGTGACGGTCGCCGTGACCGTCGTCGGGAACTGGCGGGTCTCGGTGGGCAGCGGTCCGATCTTGACGTCCTCCGAACCGGACGCGGCATACGTGTAGACACCCGGAGCGGGCGTAGCCGCCGGACGGTCGCCGTCGGACGCCTCGTCCTCGGGTGTCGTGCTCGATGTCGATCTGTCGGACTCTCGGAACTGCTCGAGCGCCTGCTCCTTGGTCACCTCGGTGGTGTCGCGTGGTTCGAGCAGCCACCAGAGCGCTCCTCCGCCGACGATGACCAGCGCTCCGAGCGCCCAGGCGATTCGGCGGGCCACGTCAGACCTCCCGCCGTACTGCGACCAGACCGATTGCCTGGAGGTGGTCCTCGTGGGACTTCATGGCCTTGCGCATCGCCACGACGCGTGCGCGGGCGTCCCGATCCCGGAGGACGTTGCGCAGGAAGCGCAGGGCCCCCGGCAAGCCCTCATCGGCCAGGAGGCGTCGAGGCTCGAGGAGGTGAAGAGGCAGCTCTCGACGGCTCACGACATCCAGCCCGTGACGATCGAGGAGCGCTTCCCAGGCGCCGGGTGACATGGGAGTCACGTTGACTTTGATGGTGGAGGTGAGGTCGGCCATCGTCGCCGATCGCGATCCGTCGTCGGTCTCGTCGGAGCGGAAGGCGACCTCGTGGAGCGCGAAGCGTCCCCCCGGCCGGAGCACGCGGGCCAACTCCGAGATCGACTTCTCCTTCAGGGAGTCGGGTTGCATCGAGAGGTACGCCTCGCCGAATGCGACGTCCGCGCTAGCGGCGGGAAGGCCCGTGTCGGTGACGCTCGCCTCGACCACGCGCCGGTTGGGCGCGTCGAGGATCGTGTCGAGGAGGCCGGCGGGGTCAGGGTCGCGGTCGACCCCCACGTAGCTGGCGGGTTCGCATCCCAGTACGAGACGTGTTGTCGCCCCGAGACCGGGAGCGATCTCGACGACATCATCGTCGGTGGAGATCGCAAGCTTGTCGAGCAGGAAGCGTGTCATTTCTACGCCTCCTGGCCGAAGTACTCGCTTTCCGAGGCGTGCCAGGAGCCAGTGGCCGGGCATTCGGCCGGTGTCGAGGGCCGCTCCCGGAAGCGACGAGAGCGCCTCGGGCCCTGAGCTGTCGGTCGTCTGGGCGTGAGTCGTAGGCATTAGGCAACCCTAACAACAACGTCGAGCCGAGTCCTGAGGAATGTGTCACGGTGCGGTGATCCGTGGACAGGTTGTTCCGTCGGTTGCTAGACGGAAGGGGCGTGCGCGGGCGAAGCGGAGGCCGGGCGATGGCACGGATGAGTCGACAGCAGGTCACCGGCGGTGCGGCACCGCGCGAGGAGGCTGCGGACCGCGTCGTGCGTTCGCACGCCCAGACCCGCACGACCGTTCGGTTCGCTCTCGCCTTCTTCATCGCCGCAGGGCTTGCCGCTGCGCTGGACGGACGGACGGACGCTGGCGAGTGGTTCGCCCTGCACCTCCTCCTCGCTGGCGGGGTGGTGAGCGCAATCAGCGGCGTCTCGTTGATGCTGACGGTCACGTGGTCGGCGGCTCCCGCGCCGCCCGAGAGTTGGGTGTCGTTGCAGCGGGGCTGCATCGCTCTAGGAGCGGCGGGCCTCGGTGTCTCCCGCAGACTGGAGCTGTCGGCGGGCGTCGTCGGGGCGGCGGCGGGGATCTACCTCATCGGACTCATCGGACTCATCGTGCTCCTGGCGTGGGCAGCGCGTCGTGGATCCCAACGCCGATTCGACCCTGCCATCGCGGCCTACGTGGCCGCTCTCATCGCCGGCGTCGTGGGCAGTTCGCTGGGGGCACTCGCGGCGGTCGCCGGGCCGACCGTTGCGCTCCGATCGGCCCATGTAACGCTCAACGTCCTGGGCCTCGTTGGACTGACCGTGGGAGGGACACTCCCGTTCTTCGCGTCGACGGTGGGACGTTCACGAATGGCCGCACGGGCTACGACGCGCCGCCTCGTTCTCACGCTTATCTGGCAGACGGCTTCTGTGTCGCTGGCGGCGGTCGGGGTAGCGGCTGGTAGCAACGATCTCGCAGCGGCCGGATGGTTCGGCTTCGCACTCGGGATTGCCGCGGCGCTCGTGTGGATGCCACCGCTGAGGCGTCGACAACTGACCTGGGCGGGGCCGCGCCTTGCTGCGCTGTGGATCGGCTCGTTGTGGTGGGTTGCTGCGGTGATCGCCACTGGTGTTGAACTCGTTGAAGGCCACAGCGTGCTCGGGGGCCGGTGGTTGCCGGTTCTCGTCGTCGCCGGGTATGGCCAGATCGTCTGGGGGTCGCTCGCGTACCTGCTGCCAATGCTGCGTGGCGGTGGACCGGCGCGCCTTTCGGAGGGCTTCTCGCTCACGAGGTCGTGGACGGGATTCGGTGCAGTCAACGCGGCTGGCGTGGCGTTTGTCGTCGGGGCGCGGCCCGTGGCAGCGGTCGCACTCGCGATCTGGGTGCTCGAAGGTGCGGTCCGCTCCGCTGCTGTCGGCCTGGCCCGGCTCGACCGACCCGACAGCGGTGGGTCGGCGGCGTGAGTGGGTTCGGCTGGAAGTGGGCCTACAGGAGCAGTTCCTGGATGGTCCGGAACTGTGATGGAGGGCCGGTGACCAGCGCTGTGGAGATGACCGTCTCCTTCCACTGTTCGACCTCGGCGGTGATCTTGTCGAGTGGCCCCAGAAGAGCGACGTCCTCGACAAGCGCCGTTGGCACGGCGGCGATGGCGTCGCTCTTGTGCCCGTCAAGATAGAGATCCTGGATCTTGGCGCACTCAGCTTCGTAGCCGAGTCGGGCGAACACCTCGTAGTGAAAGTTCGCGCCTTTCGCTCCCATGCCACCGATGTAGAGGGCGAGCATGGGGCGCAGGAAGTCGGCGCATCCTTCGACGTCGTCGGCGATGAGCACCGGGAGCAGCGACACGACCTCGAAGGTGTCCAGCCCCTGATGGCGGCTGCCCTCGCGTGCGAAGCCCTCCGCAAGGGCAGCGCGGTAGAACGGGTCGCTCTTCGGTGAGAGCCAGAAAGGCAGCCACCCGTCCGCGATCTCCGCGGCGAGCGCCACGTTCTTAGGGCCTTCGGCCGCGAGCATGATCGGGAGGTCGGCGCGCAGCGGGTGGACGGTCGGCTTGAGGGGTTTGCCGAGCCGGGCGCCGCCGGGATACGGAAGCCGGTAGTGGTCGCCGTCGTAGGTGACCGGCGCCTCGCGTGCGAACACCTGACGGACGATGTCGACGTACTCGCGGGTTCTCGCCAGTGGTCGCGGGTAGGGCTGGCCGTACCACCCCTCGACCACCTGCGGCCCCGACGCGCCGAGGCCGAGGATGAAGCGACCTCCGCTGAGGTGGTCCATGGTGATGGCGGCCATCGCAGCGGCGGTCGGCGTGCGTGCGGACATCTGCATGATGGCCGTTCCCAACCGGACATTCGAGGTCGAAGCTCCCCACCACGCGAGCGGCGAGATGGCGTCGGAGCCGTACGCCTCAGCCGTCCAGATGGAGTCGAATCCGAGCCGTTCCGCCTCAGCGATCTGCTCGACCACTCCCGCCGGCGGACCCGATGACCAGTACCCGGTGTTCAGACCGACTTTCATGTGATGACCCCCCGTCGATGTCGTGCGGATGAGCCTTGCAGGGACGCGCCCCGGCTCGCTCGCGCTTGGTGGCGGGCTACCGAATGCCGGACCCCGGTTCTGTCGGCGGGAGCTTTCGGATCAGCCGAGTGCCTGGTGATTCACGAGGTCTGACTCGATCACCTGAACCGGGGCCGGGACACCGATCGCTCCCAGCGCCTCTCCCAGACGCCCGGTCATGAAGGCCTCCTGGTCGGCTTTCACAGCCCAGACCTCGGTGACCACCCATCCTGTGCCGGTCGGTCCGGCGCTGTGGGATACCAAGCCGTCGGGCCAGTCGCCGGTGCCGTCCGGATTGATGCCAAGTTTCGCGTTCACCGCCCAGTAGTCATCGGCGGTGACGCCGTCGAACACCAACACAATTCCGTATGCCATGTCGTTCCCCCTTGCGTTCTCCTTCGAGCCTCCGCCGGGTTCCGACGATTGTCAACGGGCCGTTCGCGATGGGGCCGCCAATCCCGATCTGACTGCGAGATCGACCGTCACGCCGCCTCCAACGCGAGGAGCGAACGTTTCGTCTCGGTGCCACCGAGGTAGTCGCCGATGGTCCCGTCGGAGCGCACCACGCGGTGGCAGGGCACGATGAGCGGAACGGGGTTGTGGGCGCACGCGCTGCCCACGGCTCGGACGGCGCGGGGGTTGCCGACCGCGGCCGCGAGCTCGCCGTAGCTGGACGTGGTGCCGTAGGGGATCTTCGTCAGGTGGGAGACCACGTCGCGGCGAAACCCACGAACCAGCCGAAGGTCGACCGGGAGGTCGAAGGCGCGGCGCCGCCGGGCGAAGTACTCATCCAGTTGTCGGGAGGCATCGTCGGTGCGACGTGGGAACTCGAGGATCCTGGGGCTGACCGTGTCGGCTAGCTCGTTCAACACGACGTCGTGATCCTCGGATGCGAATGCGAGGCGGACGACACCGACCTCGGTCGCTGCGACGAGGAGCTGGCCGAACGGGCTGTCGAGGTAGCGGAATGCCACGCCGAGCAGCCCGTCGCGGTCCGCTCGTGCGGCGAGTTCGGTGGTGAGTGCGTTGAGATATGAGGCGCCGGAGGTCGTCGGCGCGAACACCGTGCTGAGGACGTTCTCGGTCGACGGGTTCTGTTGCCCGTCTCGACTGGGCGTACCTGTGGGAGTCATTCGGGTGCATCCTCTCGGTAGGTGGCGCGGAGTTTGGCGATGCCGTCGGCCGCGCTGCGGCGCGCTGCAGCGGGTGTGGTGCCGAGCAGCGTGGCGACCTCGGCGTACGGCATGCCGGCGACGTGGTGCGCTATCACCGCGGTCTGCTGGCGGTCACTGAGCGTGGCGAGCGCTCGACGGAGTTCGGCGTCGGGAGTGTGCGGTCGGTCATCGGTCGCGACCGTGTCGAGGCCGTCGGCCACAGGGATTGCGGCGCGGTTGCGTCGACGGATCATGTCGGTGCACTTGTTGCGGGCGATGGTCACCAACCACCCCGCGACGTTGGCGTCGCGGGCGAGGTCGGGGTAGGCCCGCAGCGCAGCGAGGAACGTTTCGGACCAGGCGTCGTCGGCCTCGGTTGGCTCCAGCATCGCCCGGCACACGCGGAGCACGGTCGGGCCATGGTCAGACACCACGGAAGAGAACGGCACCATGCCCATACCAGTATCAACGCTCCGGGGCGCTCCGTTGTGAGTGCCGGTTCACCGCCCCCATGGTTTTCGTTTGAGAACCCTTCGTCTAGCGGAAGGTTCTCAAACGAGAATTCGATGGGGCCCAGCTCGAAATGGTGCGAAGAAGGTCGCCGATCACGCTGCGAGCGTCGACAACGGCCAAGGGCGTGCCCGCTCGAGCTCGAACGCCACCTGCAACAACAGCGCATCGCATCCGTGATTCGCTGAGAGCATTGATCCAACGGGCACCTTCGCCGCTTCGTCGAATCCCATCGGCAGGCTGATCGACGGAGTCCCCGCAGCGTTGGCGATGGGGGTGAAGGTCATCCAACCGGTGACCCGCCCCAGCAGCGTCTCGAAATCGACCGACGGGCTCAGGTAGCCGAGCTCTGGCGCGGCGGTGGCGAGGGTTGGGCTGAGGATCAGGTCGTAACTCTCGTGGACTGCGGCGATCCGGGCGGACACCCGCCGCAGCCTTCGCGCTGCGCCGACGACCCGATGCGGTACTGAGCGAAACGACTCCGCCATGCCGGTGGTGAAGGCGGTGAGGTTCGCCGAGCGGAAATGGGCGCCGTGGGTCAGGCGCGCGGTGCGGGTCGCGGCGAACACGAGGAATCGGTAGTAGTCGACGAAGTCGTCCCTGAACTGGGCCGGATGCACCGGTGGGGCCATCTCCTCGACGTGGTGGCCCAAGGCCTCGAGGGTGGCCGCAGTCGCCTCGAGGGTGTCCTGGGTCGACGTGTCGAGGACCGCGATCTCGGGGATGGCCCCGAGCACGCCGATCCGCAGACGTCGCGACGGAGGACCTGTCACCTCGCCGATGGGTGGCATGTCCCGTCGTGGCCGGTGTACCCGTTCCACCTCCGCGTACCACCGCGCGGTGTCCCTGACCGACCGAGAC
>JAIBBP010000151.1 GCA_019694615.1 Microthrixaceae bacterium | reverse complement strand
CCCACCGGGCACTACGAGCCGGGGCGCTTCGCCGAGGATCTGGTTGAGATCGCGGCGACCTTCGATCGGGCACCCGTTGTCGTGGGGGCATCGCTCGGCGGACTCGCCGCGCTCCTAGCGGTCGGGGTCCTCGAACCCGGGCTGTTCGCCGGGATGGTGTTGGTGGACATCACACCTCGGCAGGAACAGGAAGGCGTGAACCGCATCGTCTCCTTCATGCTCGACCGCGCAGAGGAGGGCTTCGCATCGCTCGATGAGGCGGCCGAGGCCGTGGCTGGATATCAGCCCCACCGTCGCCGGCAGCCTGATCACTCGGGGCTCCGCAAGAACCTCCGACTCGACCCCGACGGACGCTGGCGCTGGCACTGGGACCCCCAGCTGTTCAACACCGACAACGGCCTGCACTCTCCGCAGGAGCCCGGCCGGTTCGTCTCCGCGGCGGCGACGCTCACGCTCCCGACGATGCTGGTGCGGGGCAAACTCAGCGATCTGGTCAGCGAGGAGACAGCGCGGGAGTTCCTCGACCTCGTGCCTCACGCTCAGTTCGTCGACGTCTCCGATGCCGGGCACATGGTTGCGGGCGATCGCAACGACCGGTTCTGCGATGCCGTCGTCGGCTTCTTGTCAGGCCTTGCCTGAGCCCTTCCGGAGCGGAGCGACCTCAGCGCGACCAACGCCAGGCCCATACCGCCGAGGATGGGCACGCCGGCGAGGAAGTCGGCCGCATGGATGCCATGGGTCTCGGAGAGTTCGAGGACGACGGGCCCCGCCCAGCGATTCTCCCGGAGGAGCAGCCAGAACGCTCCGAGACCGACCGACGAGGCAGCGAGTCCGATCAGACCGGCGACCTCGTGGCGCTTGCCCGTCAGGGCTGCGGCGAGGGCGACAACCGCGAGGACGCTCATGAACGACGGAGCGGCGAGCCACCTGGTTTCGGAGAGCCGTACTTCGGTGTGGAAGTGTCCCCGCACGCTGAGCGATGTCAACAGCACGACGACCGCCATCACGGCGATGGCATCCCACGATCGGCTGCGGATCAGCCGACGCGGACCTGGCTCGAACATAGACGGCACGGTGGACGGCACCCTCTCAGGGTACCGACGCTGCCCGCCCCCACGGGCGCGGCTCGCTATGGTCGATGCGGTGCCCGATTCCGACGATGACCCCTTTGACGACCCGTTTGATCTGCTCGATCTGGACCGGGCATCTGATGCCATCGTCGAGGTGCTTTCCGCCGGCCCGCTGCGCGACGACGCGCTTCTCGCTGCGCTGCGCGCCCACCCGGCGTACGAAGAGGTCGCCGACGTCGATGACGACGAGCTCGCCGAGGTCGTAGAGGACCTGGTCCCGCCCGGGATCTGGAGGACTGCGTCGGCAATTTGGTTCGACGCCGCACGGACGCTCGACGGACGAACGTTCACTCACCGCGTGACACCCACCGAGCTTGCCGAGGGTGCGCTCGAAGCGCTCCCGGACTTGACGCTGGTCGATTGGAGTTGCACCAGACGCGAACTCCCCGGCGGTGGCGTGCTCGCGAGCAGCTACACCCCCGGCGACGTCCTGTCCGGCGGTCGGTTCGACGGCCCGTCGGGGTGGCTAGGCGAGTTCGCCGCTGGGAATGTGGTTGCGATTCGGATCGTCGGCGACGCTGCGTCGGTCGAAAGTCTGGACCCGTCGGCCCTGCCCGATGTCAACAGCACCGAGGTCCTCGAACTGGCACGAGCGTTCCGGGAGTGCTTCGACCGAGCCTCGGGCTCGCTCGGCGAGGACTTGACGACCGCGGCACTCGACGTCTTGATCGACGTTCCGGACGCGTTTCTGTCACCGACGCTACCGCTGTCCGAGCTCGCTACCGCAGCCGGCCTGGTGTCGCGAGGCCTGCAGTGGGGGCCGGGCGATCGGCGGTGGCTCACGACCGCCCAGGCCATGATTCGTCAGAGCGCGGAGGACCTCGTGTCCGAGGATCCACCGCACTTCGCCCGCCGATTTCTTCGCCTCGTCGACGTGTTCGTCGATCTCATCGGAGAGCCGGAGACGCCGCTCGATCCGACCGTACGAGCGGCAACTCGTCGCGACCTCACCGATCCGTTCACCGCCGAGTCCATGGCCGATCTTCAGCGCCAGCGACTGTTCATCGACGACTCGCTGGCCCGTTTCGTCGACGTACTGGGCGGTGTCGGCGAGGACGAGGCGTCACCGTTCATACGCCACCTTCTCGGCGTCGACGCGCTCCTGAGCGGACGATACGACGAGGCAGAGAGTCACCTCCTCGCTGCTGTTCAGGACGCCGACGGCCTCCGTGCAGCGCTGTGCGAGCTTGGAGTGCTGGCGTCGCACCGCGGCAACGCCGTTGAGGCGCAACGGCGGTTCCACGAAGCGGGCGGACCCGCGCAGTGGATCGCCGCGCTGGATCTGCTGGTGCCGCGCTCCAACGCCACGGGCAGGAACGATCCCTGTGTCTGCGGCTCGGGTCGCAAGTTTAAGCAGTGCTGCCTGGTTGCTCCCAAGTCGCCGATCGAGCGGCGCGGACCGTGGTACTCGCTGCGACTGATCAACCACGTCTCTGACAGGTCGACTGCGGCCATCGACACGACCTACAGGATCGTCGCCGAGGACGCCGAGCTGCACGGTGTCCAACTCGACATAAACGCCGTGGCCATGCTCACGGCACTGGCCATCGACGGTCCGGCCGACTACCTGTCGTGCCACGCGGACAGCATAAGCGACGTCGATCGCGTGGGGTTCGAAGCGTGGCGCGACGCTCCCGTTCGGGCGTACTCCACCGAAAGAACCAAACTCGGGTGGACGCTCGACGATGGTGCGGGGACGGTCCTCGAGGTCGCCGACGACGGTCGGCTCGTGGTGGATGCGGCGACGGGAAGG
Organism: Microthrixaceae bacterium; assembly: GCA_019694615.1. Taxonomy (GTDB): domain Bacteria; phylum Actinomycetota; class Acidimicrobiia; order Acidimicrobiales; family Microtrichaceae; genus SSF14. The sequence goes on along the minus strand of JAIBBP010000151.1, from coordinate 7,693 downwards.
ACGGCAGCGCAGGTCGTGCCTCTTGGCGACGCCTCCTTCGTTGCCTGGTCCGCTCCCCTGTCAGCGGTCACCGAGGATGAGCTGTCGGAGCTGCTCCGCGACGAGGACGCGCGGACGTCTCTGAGGGAGTGGGCCTACTGGTACGGCTCGACCCTCGCCCGGTGAGCTGTCAGGTCGTAGCGAGCTGTCAGGTCGCAGCGTTCCCGGCGGCGATGCGTCGCAGATCGATCACCCTGTCGTAGTCGGCAGCGTCGATGCCCGACGCGATCGCGACGTCGCGGAGCGGAGCCCCCGATCGAGCGGCTTCACCCACGATCGCCGCGGCCTGGTCGTAGCCGATCAGTTCGTTGAGGGCGGTGGCCACCGCGAGGGTCGCGTTGGCAGAGCGGGCAGCGCCCTCACGATCTGGCTCGATCCCGGCCACGCACTTCTCGGCGAAGGCGGTGCACGCTGCGGTGAGGAGCCGAACCGACTGCAGCACGTTGCGGGCGATGAGGGGAACGCGCACGTTCAGCTCGAACTGGCCCTGCATCCCGCCGATCGTCACGGCGGTGTCATTGCCGATCACCTGCGCGGCGACCTGCAAGACGACCTCTGGGATCACCGGATTGACCTTGCCCGGCATGATCGACGACCCCTTCTGGAGCTCCGGTAGCACGATCTCGCCGATCCCCGCCCGGGGACCTGATGACATGAGCGCGATGTCCTGAGCGACCTTGGTCAACGAGACGGCCACGACCTTGAGCGCTCCGGAGAGCTCGACGAGCGCGTCCCGACTGGCCTGCGCCTCGAAGGCATCGTCGGGTTCGGCGATCAGAGCGAGGGCGGAGCGCCGCGCCAGGATCTCACGGACCCGCGGCGCGAACTCCACAGGGGTGTTGAGCCCGTTGCCGACGGCTGTGCCTCCGAGCGGAATGCGGCCGACCCGTTCGAGCGCGCCCGTCACCCTCTGGTGCCCGAGCCGAATCTGGGAGGCGTACCCGCCGAACTCCTGGCCGAGCGTGACGGGAACGGCGTCCATGAGGTGCGTGCGGCCGGCTTTGACGACATCGGCAAGCCGCTGCGCCACCGCCCCGAGCTCGGTGGCGAGAGAGTCGAGCGCCGGCAACAGACGGTTGGTCGTGGCGTCGAGCACCGCGAGATGGACGGCCGAGGGGAACGCGTCGTTCGAGCTCTGCCCCATGTTCACGTGGTCATTGGGGTGCGCCGCTCCCCCGGTGAGCGTCGAGATGACCTCGTTGACGTTCATGTTCGTCGAGGTACCCGAGCCGGTCTGGAAGACGTCCACGGGAAACTGCTCGTCGTGGAGCCCGGCTGCGACGGCTTCCGCGGCGACGGCGATGGCGCCGGCGAGGCCGGGGTCGAGCTTGCCGAGCTCAGCGTTGACCGTCGCAGCAGCGCCCTTGATCCGCGCCAACCAGTGAACGACCTCGATGGGCATCGCTTCGCCCGAGATCGGGAAGTTCGCGACAGCCTTGTGGGTCTCCGGCCCGTAGAGGACGGCGGGCCGATCGAACGTACCGGACATCGGGGCCGAACCTACCCCTGTCGGCGAGGTTCCGCGCGACTGGGGATCAATCCCCGCTGCCGAACCGTTGATCTCGCGATACTTGGAATAATCTCAGAACCTATGGCTAATGACCGACCACTCGACGTCCTCGTCGTCGAGAACGAGCGGGGCGCGTCGGTCGTCGTGACGGGCGAACTCGACATTGCAACACGAGACGTGCTCGCATCCCGCCTCGACAACGCAATGGAGCGATTCCCCCACGTCCAGGTCGATTTGAGCGGTGTCACCTTCATCGATTCAACGGGTCTGCACGCACTGCTGGCAGCGTCGCAGACCGACAGCGCATCGTTCGAGATCGTGTCAACGTCGGAGACGGTGCGACGCCTACTGCTGCTGACGGGCCTCGAGGACGTGCTCGCCCCCGGGCTCACCAGCTCGATCTGACAGCCCCGGCCTGACCGGGTCGCTGCGATCCAACCTCGTGCTTGCGCTCGGATCCCCGATGCGTACTCTCATTCGAGGGGACCTGCTTTGTTGCGGAACGGGGGGTGTGCTGTGGCCAGGGGACTCGTGTCGAGAGCGGTCGCGGCCGCGACTGCAGCGATGGGGATCACGCTGACGGCGGAAGTGCTGTGGGCCGCGCACCGGCCGCTCCCCAGACCCGGCGACATCGACACGAGCGGGATGGTCAACGCCGAGCGGGACGGCACGCCGATGCGGGTTGTGGTGTTGGGAGACAGCTCGCTCACCGGACCGGGACTGACCAGTCCCGACGACGTGTGGGTTCGCCAGGCGCTGATGACCGTCGACCTCGGTCGTCCAGTCGACTTGATCTCCTACGCCGTGGGGGGCTCCCGGGTGGCGGATGTGGTGAGGCGACTCGACGACGTCGACCTGATCGGCGTTGACGCTGTGATCCTGTCGGTCGGGTCCAACGATGCGATCCACGGGACCGGGGTGCGACGGTTCGCCCGCACCTACGACGCGTTGTTGGCCCGGCTGCTCGCCGAGGTTCCGGTCGTGGCACTAACCAACATCGGGGACCTCGGTCGCATCGCTCGGCTCCCTCGGCCGCTGCGCCAGATCATCGGGCGTCGCGGACGGACCTTCTGCCGGACTGTCGAGCGGGTCGCCGCCGGCCATCGTCGGGCGGTGCTGTTGGACGTGACGCCGTCCAACCACTGGTTCCGTGACCGGTCGCTGTTCGGGCCCGACCTCTTCCATCCGACCCGGGCGGGCCACACCAAGTGGGCCGAGGTCGCTGCTCCGTGCCTGCTGCTGGCGCTGTGCCGGGCAGAGGTCGCCGGCGTCTGACCGACGCTGCCCCTCCCCCGCGACAGCGGTCGCAGCGCTACGGTCTCCGCCGGGAGGGACCAACATGGCTCAGCTAGCGATCGGCGATCTGTTCGGCGTCAAGGACAAGGTTGTGCTCGTCACCGGTGGATCCCGCGGCATCGGGGAGATGATCGCCGCGGGCTTCCTGGCGAACGGCGCGAAGGTTTACATCAGCTCCCGCAAGGCCGACGCGTGCGACGCTACCGCCGAGCGGTTGGCCGCCGAGTACGGGGCGAGCTGCGTGTCGCTCCCAGCGAACCTCGCGGAACTCCAGGGCATCGATGCGCTGGTCGCCGCGATCGGCGATCGGGAGGCGCAGGTCGACGTTCTGGTGAACAACGCGGGGGTTTCGTGGGGGGCGCCGCTCGACGACTTCCCCGAGGTCGGCTGGGACAAGGTGTTCGATACCAACGTCAAGGGCGTGTTCTTCCTCACCCAACGCGTGCTCCCCTTGCTGGAGGCCGGGGCGACGGCGTCGGACCCGGCGCGGGTGATCAACATCGGCTCGGTCGACGGCATCCGCACCCCGGCGTTCGACACCCACTCCTACGGACCCTCCAAGGCGGCAGTCCACGCGCTGACCCGCCAGCTCGCCGCCCGGCTCGTGAAGCGGAACATCCTGGTGAACGCGATTGCCCCGGGTCCGTTCCCGACGTGGATGCTCAGCACTGGCGTGGGCACCGGCGGCGACGTCGAGGGCACCGACTGGGACGCGATCGGTGCGACGATGCCTCGTGGCCGAGTCGGCACTCCCGAGGACATCGCCGGATTGGCGATCTTCCTGTCGTCGCGCGCCGGAGCCTTCACGGTCGGCGAGGTGATCACCTGCGACGGAGGACTGGTCGTCGCCTGACCTGTGCCACCCGCGCCGCCCTAGATGGTCAGCGCGCCCGGGTCGTCGGGGACGTCGACGGCGTACAGCATGAGCACGTCGAGCGGGACGACCTCGAGGGTGCGCTCGTGCGTCGAGGCCAGCACCACAGGGGCTGCCGCTCGGTCGCGGTGGGCCCGCAGCCAGTTGAGCGCAGTCACACACCATCGGTCGCCGGGCACGAGACCGGGAAAGCGATAGGCCGGCACCGGGGTTCTGAGGTCGTTGCCGATCATCAGCTGGTGTGCCAGGAACTCTGCGGAGACGACGGCGCAGATCGTGTGCCTCCCGGCGTCCTCGGGGCCGGTGCTGCAACATCCGTCCCGGTAGAAGCCGGTCATCGGGTCGGTGCCGCACGGTTCGAGGGTGGTTCCCAACACGTTGCGTTCCGCTCGATCGTCCATCGGTCGAGTATGTCACCGAGCGACCGGCCCGAGGCGGCGAGGCATACAGTGGCGCCCATGGCACTTCCTACCGCACCCGTCGTCGCCGTCTCCCTGATCGGTGGCTACCTCATCGCCCGTGAAACCAAGAAGCGCGAGCTCGGCGGCGCGGTCCTCGCCGTGGGAGGGTTCGTGGCCGGGCGGGAGTGGGTTCAGAAAGTCGGTGCCGGCAAAGCGGCAGTGCTGATCGCGATCTACCTACTCGGGTTCGGGGCGTCCCACCCGTTGGCCAAGAAGATCGGCGCGTGGCCTGCCGTGTTCGCAGCGGCGGGCACCTCGGCGGCGTCGGCGTACGTGCTCGCTGATCGGGCGGGAGGAAACTGACAAGTGGGTACCAACCAACGCTCACAGATCACGATGACCGACGAGGAGATCGCCGCCTACCTCGAACGAAGGCGGACGGCCACGATGGCCACGATCGGGGCGACCGGCCAACCGCACCTCGTGGCCATGTGGTACTCGATCATCGACGGCGACATCTGGTTCGAGACCAAGGCGCGGTCCCAGAAGGCGGTCAACCTTCGCCGTGACCCTCGCATCACGGTGTCGGTCGAGGACGGCCTCACCTACGACTCGTTGCGTGGCGTCGCCATCGAAGGGACGGCGGAGATCGTCGAGGACCCGGATGCGATCTGGGCCGTTGGCGTCAGCGTGTGGGAGCGATACAACGGTCCGTACTCCGAGGAGGTGAAGCCGCTGGTGGAGTTCATGCTCAACAAGCGGGTCGCCGTGAGGGTGTCGGCATCGCGGGTCCGCTCCTGGGACCACCGCAAGCTCGGAATGGACCCGCTCCCCGTCGCCGGATCAACCGCCGAGTTCATCGGCGAACGTTCCTGAGGAGGGTTGGATGCCGGAAGCACTCATCATCGACGCGTGTCGGACCCCTCGCGGTATCGGCAAGCAGGGCAAAGGCGCTCTCGCCCACCTGCACCCCCAACACCTCGGTCGTACGGTGCTCGAAGCGCTCGCGGAGCGGAACGACTTCGACACAGCCGACGTCGACGACATCGCCTGGGGGACGAGTTCGCAGGTGTGCGAGCAGAGCGGCGACCTCGGCAGGATGTCGGCGCTCGACGCCGGCTACGACGTGCGCGCCAGTGGCATGACCCTCGACCGCTTCTGCGGTTCGGGAATCACCGCGACGAACATCGCCGCCAACGCCGTGATGGCCGGGATGGAAGACCTGGTGATCGGTGGCGGCACCGAGATGATGTCGATGCCCAGGAAGGGATTGCTGCCGATGGGCGCGCTCAACGCCCACCTCCAGGAGCTTCACCCCCAGTCGCACCAGGGCGTTTGCGCCGACGCGATCGCGACGATCGAAGGAATCGGGCGCGACGCGCTCGACGCGCTGGCCGCGGAGTCCCAGAGGCGGGCCGCCCGGGCGATCGCCGAGGGCCGGTTCGACCGGAGCCTGATCCCCGTCCTGAACTTGGACGGCTCCGTGGCTCTCGACCGCGAGGAGTTCCCCCGCCCCGGCACCACCGTCGAGTCCCTCGCAGCGCTGGCGCCGAGCTTCCCGGCGCTCGCCGACTACCGACACGGCGATCACCCGACGTTCCGGGAGCTCATCAACCAGAAGTACCCCGACGTCGACATCGAACACGTTCATCACGCCGGCAACTCCTCGGGTGTGGTCGACGGTTCCGCAGCGGTACTGATTGCGAGCGAGAGCTACGCCTCGGCCAACGGGCTCACACCGCGGGCGCGAGTCGTGGCGACCGCGAACATGGGCGACGACCCGACGTTGATGCTCAACGCCCCCGGTCCGGCGATCCGCAAGGTGCTGGCTCGCGCCGGGTTGGTGCTCGACGACATCGACCTGTTCGAGATCAACGAGGCGTTCGCCGTCGTCGTCGAGAAGGTCCTCCGAGACCTGGACCTCGATCGTGACAAGGTGAACATCAACGGCGGTGCCATGGCGCTCGGGCACCCGATCGGCGCGACGGGAGCGATGCTCATCGGTACGGCGCTCGACGAGCTGGAGCGCACCGGTGGCCGCTACGGCCTCATCACCATGTGCGCCGGTGGCGGAATGGCCCCCGCCATCGTCATCGAACGCGTGTAGTTCTCCGGTCAGGTTCGTCCGACCGCGACGATCCACGGTCCGAGGAAGTCGGCCGCGACACGATCAGTGGGCTCGAGTGTCAGGTGAACTCCGTCGGTGCGGTGGTTCGGGTCGAACTCGCCGCCCGGTTGGCCCCGAATGTATCCGGCGAGATCGAGCAACGTCACGTTCGGAACGACGCCGACGACTCCGGCCGGCACAGCGTTGTAGCGGTCGGAGCGTCCCGGCCGGGCTTCTGCGTACGGCGGTTTCCCCATGAACAGCGCCGGGTTGTAGACCGGACGCCAGGTCGGTGCGGTGGTCCACACGACCTTGGCTCCGGTCCGTTGCACGACTCTGGTGACGTGCTCGCAGGAGGTTGATGCCGTTGTTGCGCCCACCCCTGCCGAAGCCGCAGCCGACCAGCGCTGCATTGAGGACCTCAAAGGCGCTACGTCGCCCTGCCGGCGGTCGCGGCGCGAGCGGGAACGAAGTTCAGGCTTACCCGTGTCCATGATCACCGGTGAGCCTGAAGTTCAGGCACCGAGCCCTACCCCGCGGCCTTGCCGGAGGTGGCGACGTCGGCGAGGACGGTGCGCCAGTGCTCGACGACGGCGTCGGTGTTGGTGTCATCGGGGTGGAAGCCCGGGCGAAGGTACGCCCACGCCTTCACGAGGAAGCGCCAGTTGATCAGCCGCTGACGGGGAAAGTTCCGACGGAACTGCCGAAGGTGGGCACGGGTGATCCGGTGGCGGTCCTCGAAGACCGATCGGCCCCATTCGACCCCGACGTAGCCTGCCAGTGCGGTCGAGGTCGCGAGGAAGCCAGCGGCGCGAATCGGATAGCCGGCCCCGGCCGCGACCATGACGTCGAACGCGACGTTCTTGTGCTCCAGTTCCTCCAGCGAATGCCAGCAGATCAGGGGCTCGACCGACTCCTGGCCGAACAGAATCTTCCGCGTCGGCTCATGCTCGAGTGCCGTCTCCGCTAGAAGACCCGTGTAATGCTCCGCCGCTGCGGTCGCAGCGATCGCCAGGAGCCTTGGGCGCGCCTTGAGGATGAGATTGCAGATCCGCTGTATGGCACGGTCGGCGCGGACGGTGTTGTAGCCGACCTCGGCCAGTCTCCGGTTGAGTGCGCGGTGTTCGCGACCGTGCATCGCTTCCTGGCCGATGAACCCCTTGACCTGCGCTTTGAGGACGGGGTTGTCGGCCACGGCGTCGCGGTGCCGGCGGACCGATGCGACGAAGAAGTCCTCGCCGTTGGGGAACACCGCGGACAACGTCGCCAGGAGGTGGCTGAAGATCGGGTCGTCGGCGACGATCCAATCGGAGTCGACGACATCGGGAGGGACACGCAGGCGCCGGACGGGGATGTGCCGGTCCGCAGAGGGCCGTGCGGCAAGTGCAGTAGGTGGGGTCATCGCTACTTCCTTGTTTGCTGGATCGACGGGTCGTGCTGGGGGATGCTTCCCGCGCTGAGCACGG
>JAIBBP010000171.1 GCA_019694615.1 Microthrixaceae bacterium | reverse complement strand
CACACCCACACCGGGCGCACGCGCGGCGCTATTTCGTCTGCCTGCGCCTCGTTCGCTGCAATCTGTTCGGGGCGCAGGTCGCAGCCCCAATAGTGCCGCCTTGGACGATTCCAAACAACGACTGCCACTCCGCGGTCGCGCCGTCGCCGTCGAGGCGGTGCGCGGCGCGGGCGCGTACAGCCCAGTCCGCCGTGCGATCTACGGCGCGCCGCAACGTGGCTCGTGACGCCGGCAACGCCGAACACACGTCGAGCACCATCTGGATGTCGGCACCCAACTGCGCCTGGATCCGGACGGCGCTCTCGGGGGTCAACCGATGCGATGACCCGTCGTAGGTGGAACGGAACGTCGCACCGCCGTCGTCCACCTTCGGGGACAGTGAGAACACCTGGAAACCACCGGAATCGGTGAGCATGTGCCCCGCCCAGTCCTCCATGCGATGCAGCCCGCCGAGAGCCTCGACGACCTCCGACCCCGGCCGGAGCATGAGGTGGTAGGTGTTGCCGAGAACGATCTCCGCGCCAAGGCGCTCCAGGTCCGCGGTCGTCAGCGCTCGTACGGCACCGCGGGTGCCGACCGGCATGAACACGGGGGTCCTGAACGAGCCACGGGCTGTGTGAACCACGCCGGTGCGCGCGGCACCGTCGGTCGCGGTGACATCGAGTTGGAGCTTCATGCTCGGACGCCGGCCTCGGTACGACGCAGCAGCATGGCGTCACCGAAGGAGAGAAACCGGTATCCACGCTCGAGTGCAGTCGAGTAGATGTCACGCCATCGGTCCCCGACGAACGCGTCGATCATGACCAACAACGTCGAACGCGGCAGATGGAAGTTGGTGAGGAGCGCATCGACCACCCGCCACTCGTACGGCCTGCGGATGAAGAGTCCGGTGCTCCCCGACAGCTCACCGCTCGACGCGGCGGACTCCAACGCCCGGACCACCGTGGTCCCCACGGCGACGACACGGCCACCGCGACGGCGCTGTTCTTCCACTGCCTCCCACGTCGACCGCGGAACCCGGTAACTCTCGTGATGCATGACGTGCTCCTCGACGTGATCACCGGTCATCGGGCGGAACGTCCCGAGCCCTACGACCAACTCGACGCTCACGATGCGGATCCCGGCGTCTCGAAGCCGGTCGATCAGCTCATCGGTGAGGTGGAGCCCCGCTGTCGGTGCCGCAGCCGACGCCGGACGTTTCGCGAACACCGTCTGGTAACGGTCCGGGTCGTCGAGATGCGCGTCGCCGAGGTACGGCGGTAGCGGCATCTCGCCGACACGTTCGAGCGCGTCCAGCAGCGTCTGGCCCGCGGCGGGATGCCCGCCGACGAGCGGGCACACGATACGGCGGCCCTCTCCGAGATCCGCTCCGAACTCGAAGCCGAACGCGGAAGCCCCCGCACCAACCTCGACCACCGTTCCGGGTGGCAACTTGGCCGACGGTCGAACCAGCGCCTCCCACCAACCGTCCTCGATCCTCGACAACAGAAGTACCTCCGCTGCGCCGCCCGTCTGGCGGGTGAAACGCACCCGAGCGGGAAGCACCCGGGTGTCGTTGACAACGAGCAGATCCCCGGGTTGCAGCAGGTGAGGCAGGTCACTGACGTGCGCGTCGTTCAGGCCGCCAGACGTATCGACGAGGAGACGCGCCGAGTCGCGGGGTTCAACACCGGTCGACGCAATCGCTGCTTCAGGCAGCTCGTAGTCGAAGTCGGCAGTGTCCACGAGACCCGGAGCCTACGCGGCCCCCGACACCACTCGTTCTGTCCTGCGAGAGCGCCACCCGGGTGGTGCTCTCGCAGGACAGAACGAGCAGCGCGGGTCGCTTCAGTCGAACAGCGACGGATCGGCCGCGGTCGCCGACGCTGAAGGCGGCGGCGCGAGTCCGAGGTGCCGCCAGGCCGCGGGTGTGGCCACGCGGCCCCGGGGCGTTCGCATCAGCAGACCCTGCTGAATGAGGAACGGCTCGTAGACGTCCTCGACCGTCTCGGTGGGCTCTGCCACCGCAATCGCCAGCGTGCTGAGACCCACCGGCCCGCCGCCGAACAAATCGCACAGCGCCGACAACACCGCACGGTCGACCTTGTCGAGACCCAACTCGTCGACGCCGAACACCGCCAATCCCTCTGACGCAACACGCCGATCGATCCGGCCCGACGCCTCGACCTCGGCGTAGTCGCGCACGCGGCGCAGCAGCCGGTTGGCGATACGCGGTGTCCCGCGGCTGCGTCGCGCGATCTCATGGGCGCCCTCGGAGTCGATCGACGCGGCGACGATGCCCGCAGCGCGGCTCACGATCGACTCGAGATCGGCGACGTCGTAGAACTCGAGGCGGGCGACGAGCCCGAACCGGTCGCGAAGCGGACCGGTGATGAGCCCCGTCCGAGTCGTGGCACCGACCAGGGTGAATCGCGGCAGGTCGAGCCGGATCGAGCGCGCTGCCGGACCCTTGCCCAACACGATGTCGAGCTGAAAATCCTCGACCGCCGGGTAGAGAACCTCCTCGACCGCCCGACTCAGCCGATGGATCTCGTCGATGAACAACACATCGCCCTCGCCCAACTTGGTGAGGATCGCCGCGAGGTCGCCTGCACGCTCCAGCGTCGGGCCGGACGTGATGTGCAGGTTGACCCCCATCTCGGTTGCGACGATCCCAGCGAGGGTCGTCTTGCCGAGACCCGGAGGCCCGGCGAAAAGAAGGTGGTCGGCGGCCTGGCCCCGACGGCGCGCCGCCTCCAGGATGATGCGCAGCCGGTGCTTGAGCTCGGCTTGCCCAACGAACTCCGCCAGGTCACGGGGACGGAGGTTGGCCGCGTCGAGGGCCGCCTGCGTCGTGTCGCCGACGACTCCCGCGAGCGTCTCAAGACCATCGACCACTGCATCGAGCGAGTTCCACTCGGGATCGAGGATCTCGTCACGAGCCATCAAACTACCCCCATCAGGCGACCGCCAACTGCTGCAACGCTTGGCGGAGCAGGTCGGACGCGTCGCCGTCGACCGGTAGGTTGCCGACCACCGCGGCGATCTCGTCGCTGCCGTAGCCGAGG
>JAIBBP010000060.1 GCA_019694615.1 Microthrixaceae bacterium | reverse complement strand
AGCCACGAAACGGCTTCGGCGATCGAGAGGATTCGGAAGTTCCGGAGGGACATGGGGGTCGATCATCATCGCTGGAGGGGCGGTGGCACCAGTCGTGTCGAAGCGGTGGCCTCCCACATCTGCAGGAACCGTTGCATCGCCTCGGTTGCCGGCACTGGGTCACCGGACGTGACTGCGTCGAGCAGCAGACCGCGGCTGACGGCCACACCGAGTCGGATCGCCGCAGAGTCGGCGTCCACGCCCATCTGTTCGGCGAGCCGAGAGCCGAGCTCGATCCAGGGGTCGGTCAGGTTCTCGATGAACCCTGCGGTCCCGGGGCGCCTGAACATCGCGTGTGCGGTGACCTCGAAGAACAATCGGACGAACGGGGCGATCGCAGGGTCGCTGAGGTGTGCCCACTGTCGCGCTATGAGATCCGTGGGCGTCGTTGCCTCCTCGGCCAGGGATTCGAGCTCTGTCCGTTGGTTGGTCTCCATTCGCTCAACGACCGCGGCGATGACGCCGTCGCGGGATCCGAAGTGGTAGATCAGCATTCGGTGGCTGGTGCCCACGGCGGACGCGAGCTCGCGAAGGCTGCTGTCGCTGAAGCCGTTGGAGGCGGCGTGTTCCAGCAGTCGATCAACGAGTCCGTCGCGAGCGCTCGATTCATCCGGGGAGGAAGCTGCCATGTACCAAATGGTACATTGGGGTCATGGCGAAGGTGATTGCCCACGAGTTGGAGATAGCGGCCCCGATCGAACGTGTGTGGGAGTTGACGGTGGACATCGAACGATGGCCGGAACTGACACCCACGATCACGAGCGTGGAGCGGCTGCAACGAGGCCCGCTCGCCGTCGGTTCATCCGCTCGCCTGGTACAGCCCCGACAATCTCCCCGAGTGTGGACCGTCACCGACCTGGAGGCTCCGACCCGTTTCGCGTGGTCGGCACGGTTGGGCCGTGTCACGATGACCGGCCGTCACGACCTCGTCCGGATCGACGACCACACGACGACCAACCGGCTGTCGTTGGAGCTGTCGGGCGTCGGCGCCGGGGTTGTCGCCCGACTCGGCGGAAAACAGCTCCTCGCGGCGATCGCGACGGAGAACGTCGGCTTCAAGCGGGCTGCCGAGACCGCGCTCAGCCCGGAGGGGTGACGACGTAGATTCGCTCTGGAGCGAACAGGCCGTCCAGGAGATCGCCGTGAGGGTACGGTCGGCCATCGCTGACGATGCCGAGTTCCGCCCACGCCGCGCCCTGGGCCCCGATCACCGAGTCGGTCTCGATGCTCATCCCCCAGCACCCGGTCTCGGCGGCGATCCATCCGTAGTCACGGAGCGCCACGGCGAACACCCGCGCCGTCTGACGTTTCGGGCCGACATAGCCTCGGCTGTCGAGCCACTGCTCGATCTCGGCGTCGCTGATTCGTAAGGCGAACCGCATTCCTTCCGGAACGGTTCGCGAGCGGGCGGCCTCCGAAACCTCCTGGGTGCCGGGACAACCGGTATCGGGTCGCAGGCGTTCCAGCTTCGTCGCCGGTGACACGAAGAAGCCGCACGACTTCCCTGCTCCGAACGCGGACGTTCCGCGGATCGGATCACACGCCGGCGCGCCGAACATCGTGGAGGTGATCGTCATCTCGAGCGCATGACGGATCGCGCCCGCTCGGACCTCCTCCGCGCGCGTGAGGAGCGCCAGCTTGTTGATGCCCGCCCCGCGGCCGTCGACCGTCGAGCCGTCGGTCGCGGTGTAGAGGTTGTCGTAGTGGCGGATGCCGCTGATGCACAGGTAGTCGGACTGCCAATCGTTGGCGCGGGTCGATGCGGCGACGTTCGCCCGGCTGGCGCAATTGACGTTTGCCTGGCCGACTCCGCCGATCTCCCACGCTCGTCCGGTCGTCTCGTCGACGATCGCCAGGATGTTGTCGTTGCCTGTTCCCGCTCGCCAGGCCGGGTTCCACGGGATCCGGGTACCGAGGGGAAGACCGAAGTCGTAGAGCTCCATCGCCCAGGTCGTCTGGTACACCCGCGCCGTGGTCGTGGCCTCCGACAGTGGGTACACGGGCACCGAGTAGTCGCCGAACGCCACGTTGACGGTGCCGGGCGGTGCCGCTCCGCCGCCGAAGTTCCAGAGGCGCTCGGCGTACTGCTGGAGGTCCGGCGACGGTCCAAAGTCGCTCACCGGGCGGTTCCACGACGCTGTCAAAGCGAACCACGGAAGCCGAGGTGCGGGGGGCGCCGGTTTCGTCGTCGGGGCAGCCGCTGGGGTCGTCGACGACGTCGTGGCGCTCGACGACGGGGTCTGTGCCGACGGGGCAGAGACGGACACACGGTCTGGTTGCGTGGGGCCGACCGACCCCGAGGTGGTCGGCGCGGCCGGAGGCCTCGGTCCAACCGCGGGAAGGGTGGAGGTCGGAACGCTCACCGTTGGGCCGGTCGATCGCGTCGGCTCGCTCTCAGCGACTCCTCCTGCAACCGCAAGGGTCGCGATCGCCGTCACCAGCGCTGCGATGGTGCGGAATGGGCGCAAGCGCATATCGACCTGTCGGCCGATGACGCCGCGTTCTGAACGCGTCCGGTTACCCAAGAGGTCGCCGGGCCGCTACCGTCCTGCTCAGCTACGGGAGGATGTCGCCGGGGGCGGCAACAGGGAGGATGTTGTGGAAACTCAGGCAGCGATCATGTGGGAGCCGGGGGGCAAGTGGAGCGTCGAGACCATCACGCTCGACCCACCGAAGGCCGGCGAGGTACTCGTCGAGATGGTCGCCTCCGGCATGTGCCATTCCGACGACCATGCCCGCACCGGTGACTTGCCGGCGGTCACGCCGCTGATCGGTGGGCACGAGGGCTCCGGGATCGTCATGGAGGTGGGCGAAGGCGTCACGCGTGTCGCTCCCGGCGACCACGTCGTGTTCAGCTTCGTGCCGGCGTGCGGCCACTGCCAGAGCTGTGCGGACGGCCACTCCAACCTGTGCGACAACGGGGCGGCGCTGTTGGTCGGAGCTCAGCTCGACGGTACGACCCGCCATCACGCTGCCGACGGCACCGACTTGTGGACCATGGTGTGCCTCGGAACGTTCGGGCGGCACACGGTCGTGAACGAGATGTCATGCGTCAAGATCGAGGACGACATTCCGCTCGAGCTCGCGTGCCTCGTCGGCTGCGGCGTCACGACGGGATGGGGTTCGTCGGTGTACGCAGCCGAGGTCGGTCCGGGCGACAACGTCGCGGTGATCGGTGTCGGCGGCATCGGTGCTGCTGCCGTGCAGGGCGCACGCCTTGCCGGAGCGCGCAACATCGTGGCCATCGACCCGGTCGAGTTCAAGCGTGAGCAGGCCAAGACGTTCGGCGCGACCCACACCGCGTCGACGCTCGGCGAGGCCTTCGAGTTGATCCAGCAGATCACGTGGGGTCGGATGTGCGACAAGATCATCTGCGCCGTGGGCGTCGGTGACGGCGAGCAGATCGGCCCGATCATGCAGCTCTGCGCGAAGCGTGGCCGAGTGGTCGTCACCAACATCCATCCGGTGAACGAGGGGAGCATCAGCATTTCCCTGTGTGACCTCACGCTCATGGAGAAGCAGTTGGTCGGCACGATTTTTGGATCGGCGAATCCCAACTCGGACATTCCCCGTTTGATGCACCTCTACCGCAGCGGTCAGCTCGATCTCGGCGGTATGGTCACCCGCGAGTACGCGCTCGAGGACATCAACCAGGGTTTCGAGGACATGCTCGCCGGTCGGAACATCCGGGGCGTGATCCGCTACAAGTGATCGGTCGCCTCGAAGTGGTCGAGTAAGGCCGCGACCACCTGGTCGGGCGCGTCGTCGATCAGCCAGTGGCCGGCGTCGGGAAGTACGTCGTAGCGGTACGGCCCTCGAATCCATCGAGCGGTGAAGTCCGCTGCAGCACGGCCGAGAGCGATGTCGCGCGCCCCGTAGACGTAAAGGGTCGGCACCGTGATGTGGTGGGCCGAGACCGCTGCGCCGAACGGCACCGCCCGGTACCAGTTGAGGATTCCGGTCGCCGCGTCACTGCACATCAGCGCTACGGCCGCGTCGACTTCGCCGGCCGGCATCCCCGACTCCGACAAGGCGGCGCGGAACAACTTGGTTCCGCGTCGACTCCGGAGTACCGCTTCCGGAACAACGGGGGGCTGAAACGCGAACATGTACCACGACTTGGCCAGTTGGTTGCCCGCGAGCGCTGCCCGGAGCATCGCCCTCGGGTGTGGGGTGGACAGCACGCTGACGCTTCGAAGCCGCTCCGGGTGGGTTTCGGCGAAGGCCCACGCCACGGCACCTCCCCAGTCGTGACCCACGAGGTGCACCTGCTCAGCCTCGATGGTGTCGAGGAGCGCCACCACGTCACCGACGAGATGGGGGAGCGCGTAGGAGCGTCGGCCAGATGGGCGCGCGTCGGGTGCGTAGCCGCGCTGGTCGGGGGCAAGGACCCGGTAGCGGCGTTGGCTCAACGCCGGGGTGATCGATCGCCACGACGCTCGCGTCTGGGGGAATCCGTGGAGCAGAACGACGGGCGTGTCGAACCTGCCCGAACCTCCGGTGTCGTCGACAGGGAAGACGAGATCACCGTTGCGGAACCCGGCAAGCGGTACGGCGGCGTCGATCGGCATCGGTGGGGTGTAGATCGGACGGCCCGACAACTCAGCGAGGGGGTTCGGCGAGAGCCTCCAGGGCAAGCATCGACGGCGACAGGTCGTGATAGGCGACGAGTTCCTCGAAACGAGTCGCCGGAGTGACGTAGTCGCTGAGGTTCACGATTTCCTCGGCGGTGTCGTCCAGATCTCGCAAGTCGTCATAGCGCTCGTCTTCGATTTCGCGACGTCGTCCCGCCCACCCACTGACGAGTTGCCGCATCCCCAGCCGCACGTTCATCCCAACTCCTACCGGTCGGCGTCCGTTCCGCCCGGCGGGAGCCTAGACCCCATCCGGCGTTAGCCGTCGAGGAGTTCTGTGAGCCCGGTCATGTCGAGCAGCTGGCGGACCTGCGTCGACGCCGCGGTGATTCGAACGTGCTTGTCGTTTCCGGCGCGGAGCTTCGCCTCGATCAGCACGCGTAGACCCTGGCTGTCGATGAACGTGATCCCGTCGAGGTCGAGGTCGACGCTGGTGTGGTCGCCGACCGCCGCCACGAGTCGGTCGGCGAGGCGCGGTGCGGTCTCGCGGTCGAGTTCGCCGGAAGCGACGATCACTGCGACGCCGGGTGGGGTGTCGGGGCGGTCGGCCATGGTGACGGCCAACGGTGCGCCGCCACCGATGTACTTCGGGATCACCGGACGGTGCGTGCTCACGGGTAGCTCCTTGCGGGGAGGCGGGCGTCGGTGGGCAGCTGAAGTCACCATACCGCCCTCCGTGACTTACTACCCCCGTTGCCGATACTCTCGCCTTTTACGGTCTGTTTCGAGGTCACGCTCTGGGAGGTGCAATGGCAGCGCAAGCCGGGTGGTATGTGGATCCCAAGAATGCGGGCCAGTACCGCTACTGGGACGGAGAGCGGTGGTCGCAGTCGACCCAACCGATTCCTGAGGCAACGGTGAGTGGGCTTGGCCTCGACGCCGGCACGACCGGATCGTTGGCGTCCGGCGGGACCCCCACTCCGGTCGGCACTGCGGCCTTCGACCAGGCGGCCGTCGGTACTGGCAACGGGAACGGCAGCGTGCCCGCCGCGGGCTCCAGCTCGGGTGGCGCTCCGCTCGCGGACTTCATGTGGACGTCGGGCTTCGGCGACAATGCCGATGACGCCGCCAGCTCGTCTACGGCGATGTTCACCCCTGAAGCGTCCGCGCCGCCTGCGGCACCGACACCGCCCGTCCCTGAGGCTCCAGCCGTTCAACCGCCGCCCTCGGCTCCCTCCGCTCCCTCCGCCCCCTCCGCCGAGGCTGCGACGCCCGGAGCCCCGCTGTTTCAGCCGGGTCCGACCTCGTTCGGCGGGCCACCGGCGGGCGCTACCGGTGCTGGTGGAGGAGGCTCGTTGTTCAGCGCACCTCCGATTCCCTCGGCTCCAACCCCTGAGCCGACACCGACACCGACACCGACGCCCTCGCCGTTGGCGACGCCGACCCCGACGGGATCGCTGTTCGAATCGAACGACTCCACGCCTGGGCCGGTATTCGGCACGTTCGACCAGGGCGGGTCCTCGTCGTCGTCAAGTTCACCGACGGCCTCCGCTCCGACGGTGTCACGCCGGCGTGGTCGGGGCAAAGCCGACGCCTCGTCCGCACCCAGCCCCGCGGGTGGGGTTGGCGACACCAGCGATCTCGATGATGGCGGGCTCGAAGGGCTCGTAGGCGAGTATCAAGCATCGCAACCCGCCGCGGCGGCAACCCCGGAGGTGCAGGACCAGACGGGCAAGGTGAAAGTCAAGCGGGACCGTCACCACAAATCAACGGAGGCCGAGTTGCCCAAGCCACCCAAACCTCCAAAGCCCCCGAAGGCGAAGACACAAAAGGGCAAGAACGAGCCCAAGTCGAAGCTTCCTCTCCTGCTCGGCATCCTGGCGGTGGTGTTGCTCGGTGGGGGCGCCTTCATGTTCCTCAGTGGTGGCGACGACGCAGAACCTGAGGCAGCGAGTAGTTCCGAGGAGACTCCAACCACGGTCGCTGACGCAGCGACGCCCACGACCGTCGTTGATTCGGCCGAAACCACTGCGCCGTCGGCCGGCGAAACGCCGACTACTGCGGTCGATGCGGCGACGCCCACCACGGCTCCGTCCGGTGGTGCCTCCACATCGGTTGCCGGAGTGACGACGACCATCGCAGCGGGTGTCGATGCGACCGCGATGCAAGCGGCGTTCGACGCCGAGGCTGAGCGTGCGTGCAACGCCATCAAGGCGGATCCGGGCCTGTTCACGGAGTCGGTCATGCAGTACAACGTGGCTTGGGCCGCGATCGGGAAGAATTACGAGAGCCTCCAACGCGCCGTCAACGAATGCTCGGCTCCTGCCCGCGATGAAGCGTTCAAGCGGATCGCGGCGCGTGACGCCGCCGGCGGCGGCTGACACCGCCTTCCCGAAACGCTCTCCTCGAACGGGTCGGGTTTCAACAGGTTCGGAGCGCGTCCAAGTACGCGTCGGCGAGCAGTTCGACGCCTTTCGAATTCGGGTGAACCGTGTCCTCGGAGATGATCCCCTCGGCGAGGTGCTCGGTGACGATCGCGTTCCAGTCGATGACGTTGGTGTTGAGCTGACGCCCAGCGAGTTCGCGGATCTGAGCGTTGAGCGCAGCGGCATCCGGCGCGAAATCCTCGCCGAGCCGGTTGATGTGTTCGTTGAGGGTCACGACGTGCACACACGGGACGTCGGCGAACTGGTCGAGCATCGACGCCAGGTCCTGGGCGGAGGCGACCGCGTCGTGGTGTTGGAGCACATTGTTCGTACCGAGGTTGATGACGACCTGGCTGGGGTCGCTGTTGGACACCTCAGCCGCCTGGTCGAGAAGCTCGTCGACGCGGAGCCCCCACGTGCCGCTGACGTTGATTGAGAACTCGTCGTCGGCCCCCGCCTTCACCGCGTCCGCGACGAGCAGGGTCAACGAATCGCCGAACAGTGCCACCGAGTCGCCGCTTCCGAGGAGTCCACAGGACGGGAGGGGAGCGAGCGCGACCGCTCCGAGGGCAGCCACGACGGAACGAATGGTGCGACGGCTCACAGACTGGTGCGAATCACTGGGAGGTGAGTGCCTGCCAGATCTCGACGCAGCGGATGCACGCCGGCAGATCGTCGGGGGCGTGACCCTTGGGGACCCACCGGTAGCCGCACAGCGCCTCGACCTCCATCCCGGACTCTGCTGCAGCGGTGATGAGTGCGCCCGCTCCGAGTGCGCCGGAGCGGCGAACGATATGTGCGCACTCGTCGGGGGGTACCTCGCCAAGGATCTCCTCGAGGCCGAGGGCCTCGTCGATGGCGGGAAGGATCTGTGTGTTCAGCTCCACGTCCGGAGGTTAGCAACGCGGCATGGCGGTAGGCTGCCCGGCCAGCGGGGCTGTAGCTCAGTTGGTTAGAGCAGGGGACTCATAATCCCTTGGTCGCGGGTTCGAGCCCCGCCGGCCCCACAGCCGATCGATTCGGCCTACACCCGTGTCGGATACTCTCGCTCTGCTGGTATCCGCGACCGAGTGATCGGGTGACCCAGGACGCTATGTCTGCACATATCGCTCCGTTTCTGGACCTCCTCGATGAGCGTTCCGCCAGCGAGGTCGAACGGCTCGGTGGGCGACGCCGTTATCGCGCTGCGAGTGCCGTCATGGTGGAGGGTGACGCCGCCGGCCGGATCGGGATCGTGCGATCGGGCCTCGTGAAGCTGGTCGCATCGCACCCAGATGGCCACGAAGCAGTCCTGGGCGTGAGGGGTGTTGGCGACCTCGTCGGGGAATTGTCCCTGTTCGACTCGGGACCCCGGTCGGCGAGCGTGATCACCCTCGTGCCGAGCGAGGTCCAGGTCGTTGACGGACAGGAGTTCGTCGAGCTCGTGGCAGCCCGACCGTCGGTCGCCATGGCGGTCATCCGCACGCTGACCGGGCGACTGCGGTCTTCCGACGAGGATCGACTGTTCCTCGGTGCTGACGGTGTGAGTCGACGCTTGGCCCGTGAGTTGCTCCAGCTGTCCGAGACGTTCGGTGTGGTACGCGAAGACGGTGCGATCGATATCGACCTTCCATTCAGCCAGGACGACCTCGCTGCCGTGGTGGGAGCGTCCCGCGACGCCGTGGCGCGAGCACTTCGAACATGGCGCGACCAGGGTCTGGTGGCAACAGGCCGCCGACGAATCACGCTCCTCGATCCGTCCGGGCTGTCGAGACGCTTCCAATTCTGAGAGTCGGTACATCGTCGGACGGCCTCGGCTTAGGAGGCCGAGACTGCGCCGGAGATCCAGCCGACGACGGTCGTCCGCATAGCCGACTGTTCGGGGGAGCCGGAGTCGTCGCAGTCGTGAAACGGTCCGCCGAAGCTGCTGAGGGTGCTCGACGCTCCGGCTGCACGCAAGTCATAGTCGAGCGCGTAGCCGCCGAGCGACGGAGGGACGACGAAGTCGTCCTCGAACAGCGCTGTGAACGTCGGTGGATCGGCAGCATCGATCAGGTTCCGGGGCTCCGCCTGCGCCACCGTGTTCGCAGCGCAGTCGGGGAACCCACCGAAGTTGACGATGCCCGGATTGCAGCGCAGCAGCCCCTGGGTCACGGCGTCGCCGAGCGCGTAGTTGTGCTGGGCAAGTCCTTCAACGCGGTGAGCCGGTGACATCGTGACAAGAGTCCCGACCGGCGCGCCGTACGGCTTGGCGTTGTTCTCGCCAAACGCGACGAGCTCAGCGAGGTGGCCTCCAGCGGAGAGACCCACGAGCACGGTCCGTTCGGAAGGGATCCCTGTGACCGTCTGGAGGTAGCGCACCGCTGCGCCGACGTCGTTGGCTGCACCGGGGTGAGCCACAGAGGTGCGGTAGCCGACGGAGACGACATGCCAACCCTGCGCCGCCATCGCCGTGATCCACCATGGGACGTCGTAGATCGAGCCACCCGTCCACGAGCCACCGTGGACGAACACCACCATCCGGCTCGTCGAAGTGGCCCCAGGAGAGAACAGATAGCTTCCACCGACTGAGCCCGGAACCGAGGTGGGAGTCCCGACGACGAGACCGGTCGTCGGGTCGATGACCGGCTCGGTCGCCGTAGTCGGACCGTTGGCGTTGGCGCCTCCGCCACCCGCGCCCGTGGCGGGGGAACAAGCGACGAGCAGCGTGGCTACCAGCGTTGCGCCGATGAGTCGTGCCGCGAGACGAGAAGACATGGTCGACCTCCTGAGGGTGATTCCGCCGCAGGATCCGTCGTGTGTTCCCGACCAGAACCCGCATCCTCAGGGTGCGCCGATCGTCGGAGCGCGTCGTTGGCAACCACCACGCTGCCAGCGACGAGTTCATCTCATTCGCTCTATGGAGCCTTCTACATTCGGGAGCGTCTATCGCGCTCCCGGAGGTGGTCGCCTAGAGATCGTCGAGCCAGATCGGGGAGTGGTCGAGGAGGTAGCGACTGACGTCGAGGCAGCCGTCGAGCGCTGCGCACAAATCCTCGGTGCCGAGGAAGATCTGTGAAAGCGCGACGTCGACCCGGGCGATGACCGACAGGCTGCGTTCTGCCGGGTCGGTCACCGACGCGAACGAGTCGATCGCGGAGACCTCGAGCGGAAGGTCAGGCCCACCGATGCCGGCGAGGTCGGTGGCCAGCACCAGGAGGTCGGGGCAGTGCGGAAGTGGCGGCATCGACCACGTGAAGTTGAGCGGGAATGCCAAGGACGACTCAGGCTCCTCATCCTCGGGGAGGTCGATGACGAGGTCCTCGAACGCGAGGATGATTCTCGGGTCGACCTCCAACGACAGGTGAAGGTCGAGGGGGCCTCCGCATGCCTCCTCGGGGTGGAGATCGACCTCCCACGCCTGACGCATCGAGTAGGTCTCGACAAAGTGCCGCTCGTCGTGGACGTGGAAGCCGTGGCGGGTCGCGTGGTCTTTGAGGTCGGCGATGAAGCCCGGGACGTCGATGACTGCCATTCGCGACAGCCTTGCAGGTCGCGCCGACAGCGTGCGACCGGCGGAGCCCACACAGGCGCGCGTTCAGTGGGCGGTGGCGTAGTCGGGTGGGTCGGTGCCTGCGGTGAGGAGGGCGTGGATCCAGATGTCGCGGGCGTAGGTGGTGAGTGGGTGG
>JAIBBP010000076.1 GCA_019694615.1 Microthrixaceae bacterium | reverse complement strand
CGCGCGGCGCGGAAGGCCAAGATCGACCCCGAAGGGATCGCCACTCACACCGGTCGACGCACCGTGATCACAGCGCTGTACGCCAATGGGAACCTCGACCTCGGAGACGTGGCCCGCCACGTGGGCCACTCCGATACCAAGACGACGGCCGGCTACGTGCGGGACCTCGGCCAGCGACCGGCCGACACTGCGAAGGCTGCGGCGCGACTGTTGGATCCGACCTTCCGTTCGTGAGCTGCCGGCCATCGACCGCCGAGCCGAACCAGCAGGTGCCACGCCTTGTGCGCAATGGTTCTCGTGCGACGGATTCGCACTGGCCTTCACGCCCCTGATGACCGTCGGCCTTGCGATGGCACAGGTGCGCGCCGCTCTCGTGAGCGTCGGCGAGGGCCGCTATGTGGAGGTTGACCAACCGGGGTCAGCCCGTGACGACGAGAGCGATGATGGCGGCGACAGCCGCGACGACGGTAGCGATTCCGACGAGCCACCACATGAGTCGCCGTCCGGTGGTCTCCCGCTCAAGTGCTTCGGTCGTGAGGTCTCTATCCGCATGGAGCTGGGTCAGGTCGGTGAGCTTGATGCGGTTCTTGTCGCCGTAGATGGCGACGTTGACGGCCTGGTCGGTGACGGCCTTGGTGGGTTCGGCGTCCCGTGGTGTGCCAGCGCGTATCTCGGCGACGAGTTCGACGAGGGTGGTCCGCACGACGTCGACGATGCGCAGGAGCGAGGAGACGTGGACCTCCCAGTAAAGCCGGGTGATCTGCTGGACGAGGTACGGGTCGTGTTGCTTGGCCTCGTAGTTCATGAGCCTGGCGATATCAGCCCCGCTCGGCAGGCTCATGCGCACGACATTCCCGTCGGCGGTCTTGACGGCCTCGATGATCTCGGCCAGCGGCAGGCGCAGGTCGATCTCTTCCTTGATGTGGTCGCACATCGGCGATGGCAGGGCGCCGGGGCTGATCTGTTGGCCGGTGATGCGAGCGTTGAACGTGGCGCCGTCGAGGGCGATGGGTGCGCCGACAGTGCGGTACTCGGGGAGGTCGTCGCCAGCGTTGTAGCCCTTGAGTTCACGGGTGGCCCAGGCTCGTAGTTCCTCGCTTCCGCTCTGGCCACCCAGGGCGACGCACTTTCGGAGAGCACCGGCGATGTCGGAGGTGTCATCGAGGGCCGCCTGCTCGATCTGTTCGAGCAACGACGGTCTCCTGGCGATCACTGCATCCTCTTCGATGCCGGTGAGCGTCCTTGGCCGAACGGGTAGGCGGTGCTGGTCATTCCTCCATCTCCTTGAGGAGCTTGTCGTGGCCCGTCAGCACGCTGAGGACCCCTCTAGCAGCAGCGTCCATGGCGGACTTGAGGGCCGCCTCGTCGAAGGGGTTGCCGGCCTTCTCGGCCTTGCGGGCGTCCTGGTCGAGGATGAGGAGGGCCAGCCCTGCCCCGACGGCGTAGCGCTCGCGAGCTTGTTCCTTGCCCTCGTCGGTGCTGAGTTCGGAGGCGCGTGCAGCCACGTACGACTTGAGGGGTGAGTAGGTGCGGTTGAGGACGATGGTGGGGATCTCTGCGTCGACCTTGGCCAGCTCGGCGTACTCCGGCCGCTTGTCGGCGAGGTCCTTGCCCGGGACCATCTCGATCTCGCCGACGGTCGCCGCACTCCAGCCGTCGACGCCGTCGTCGGTCTCGCTCTTCCAGATGAGCGCGACGAGCCCGCCCTCACCAGGTCCCGACTTGCCGTTGCCGGAACCGGGCTTCGGACCCGACGGCTTCGGCTTGCTTTCCTCGACGAACTCGATCTTGGTGGTCCACTCGAAGCTCGGGCCGAGCCCACCGGAGGTCTTGGACCACGTCGGGATGAAGACGGTGAGCTTGTGGGTGCCGAGGTCGGCGTTCTCGGGGACGGCGACCGAGACGCGCACCCGGCCTGACCGGAGTTCGCCGACGGTGATCTCCGAGGCACCGATGTCGGGATGGTCGCAGGTGACCTGGAGCGGGGCGCGCTTGCTGATGAAGCCGTCCTTGGCGTTCAGCTTGAAGTAGACGCCCTTGACCTTGCCGACCTGGGCTTCGAGGGA
Source organism: Microthrixaceae bacterium (assembly GCA_019694615.1). Lineage (GTDB taxonomy): Bacteria > Actinomycetota > Acidimicrobiia > Acidimicrobiales > Microtrichaceae > SSF14. The sequence continues at coordinate 984 of JAIBBP010000076.1, read as the reverse complement.
CTCCGGCCCTTCGAAGTGGGTCGGGTCGTCGTAGAGATCCTCGGGCGGGGTGGGGTCCGGGGGCTTCGTGCCCCGCCCACCGCCGGTGCCCTTGCCGGCGCCACCGAGGGAGAACCCCTTGGCCTTGAAGGCCCGGGCGATCTGCTCGGCGATGGCGATCGTGGGCCGGTCGTTGTTATCGCCGGTAATGGCCTCGCGGATGAGGGCGTTGTTGGCGTCGCGCAGCGCCGGCCACTCGTCGAGGAAGGCTGCGATCTCCTTCTCCAGGCGCATGGCGACCGCGCTACGCACAAGCTGTGCACGGTCGGCGGTAAACAGCTCGGTGCGGATCTCAATGGGGAGGGCGTCGCTCTCGACGACCACCAGGACCCGGTCGTAGAGCTTGTTGAGCTTGGTGTGGAGCTTGAAGTCCTGCGGGCTCCAGTGGGAGTGGACCTGACCGTTGGAGGTGATGAGCAGCGTGTGCCCGTGGGCCACGAAGTTGCGGCGCTCGCCCTTGTCGCCCCGCTTCGCAAACAGCCGGAACCGGATCGGGAGCTGGTAGGTGGTGCCCTTGTGGTTGAACGGCAGCGTGTCGGAGCCCTCGGTTCCGGGGTCTCCAGGGTTGTTGTCGAGTCGGTACGCGAGACCGCGAAGCGTCTCCTCCCGGTCGACCCGGGTGATGTTGTTGCGGTACTTGATGGGCAGGACGGGCCGGAACAGGCGGGTGTTGAGGATGGTGTCGAACGACTTCTCGTCACCGGAGCGACGGCCGAGGCCTTCGGTGTCGTAGGCGATGAGCGCCAGGTGGGTGCCGGGCTCGAAGGCGGGGAAGTCGGCGGCGGGCACGGAGAACGGGGTCGCGACCGCCCACTTAGTCGGATCGTCCTCATCCCAAGGGTGGGTGACGAGATAGAAGGCGTTGGTGGTGGTGCGCTGCCGCTCCCACTGGACGACGGCGACGGTGATCTTGTCGGGTTCTCCATCGAGGAGATCGGGGTGGCG
>JAIBBP010000224.1 GCA_019694615.1 Microthrixaceae bacterium | reverse complement strand
AGGCACGAGGTCCGCGTATGTGTCGAACATGCGGTCCATGTCCCCCACGTACCTGGCGCCCAGCGAAGACGCGAGCACCGACGGATCGCGATGGAACCGATATCGACCCCCGAGCCGGGCGTCGTAGGCGACGTAGCGGGCCGACTGGCGGAGGTAGCTCATCCCCCTACCCCATTCGATCCAGCGAGTCAGCACATGGGAGGCCTGCTCACACGCGAGGTGGACCCCACCGAGCCCCGCGACGGCCTCATCGCCGTACTCAGCGAAGAGCTTGTCGTACATCTCGTCAGCACCCTGGAGGCCGACTGTCGCGTCCTCGTCCGCGTCGCCCGACACATCGAGGTCGTTCACGAACTCGTCGATGAACAACCGTCGCATCGACTTCGACGACCGTGCGTAGCGGGCGAACAGCGCTGCCTTGACGACTTCGGGAAGGTTGACGACCGCGAACACCGGGCCACCGATATCGGTGAAGTATCGGCGCAGTATCGCCTGTTCGGTGCGAGTGAAGTCTTCGGCGACGTAGGGAGTCACGGACCGAGACTAGGTGCCGAGATCCCGAATCGGAGGGATACGACGGGCAGCGCGCGAACGCCGACAGCGCACCTGCAACGCCGGGTGAAGGGGGTCACAGGAGTGCTCGTGCCGCCGTTACGACCGAAGGATCCGCCCACACGTCGACGGCGGTGTGAGCGAGGGCGATCGCCCCGTCGAGCACCGCAGCGTCGCCGAGATCACCACCGGCGTGGGTCGCGAACTCGGCGGTGTGGATCGCAACCCCTTCCGGCGCCGCTTTGATCATCGGATGAATCGAGGGGACGACGTGGCTCACGTTGCCCATGTCGGTCGAGCCCATGAACGCCGGATAGGCGTCGCGTGAGTCGACGACGCGCCCCAGTCTGGCGGCGTTCGCAGCGTAGAGCGCGTCGAGCGGGCCGTTGGCGAGAAGATCGTCGTACGGCCGGTTGACCCACTCGTAGGTCATCTCGCACCCGGTAGCGAGCGCCCCTGCCTCCAGTGCGGCGAGCACGCGGGGCTTCAACGCCGCCAGCGACTCCGCGGTCGCCGATCTCACGTACCACTCCATGGACGAGCGATGCGGTACGACGTTGGGCTTGTCCCCGCCGTGCGTGATGATGCCGTGGACGCGCTCGGATCGACCGATGTGCTGGCGCAGCGCCGCCACGTTCATGTACCCCAGTACGGCGGCATCGAGCGCGTTGCTCCCGAGCTCGGGGGCTGCCGCCGCATGGGCGGCTTTACCGGTGTAGCTCACATGCAGTTCGTGGATCGCGATGGCCCAGAACGAGTCGAGATCGACATCGGCGGGATGGACCATGAACGCCACGTCGACTTCGTCGAACGCCCCTCGTTCGATCATCAGGACCTTGCCGCCACCGCCCTCCTCCGCCGGGGTGCCCATGACGATCAGCCTGCCGCCGAGCTGCTCGACGACCGCCGCGGCACCGATCGCCGCGCCGAGCCCCGCGGCGGCGATGACGTTGTGCCCACAGGCGTGGCCAACCTCGGGCAGCGCGTCGTACTCGCACAGCATCGCCACCGTCGGCCCGTCACCGCCGGCCGCCTTCCGCCCGACGAACGCCGTATCGAGACCGTACGTGCCGCGTTCGACATCGAAGCCGTGGCGATCGAGCGCTCCCGTCAGGACGTCATGCGCTACGTGCTCCTCGAAACACAGCTCCGGATTCGACCAGATGCGGTGCGACACATCGAGCAGTTCGTCACGCACAGCACCGATCCGCTCGGAGACCTGTCGCTTGACGTCGGCGGTGTCCATCGACCTTTGAGCCTACGACACCGGTTGGGGCCGGGGAGGGGTGGGCGTTCAGTCGTGGCGGAGGATGAGTTTGCCAAGTTGGTCGGCCCGACGGATCCTCTCGACCGCCCGCGGGTAGTCGTCCCACGCGAACACCTCGTCGACGACAACTGGGAGCCCCTCGGCCATGAGCTGTGTCACGTCGGCGAACTCCTCCTGGGAACCGAGTGTCGAGCCGATGATCTCGTGTTGCTTGAAGAACAGGCGCGGAAGGCTCAGCTGGACGTCGGAGCCGGACGTGCCGCCGCAGGTGGCCAACCGACCGCCGGGTTTGAGCGCCGCGACGGTCTGATTCCACGTCGCCGGACCGATCGAGTCGATGATCACGTCCGCCTTGATCGGGTAGCGATCGTGGGAGTCGAAGGAGTCCTCGGCACCCAGCTCGATGGAGCGGGCCCGCTTGGCGGCGTCGCGGGAGGTGGTGAACACCCGCGCTCCCAGGTGCTGTCCCAGCATCTGCGCCGCAGTGGCGACACCCCCGCCGATGCCGGTGACCAGCACGATGTCACCCGGCTGCGTCCGGGCTCGTCGGTACATCCGCCATGCGGTCGTGAGCGCCACGGGGTATGCGGCGCACTCCTCCCACGACCGGCCGGCCGGGCGCAGCTCGGCACCGTGCGCGGGCACGACGACCTGCTCGCCGTGGCACCCCCACCGATGCTCCCCCATCAGCTGAAGGCTGGGGTCGAGCGGGCTGTCGATCCCCAGCTCGGAGATGGCGGCGGCCGAGGTCTGCGCCGCGTTGATGACCACCTCGTCACCGACCGAGAACCTGGTGACGGCTTCACCGACGGCATCGACGACCCCGGCACCGTCCGACCCCGGCACGTGAGGGAACGACTTGGGTTTCGGGAGCCCCCGCGTCTGCCAGTGGTCGATGTGGTTGAGCCCGCTGGCGACGACGCGGACGCGGATGTCGCTCGGCCCGGGCTCGGGCGTCGGCACCTCACCCCACAGGTATTCGCCGGGCGACTCGGAGAGGTACCAACTCTTCATGGCTGGGAGGGTAGCGGTCCCGCGAACAAACCGAGCTATGCCACGACGACGAGGCCACTGTCGGGATGAACAGTCAGTACGACAGTGGCGGACCGACAAACCGCGACCCCGTCCACGTACACCGTGAGCTCACGGTCGAAGCGCCACTCATCGGACCGAACCCGGGTCGTGCGCAGCGCCGGATGCGGTACATGTGTGCCGCTCGGGGCACGACGACGTGCCTTCCAACGATCGCCGAGGGAGAGCCGCCCCCGCGTCACGTCGATCAGCCCGTCGTTGGGATGGGCCTTCGGCCCAAGGTTCCAAGAACCCAGATTCGTTGCGTTCATCGCTACAGCGAACTCGCCCGACCACCACGTCCGGCGCGCGACGACGTGCGCCACCGACCACAACTGATCACCTTCGGCGTTGACCTCGACGAGGTCGATCGGCAGCGCGATCGGCTCGGGCCCCGGGTGTGGATCCCGGCCGGACGGACCGACAATCCCCCCGAGCGACCGGTGCAGGTCGCCGCCGACCAGCAGGACCGGTCCGAGCCGGGTGGAGTCAGCAGCCAACTCCGAGGCCCTCTCGACACCCAGGAGCGCAGCGAGCTCGGCGTCGCTGCTGGCGACCGGCTCGTCCCCCGTCAGCTCGACCAGCTTCCCCCACGCCTTCCCCTTCTCGATCACGTCGCTGCCGGGAGCGGCTGGGATGGACCGAAGTCGGCAACCACACCGCGACGGAGAGCGTCGACCGCCGACGCTGCCGCCGATCGCGTGCCCAGATCCGGTGCAACCTCAGCGAGCTGACTCAGAACGTCGATCACCATCTTCATGATGCGAACGAAGTCGCCACCGGAAAGGTCACTGTCCTCGATGAGCTCACCCAGGGGACGGCCCGATGCCCACCCGTGGCAGGCGAGCACGAACCCAGCGTGGGGAGGCCGGGTCAACGGCAGTCCCCGCTCTCGCTCGGCGCGGGCGATTCGATCGGCCAGTCGTTCCAGACGCCCGAACCGCTTCCTCAGCGCCACTGTCGGGAACTGGGGCTCGGCTCCGCCGGGCCGCCGCTCCTCATAGACCGCTCCGGCGACCATCGCTGCGAGCCCCGCCGAGTCGATCCCGTCGAAGACCCCGTCCTCCAACCCCAGCGCCAACAGCAGGTCGCACTCGTGATAGATGCGCGCCAGCCGCTGGCCGCGGGTGGTGAGGCTCCATCCGTCGAGAAACCCGAGCGAGCTCAAGAGGTCTGCCACCGCCTCGAAACGACGTACCACCGACGACGAGCGTTGATGCAGCTGCTTCTCGAACCGGTCGACGTCGCGCCGCACCTCGGACCGCTCGCGGTACGCGGCCAGATGGTCATCGCGATCGGGACAGTGGTGCACCGGGTGTGCTTCGAGCTCGGCGACCAGTCGTTCCCACCGCGACGCCCCCGCATCGGCCGACGGCGCGGGCAGCCCGTCGACCGCAGCGCGCAACCGCGAGGCGGTCTCGTCGAGAAACGCCGGGTCGTGGGGCGCATAGGGCGTCGGCAGTTCGATGGATACCGTCGCGCGAGCCGGGACGGCGAAGTCGGCGGCGACGAGTTGCACGGAGTCGCCTCGCTCGTCGACACTCCGCACCCTCAACGCGCCTTTGCCGCGGTAGGCAACGGAGATGACGGCGAGACGTGGCGGACGGCGCGCATCGAAGTGCAGGCGTGCGATGGTGTCGGGCCGCAGGCGGGGCACGATGACGTCACCGGGCCGGAGCAGGCTGACGGACCGCTCGATCGCGACCCGACCATCGGGTCGATGGGCACGCTGGGAGTTCACCCGTTCCGCCAGCGCTGCGTACTCGGCGACATCGCCGCGCTCACACCGCAGTTCTGCCTCGATCGATTCGAGGCGCTCCCGATCACGGGCCAGCTTGCGTTCGAGCGTCACCACCGAGCGATCGGCCTGGAACTGGGCGAACGACTGGCCGAGCAGCGACATCGCCTCGGCGCGGTCGTAGCGTCGCACCAGGTTGGCCGTCATGTTGTAGGTGGGCCGGAACGACGATTTGAGGGGGTACTCTCGGCTGCCCGCCAGCGCGGCAACCTGCGCGAACGAGACGAACGGCGACCACAGAACCACCGAGAAACCCTCGTCGTCGATGCCCCGACGCCCGGCTCGACCCGTCAGCTGGGTGAACTGCGCCGGCGTGAGGAACTCGTGGGTGTCCCCGTTGAACTTCGTGAGCTTCTCGATAATGACGCTGCGCGCTGGCATGTTGATGCCGAGCGCCAGGGTCTCGGTGGCGAACACGACCTTCACCAGACCCTCGACGAAGCACCGCTCGACCGCCTCCTTGAAGGCGGGGACGAGACCGGCGTGATGCGCTGCGATGCCCTGCTCGAGCGCTGCAGCCCACATGTCGAACCCCAGCACGTCCAGATCCGCGTCGCCGAGGACGGCAACCGACGTGTCGATGATCGCCCGGATGCGCTCACGCTCCGACGCGTCGGTGAACCGCAGGCCGGCATCGCGGGTGATCGCCATCGCGTCGTCACAGGCGTTGCGGCTGAAGATGAAGTAGATCGCCGGAAGGAGATCCTCCTCGGCGAGTCGCTCGATGGTCTCGACCCGGCGGGGCGTGACGAATCGCCGTCGCCGATCGATCGGGCGTCCACGCGGGCCCCGTCGAGCGTCTCCGTCGAAACGATGGCCTTCGGGGTTGGGGAGCCCGTCGACGAGCACGGGCAGCAGGTGGTCCCGATCCGACGACTTGTCGCCGACCAGGTAGAGGTTCTCCAGCTCGACCGGCCTCTCGTGCTCGATCACCGTGGTGGTGGGGCCGCGAACCGTGGAGATCCACTCCCCCAGCTCGCCGGCGTTGGACACCGTCGCGGAGAGGCACACCAGCTGCACGTTCAGCGGGAGGCCGATGATGACCTCCTCCCAGACCGGCCCGCGGTATGCGTCCTGCAGGTAGTGCACCTCGTCGAGCACCACAACATGCAGGTCGTTGAGTGCTCCCGACCCGGCGTAGAGCATGTTGCGCAGCACCTCGGTGGTCATCACGACGACCGGGGCATCGCCGTTGATCGCTGTGTCACCGGTGAGCAACCCGACCCGTTCGGCTCCGAGCCGCGCAGTCAGGTCGCTGTACTTCTGGTTGGAGAGTGCCTTGATGGGCGTGGTGTAGAAGGTCTTCCCGCCGGCGTGGAGCGCCATGTCGATCGCGGCGTCGGCGACGACCGTCTTGCCCGATCCGGTCGGCGCCGCGACGAGGACCGATCGGCCAGCGTCGACTTCGGCGATCGCCTCGAGCTGGAATCGATCGAGCTGAAACGACTGGGGATCACCGACCGGCACGGTCACGACCCGCTGAGCGACGCCTGTTTGTCGGATCGACGCCGCAGCAGCAGTCGGGCGATCCAGATGGAGGCCGCGTAGAAGATGCACAACGGAACCGAGAGTGCGAAGAGGCTGACCGGGTCGCCGCCCGGGGTCACGATCGCCACGACCGCCACGATGCCAACCACCGCGTGACGCCAGACCCGCGCCAACGTGGCCGGTGCCACAACCCCCATGAGCTGGAGCGCGAGGAGGACGAGGGGGAACTCGAAACTCAAGCCGAACGCGAACACCATCAGCGCGAGCAGTCGGAAGTAGTCGTCCGCTTTGCTCTCCACGGTGGCCGAGCCCGCCTGGTCGATCATCCACTCGAAGATCTTCGGCAGGGAGTAGTAGGCCAACGCGGCACCGAGCAGAAACAGCAGCACGGAACTGCCGACGAACACCACCGCGTAGCGCCGCTCGTTGCGATACAGCCCCGGCGCGATGAACCGCCACAGCTGCCAGAAGATGACTGGGGACGCGAGCAGCACACCGAGGTAGGTGCACAACCGAAGCTTGGTGGCGAACGGCGACGTCAGATCGAGGAACAGCAGCTCGCAGGAGTCCTGGCTCGTTCTGGCGATCGCTCGGCAGTACGGGTCAGTGAGGAAGTCGTAGACCGTGTCGTACACGAAGTACACCGCGATCGCGGCCACGCCGATCGCCAGAGCGCACTTGAAGATCCGTCCGCGGAGCTCACGGAGGTGATCCATGAGGCTCATCGAACCGTCGGGGTTCGGGCGGGCCTTGGACCGGCGCGCCGTCTTCAGATCGGTGATGCGCGTCACGACCGGTCGGCCGCAGTTCGAGAAGCAGCGCGGAACGACTCCTCAGCATCGAGATCGGCCCAGATGCTGACTTCGGGGGTGGAGGACTCGGCGCGACTCGTCCCCTCACTCGCTTCGGCCAGCGCGTGCTCGGCTGCTTCGGCGACTTCCTCCGCCTCCTCGGCGTGATCTGCTGCAGCGTCGGCCTTCGCTCTCGCGACGGCGGCGGCACGCTCCGCGGCGTCGGCCTCGGCTTGTGCCTCCGCTGCCTCGCGCTTGGCCTCCTCGGCCTCCCGCTCGGCCTCGGTCGCGAACTCCATGAGCTTCTTGCGAGGCGCAGCGACGAACTCGCCAACATCGCGAATGGGTTTCATCGCCGGATCGTCGAGCACCTCGCGGACCTCGGACTGAAGGTTGCCGGTCATCGCCTTGAGCTTCGCGGCCCACTGGCCCATCGTCCGGGCTGCCTCGGGGAGTCGCTCGGGGCCGAGCACCAGCAGCGCGACCACCAGCACCAGGATGACTTCACCGCCGGTGAGGCTGTCGAGGATGCCGAGCATCCCTCCGATCACCATGGGTCCACCTTAGAGGGTGCGCCGCGAGCATCGGCGCTCGCCGGTCAGCGTCTGGTCATCTCCGAGAGCGTGGTGAACCAGTCGTCGCCCCCGAGCATCTCGTGGAAGTCGAGAACGTCGTCGTGGGTGATCGGCTCGCCGGTCGGGCGCTCGGCCAGCTCTGCGGGGAGCCGCCACTCGACGCACTTCACGCCCGCTGCGGCGAGAATGTCGATCACCTGGTCGTCGGCGGCCTTGACCTCGGTCATCCGGCAGACGGGGCACCGGAAGAGGTATGTGCCGTCGCCTGTGTCTCCACAGATGCGAACCTGCAAATCACGCGACCGCAGTTCGACGTCGCCACATTCGCTGCAGGTCGCCCGGATGAGTGCCATGAGAATCGTTCCTTCGGTTCGGATGAGCTACTCGTACTTTCGGCACCCACCCCGAGTGAGTTGAGATTTCGGACCGGATCTGGTCCATCGGGCACAGCGCCCCATGTGCCCTCGCCGAGTCGCCGCCGAGTCGCCGCCGGGTCGCCGCCGAGCGACCGCGGCGGCAACACTGTCGAGGTGATCCCCCGTCAGCGCCCGCTCGATCCACCGGCGATCCTGTTTGCCGGGGGCGGGGCGCGGGGCCATGCCGAGGAGAACAGCATCGAGGCGTTCCACCTCGCACGACGACTCGGAGCGACCGGCATCGAGTCCGATCTCCACGTCACTGCCGACGGTGTTCCCCTCCTGCAACGGAGTCCCAAGGTAGGTGGACTGCGAAAGCGACGGGTCCGCGACGTCGACGCGGCGGACCTCCCCGACGACGTGGTCACGATGCCGTCGTTCTACGAGAGCATCGGAAATGACCTCGAACTCCTCGTTCACCTTCGTGACGTCGATGCCGTCGAACCAGCCATCGCTCTCGCGACACGGCACCGATCGCTCGACCGACTGTGGCTCGCTGCTGCCGACCGCTCGACACTGCGGTCGATACGGCAGCGCAGCTCGATCGTGCGCCTCGTCAGCACCACCGCGGCGGCGGACATGGTCGACGGAGTCGAACGGCACGCCGCACGGATGCGCGAGGACCGAATCGACGCCATCCTCCTCCCCCGGTCGGACTGGACCGGCGGACGGACTGCCCTCTTCCATCGTTTCGGTCGTCGCTGTTTCGCCACCGACGCGCCGCACGAGCGGATGATCGCCGTGATGTTGCACATCGGGGTCGACGGTGTGGTGTCCGGCTACCCCGACCGGATGAGCGACGCGGCGGCTGCCGCTGCCCGGCCCGACGCGCCCGAGCTGCTCGACGAGTGACGAGTGCGGCCGGGAGGTCGCCTACAGGCCGCCGAGCCGGGAGACCGGCCAGATCCGGGCGATTGCTCGGCCGACCACGAGATCCTTGTCGATGGGGCCGAAGTAGCGCCCGTCGAACGACGCGCCACGATTGTCGCCGAGTACGAGGAGATGGCCCTCCGGCACCTCGATCGGCGTGTCGATGTTGTGCGTCTCGGTGCCCTCGGGCAGGTAGTCCTCGACCAGGGCCTTGCCGTCGATGTAGACCTGTCCGTCACGACTCTCGACGGTCTCGCCGGGCAACCCGATAACACGCTTGATCAGCACGTCGGGGTCGTCGGGACTCGACTTGGGGTCGTTCGGCGGTCGGTCGAACACGATGACATCGCCCCGGGCCGGATCCCGATTGAGTTGGAAGACGACGACGCGGTCCCCCACCTCCAAGGTGGGAACCATCGACGGCGACGGAATCGAATACGCCGTCAGGATGAAGGTCCGGAGCAGCACCGTGAGGACGACGGCCACCCCGATCGTCAGCACCCACCCGAGGGCGCCACTGCGTCGCGAGCGCTTCCGGTCCGCCTCGGGGTTCGTTCGCCCCCCGTCGAGCACCGGGACGGTATCCGGCTCCACGGAGGGCAGGTGGACGGCGGTGCCCGGATACGGCGGAGGGAACCCGGCGAACGGCGGAGGTGTTCCCGCCCCAGCCGTCTCAGTCTGCTCGAACATCGCTACAACGAATCCCAACGGTTGAACGGCCAGGCGATCACCACGGCCCGACCGATGATGTCGGACTCGGGGATCGCCCCGAAGAACCTACTGTCGTGAGACCGCTCGCGGTTGTCGCCCATCACGAAGACGTGCCCGTCCGGCACCGTCAGTGCCTCGGGAAGATTGTTGGTGATCACGCTCGAGTCCAAGTAGCCGTTCTCGCCGGTCTCCGACAGCGCTTCGCCATCGACGTAGACCACGCCACCCCGGGCTTCGACGACCTCACCTGGAAGGCCTATCACCCGCTTGATCAGTTGCGGCGGTTGGTCGGGATCGTCGGTGCGCTCCGAGACCGGTCGCTTGAACACGATGATGTCGCCGTGGTCGACTCCCCCGCCAAAGCTGTAGGCCAGCTTGTTGACGAGCACGCGGTCCCCACCTCGCAGCGTCGGAAACATCGACGCGGACGGGATCGCGTAGAGCTGGATCACGAACGCCTGCACCAGGAGCGCCACCACGACCGCCGATCCGAGCACGACGGCCCATTCGACCGCCCAGCGAAGCGACCGCTTCCGTTCGACCTCCTCGCCGCCCGGTCGGCGGCGCCCTGAGTGTTGTGAGCGGGGGCCGGGAGCGACCAGCGAGTCGGGGATCGTGAGCTCACGGATGTGCTCGTCGTGGGCACCGTTGCGGGCCCCCTCGCGGCGCGGCGTGACAACGGGGCGACGAGCACGCTCCCGCGCCGACGGCGCATCCTCGGTAGGCCAAGGCAATGCCGCATAGGGGTCGGGATCGAGCGACCGTAGACGGGGACGCACAGTCGGCCGGACCGGGCGGGCGAGCGCCGGCTCTGGATCAGCCTCAGGCATCGGCGCAGGCTCAGGCATCGGCGCAGGCTCAGGCTCCACTACGGCGATCGGCTCAGGCTCCAATACGGCGATCGGCTCAGGCTCAGGCGCCGGAACTGCGGTCGAACCCACCACGGGTTCGTCGGTTTCACCCTCGAGCGCCCGGGTGCGCTCACGCAACTCCCGACGAGCACGGCGGCTGAGCGGCTGACCGACCGGTGGAGTGTCGCTCCTCGCTGACGGTTGCGTTGGGACGGGGTCCGCCGATGCCGGCATCTCAATGCCGTCAGCGCGTCTGCGTGGGCGCGCGACGACGTCGTCGACGTCGCCGAGCAGCGAGCTGGCGAGCGCTCGACCCATGCCGGTGAGGCGATCTTCGTGAGGTTCGGTGGACGGGCTCGCCGACACGGTCG
>JAIBBP010000140.1 GCA_019694615.1 Microthrixaceae bacterium | reverse complement strand
CCACCCGCGAACCGTGTGCTGATCGTTCCCTCTCAGGGCGCTTTCTGCACACAGTTGGTCCTGAGACATCGGGAGGGCACACTACCGGCCGCCCGCCACGACCCGTGGACGGGCACCGGACCCGCTGTGTCGTTCTGACATGCTGTCGGCCGTGATCGACGAGGCCACCACCGAGTCCGCGCCACGCCGCTTCACAGCCGGCCGAGCCTCCGACCTGCTCGGTCCGGCCGTCATCGTCGTCACCGTGATCGCCGCCTTCGTCCAGGGCAGAACCCTGTGGTTCTTCAGCGACGACTGGAACATCATCGCCGCCTGGCCGTCGGGACGACTCCTCGACCCGTTCAACAGCCACCTGTCGCTCGTGCCGATCGGCGCCTACCAGTTCCTCTTCCACACGGTCGGCCTCGACGACTACACGCCGTACCGCGTCGCCGGCCTCGCCGCGTACGCGCTGCTCGGGTGGGTGACGTGGCGATTCGCCCGGGGCCACGTCGGTGCCGTCGGCGGGGCCATTGCGACGGCGGCAGTGCTGTGGCACTCCGCCGGCGTCACCAACCTCCTGTTCCCGTTCCTCATGAACTTCTCGATTCCGGTCGCGGCGCTCGTCGCTGTGTGGTGGCATCTCGATCGCGACACAGTGCGTCACGATGCGTTCGCCGCGCTGTGGATCTGCCTCGCACTCGCAACGAGCGGGTTGGGCCTGATGGTGGCCGTGGCCGTCGGCGTCGAACTCGTGTGGCACGCCGTCACCCGCCGTTCGATTCCGTGGCAACGGTGGGCGTCCCTCGCCCCCGGTCCGATCCTGTGGTTCGTCTGGTACCTCGCGTTCGGGGTCGACAGCCCGGCCTCGGGCGGGCTCCGACCGATCGCCTCGTACACCGCGAGGATGCTGCTCGGCGGCGTGTCGGGCCTGGTCGGTGGCAACCGCTGGCTCGGCGCTGCTCTGGCGGCGTTCGTCACGGGACTCATCGTCGGGGCGGTTGTGCGCCGGGCCTTCGACGCCCGCATCGCCGGAGCACTCGCCGCGCCGGTTGCGTTCGCCGGGCTCACCGCAGTGAGCCGTATCGGCGTCGTGCCGGCGATCCCGCCCGACGAACTCCGCTACCAGTGGACGATCGGGGCGTTCCTCGTGTTCGCCATCGTCCTGCTGCTGGTGGCCAACGGGCCCCTCACGCCACCGACGAACGTCGTCGGCGCCGTCGTCGCGTCGCTCGCCGTGATCGTCGGTGCCGTGCAGTTGGCGGACGATGGCGCTGCCTGGGTCGACACCGTGGAGCAGGCGGTGCCGGGAGTGCGCGCCAACCTCCTCGTCGCCGAGATGGCCGACGCTGCGGGCGTACTCGACCGGGATCGGGCGCTGCCCGTGTCCTACGTCAAGGTCACGGCCGGGGAGTACGTCGATGCGGTCGCCAAGCTCGGCAGCCCCCTGACCGGCTTCTCTGCGGACGATTTCGGCGGGTCCGTCGACTCGATGACGACTGCCGAGCAGGCCTTCGTCGACGACTTCACGCTGGTGGTCCGCCCCGACGGGCCCGAGTCGTGCGGTGAACCCCGACCGCTCCCTGCCGGGCCGATCGAGGTGCATTCCGGCGAGGTGTACCGAATCGTCGCCGGCGAGTCGGCCGACGTGCGGTTCGGGCTGTTCGGACCGCTGACTGCGCACGGTCACCCCGGCGTCATCATCGGAACCCTGGCCGCGGGCGAGGAGGGGTTCGTGACCGTGCCCGACCTCGGCCGGGCGCCGCGAGTCACGCCCTACATCGGAGCAGCCAACGTGTCGGTCGACATCTGTCCCTGAGCTACGGCTGACTCGCCGCCGTGCCGCTTCCGGAGGAACGGCTGCTCGACGAACCGGTAGCTGAGCGCAGCGGCGGCGAAACTCAGCGCGACGGCGAGCGCGAAACGTGGCACCCACGGAACGTCCGGAAGGCCTCGTGACACCCACCGGTAGATCGGCAGGTGCCAGAGGTACAGCGAATAGGACATGCGCCCGATCGCCCGCAGCGGCGCCCATCCTGCGACCGCCGCCACCGGGGAGCGGTCCGTAACGAGCGCCGCCAGGATCACAGCGACGACCGCGACGGCGATGAGGCTGAATCCGCCGGCAAACAGGGGGCGATCGCCGCCCTCGAACCACCACCACGACACGGAGATGCCGATTCCGGCGAGGGCGCCGACGCGGCGGGCGACGTCGTCGGGAACCAGGCGGGCACGCCACACAACGGCGCCGAGGGCACCGATGATCATCGAGTCGGCTCGCACGTCGGTCCGCTCATACAGCGCCTCGAGATCGACGCCGAGGCGCAGCTCGACCAGTCGCCAGACCGCCACGGCGAACGCCGCCGCGACGAGCGTCGCGACCACTGCCGCAGTTCGGTCGAGCCTCTTGCGCGCCCACCAGACGGCAACTCCACAGAGCACGTAGAGCTGGCCTTCGACCGCGAGCGACCACAGGTGCACCAGGTCGAACGGGGGATGGTGGCCGAACGACAACTGCCAGTTACTCAGGAACGTGAGCGCCAGGACGGCTTGCAGCGCCTCCTCGCCCATCGACTCGCCGAGCGCCAACACGACCACGGCGTGGATCGCGAGGAACACCACCATCGGCGGGACGAGGCGGCGGGCGCGACGCCCGAGGAACGCACCGAGGCGCACCGTGCCCGTGCGGTCGCGCTCGCGCAGCAACGTGGCGCAGATGAGGAACCCTGACAGGACGAGGAACACGTCGACGCCGAGGAAGCCGCCACGCAACAGGCCGTGCTGGTTCGGTGGATCGACGAAGATGACGTGGGTTCCGAGCACGGCCAGGATCGAGAGGCCGCGGAGACCGTCCAGGGTCGGGGACGGCCCGAGCTTGCGGGGTTCGACCACGGTCGGCGGGGCGTCGAGCACGGCCTCGACCATCGGCTGGGGCCACTTCTCGACGAGCCAGTAGCTCGCGGCGGCGAGCGCTGCGCTGGCACCGAGGACGACGACGAGCATCGTGGGGAACGCGACCTGGAAGTCGAGGTGACCGGGGCGCTCCATCCATTCGGTGGCCACCAGTTGGTGCCACAGGTACACCCCGT
>JAIBBP010000284.1 GCA_019694615.1 Microthrixaceae bacterium | reverse complement strand
CGATCTTGAGTTCCTTGTGGAAGCGGCGGGTCGGGGCGAGTTCGACATCGACCCGTTCGGCGATCGCTGCGAACGCCTGGGCCGCCTCGCTCGTGGGGTCTGCGGCGACGACCGGGTTGCCGACGTCGCCCCCTTCCCGCAGCGCCGGGACGAGCGGAATGCGGCCCAGCAGCGCTACGCCGATGCCGTCGGCGAGCTCCTGACCACCGCCGGAGCCGAAGAGCTCGTAGCGCTTACCGTCATCACCGGTGAACCAGCTCATGTTCTCGATGACACCTCGCACCGGCAGGTTCACCTTCTTGGCCATCGACGCCGCCCTCTGCGCGACGCGCTGCGCCGCCGGTTGGGGCGTCGTCACGACGTAGAGCTCGGCGCGAGGCAGGAACTGCGACAGCGATATCGAGATGTCGCCGGTTCCCGGCGGAAGGTCCACGAGGAGGTAATCGGGGTCGTCCCAGAACACGTCGGTCAGGAACTGCTCGAGCGCCTTGTGGAGCATCGGGCCACGCCATATGACCGCCTGATCCTCCTCGGCGAAGAACCCCATCGAGATGCACGACACGCCATGAACGGTGGGCGGAACGATCATCTGGTCGATCAGTACGGGTGGCCTGTCGACACCGAGCATCTTGGGTATGGAGAACCCCCAAACATCGGCGTCGACGATGCCTACCCGCTTGCCCCGCTGAGCCAGAGCGACCGCAAGGTTGGTGGTGACCGACGACTTGCCGACGCCACCCTTACCGGAGGCGATGAGGAGCACCCTGGTGCGCGAGCCTGGATCGGCGAACGGAATCGTCCGGCCTTCCGCGTGCCCGTGGGCCTGCTGTGATCCGGCGGTCGACGCCGGATCGCCGTGCAGCTTCTCGCGCAACCCGGCACGCTCGGCGTCGGTCATCGCCCCCCACGAGAGGTCCACATCGCTGACCCCGATGGCGGCCAACGCCGAACCGACCCGCGACGAGATCTCGCCTTTGAGGGGGCAACCCGGCACGGTGAGCACCACGGTCAGCGCCACCCGATCGCCATCGACCACGACGTCGCGCACCATGCCGAGATCAACGATCGAGCGGTGCAGCTCGGGGTCCTCGACGGGTCGGAGCGCCTCGACGACTGCTTCGGGGGTGACAGGTTCGGTCCGCGACATGTCACCATTGTGTGCCAGGGGGGCATCGAGGGGCGAACGGGCGCGTGGTGGCGCAGGTCACGGAGCAGAACTGGCGCTGAGGTCCGTCGATCAGGTGCAGCAACCGCAGCCGGGTAGCCTTGACTCATGGCGCCGGCAACCACATCGGACACGCCGAACCGGCTGAACCCGACCGACTTCGCGTCGGCCGTCTCGGCGATCACGTCCGCGTTCGGCGATCCGACACGCCGGGAGATCTTCCTGTTCGCGCACGAGTCCGACGATGGCGTGACCGCATCGGAGGTTGCACAACGCTTCGAACTGCACGCCAACGTCGCCCGCCACCACCTCGACAAGCTGGCCGCCGGCGGATACCTGGAGGTGGCGACCGTCCGAGCGAGCGGGGCGGGCCGGCCGTCCAAGCGCTACCGGGTGCTTCACGAGCACATGCCGCTCGAGATGCCGGTCCGCCACGACGACATCCTGATCAGCCTGCTGGGCCGTGCCCTCGCCGAGTTGGGCGAGGAGCGCGCCACCGCGCTCGCCGAGGAGGTCGGCATCGAGTACGGCCGTGCGATGGCTGCCGCGATGGGCGACACCACAGCGGGACAGCGATCAGTCCGTACGGCACTCCACGCCGTCGCCGATGCACTGTCAGCACACGGGTTCGCCAGCCGCGCCGAGCAACAGGGCGACCAACTCCGGATCGTCAGCGAACACTGTCCGTTCGGCGAGGCGGTGATCGAGCATCCGGTCATCTGCGCCGTCGACCGCGGGATGGTGTCGGGGATGCTCGGGTCGCTGTACGGCGAGACCCCCGTCGATTTGAAGTCGTCGCTCCCCAAGGGCGACGCCCGATGCGTGACGTCGATCTCCGATCCCGAGCGCGCCTGAGCTGACGCCGATGGCGCGCTCCTACCTCGACCACGCATCCACGTCGCCGCTCCGCCCGGGCGCCGCAGCAGCGATGGCGGACGTTCTCGCTGCGGCCGCAGCGGGCGAGCTCGGCGACCCGTCGCGCTCACATCACGAGGGCCTCGCAGCGAGAGCTCTCGTCGAGCAGTCCCGAGGCGAGGTCGCCTCGGCGTTCGGGGCACGACCGCGTGAGGTCGTGTTCTGCTCCGGAGCCAGCGAAGCGATCTCGACCGCTTCGCACGGGGCGACACGCCGCGCCCCGGAACGGGCGCACAGCGTGCTACCCGCCGTCGAGCACGCGGCGGTCCGCCTCGCCGCAACGACGGGTCCGCACACCATCGTCGGGGTCGACGCCGACGGGCGCGTCGACCCCGACCACATCGCGGCCGCCATCCGCGCCGACACTGCGGTCGTGCACCTCCAGTGGGCGAACCATGAGGTGGGCACCATCCAACCCATTGCCGAGGTCGCGGCGATCTGTCGCGAGCGCGGTGTGCTGTTCCACGTGGACGCTGCGCAGGCTGCGGGCCATGTGCCGATCGACTTCGCCGCGAGCGGGGTCGACCTGATGTCGATCTCGGCGCACAAACTTGGGGGGCCGAGCGGCACGGGAGCGCTCCTGATCCGCCGCGGGCTCCGCCTCGAATCGCTCATCAGAGGCGGGGACCAGGAGCGGGCGCGGCGCGCCGGCATGGAACACGTCGTCGGGGTCGTCGGCTTCGCCGCAGCAGCGACCGACGCGGTGACCGGACTCGCCTCCGAGGCTGACCGTCTCGCCGTGCTCGTCGAGCGCGTCACGTCGTGGGCCGACTCGACCGACGCGGTCGGCGTGCTCGGCTGCCGTCAGCACAAGCTGCCCCACCTGCTCTGCCTGCGAATAGCCGGTATCGAACCGCAGCCAGTGCTGATCGGTCTGGATCGTGCCGGGATCGCGGTGCACTCCGGCAACTCGTGCTCGTCGGAGGCGCTGGAACCGTCGCCTGTGCTGGAGGCGATGGGAGTCGACGCCCACCACTCGCTGCGGATC
>JAIBBP010000259.1 GCA_019694615.1 Microthrixaceae bacterium | reverse complement strand
GGGTCACACCGTTGGCGACCATCTGTGCGTCGCACAGGACCGGGTCACCGGCCGCCAGCGCTTGGCGAGCCGAGCAGGCGAAGTCGGTCGAGCACCGGATGTCGGCGGGAAGATCGGTCATCCCGCAGGCGTGGATCATGCGAACGGCCACCGGCTCCGCGTCCGCCGGAATCGCCCGGAGGTCGGACTCCTGGCGGATGATCGCGAACGAGCGACGGTAGATCTCGGCGCCGTCGGCGACGTAGTCGTAGGCGGTCACGTGAACGTCGCCCTCGCCCTTGAGGCCACTTCGTCGAAGCCGGAGCCGTCGGTACGGCCGATGAACGTGGTGGCGACCGGTCCGCGGGTGGCGCATCGCTTGTCGCAGCCGGTGACGTGGATCGTGCCGGTGCTGGTATCCGACTCGCCACCGGCCTTGATCGGCCCGGCCACGGCTGCTCCGGAGGCTCGGAGGGCGACGACCCGCTCGGCCTCGACCAGCGTGTCGGCTTCGGTCTGCCAACAGCCGGCCGCGCCGATGCAGGTCACGACGTCGGCGGCGGGATCGGCCGGGTCGACGATGAGGCCGATCCTGGCGAGCCGGTCGACCGGCGGTCGGGGTGCTTCAACGTCGCTCGGACACGGCACGAGGAAGGAGCGCCATGGCGTGACCGTCAGATCGAGACCCAGCGCGGCGAGCGATCCGAGCTGTTCGGAGTCGACACGACCGAACCTGGCGGCCACCACAACGGCCGGTCCACCGGCAAGAGCGAGCAAGTCGCCCGGCCTCGGCATCGTCCTCGTAGCTGCAGCCGCGCTGGATGTAGGTCCGAGCTCGACCGGCAACACCGCATGCAACCACCCCGGGCCACAGGCGTCGAGCACGTCGCCCACGCGAGCTTCGTGTCCGAACGACCGACACGCCTCGGCGAGCGCCACGACCGTGCTCACGGCGTCGTCGGCTGCCACGTCGCACCACCCGACCAAGGGGATCTCGACACGCCACGTGTCACCGGTGCTTCGCAGCGTCACCTCCGCACGACGCGACGACGTCGCGGCGCGTGCGTCGTCGATGTGCACGACGAACTTCGGTGACAAGCTCGCGTCGCCGGCGATCGACCCGAGAGCATCCACGACCCGGGCTCGGAGCGCGTGTTCGACCGGACCGGCGAACGGCGAGATCGTGACCAGCGCGGCGCGTGGGTCTCCGAGGCCGAGCGACCTCAAGCGCTCCTGAGCAGGCCCAAGCGTTTCGGGGCGAAGGCCGCGGAGTTGGAGGTTGCCGCGATTGGTCAGCTCGACAACGCCGTTCCCCATGGTCGACGCGACCTCGGCGATGGCGTTCGCCTGAACGGGCGTGACCGTGCCTCCAACCAACGGCACGCGAAGGAGGTAACCGTCGCGTTGTTGCACCGGACGATCGAACGTCGGGCAGGCACCGGTGCGCCGGTGACCGACGGCAAGCATGGGCATCTCGACACCCTACCCAACCCGCCCGCACGTAGGGCAGTGTGCCCTACGTGCCGGCGGGTGCGACTACGTGCGGGCGTCGAGCGTCGCGACGGGATAGGCGAGCAATCGATCGTCGGCCGTAACGAGCGTGAGTCCGTCACAGCTCGCTTGAGCGGCGAGGAGTCGGTCGAAGGGGTCGCGATGGAGCATCGGCAAGCGTTCGAGCGCCTCGGCGTGAGCCATCGAGAGGGCCAACTCTCGGGCATCGAGAGGTGCGAGAAGATCCGAGATCGCCAGCGTCATCCTCAACTTACCGATCGATCGCTTGATGGCGATCTCCGCGACGGTGACCGCCGAGACGAACAGGTTTGATCCGATCTGGGTGATCTCGGCCACGGTATTTCGACCCAATCGTTCAGGCGCCGCGTTCGCCCACAACAACACATGGGTGTCGAGCAGAAGGCCGGTCACGGCTCAACCGGCTCGACGAGCGCGTCAGTGAACTCCTCGAGTTCGTCGTCGAAGTCGTCGGACACGGTGATCTGCCCGGCGTAGGTGCCGAGGGTGCGCTGCCGACCAGGTCCCCCCATGAGGCCGGCTTCGATGAGTTCGTTGACGACATCTCCAAGCCCGCGCCGTTCATTGAACGCCTGGCGCCTCACCGCTTCGTAGAGATCATCGCGGATCGTCAGCGTGGTGCGCATACGCGCATCATAGCATCTAGGTTCCCGCTCCCTCGGCGGGTGGCGCTGGTCCGGGCCGGGAACGCTGATGCTGTTGACACCAATGCTTCCGCCCCCAGGCCGTCGTGATCCAAGCCCAGCCGTCGTCACCGATGTGTATCGACCAGCCTGTGCGGTGCACGACGCCGTGATGTCGGCGGCACAGCAACACCCCAGCGGCGACATCGGTCGGTCCGCCGTCGATCCAATGGACCACATGGTGGGCGTCGCAACGATGCGGGAGCGCCCCGCATCCGGGGAACACGCACCCACCATCACGGCGTGCCAACGCTCGTCGTTGGTCGCGGGTGAAGAACCGCTCGGTACGCCCGAGGTCCAGCGGGACACCCAGGGCGTCGAGGATCACCGGGCCGACATCGAGATCGCACATCAACGGGCCCAGGGCTTGGCGGCG
Organism: Microthrixaceae bacterium; assembly: GCA_019694615.1. Taxonomy (GTDB): domain Bacteria; phylum Actinomycetota; class Acidimicrobiia; order Acidimicrobiales; family Microtrichaceae; genus SSF14. The sequence continues at coordinate 510 of JAIBBP010000259.1, read as the reverse complement.
GTGGGCGACGTTGAACCGGTCGTACACGATGTCAGGCACCTGCCAGTTGAACACCAGCGTCGCCTCCGACCGCGCCGCGCACCGACCGACACAACACCCCGAACACACCCGACCAGCCGTGGGAACGGAACAGCTCGGCTCCGCGTTCCCGCCAGCATCAGCACCCGCGCCCGAATCGGGGTCGGCGTCGGCCTCAGCGTGAGCTTCGGTACCAGCGTCCGCGTTCGCTCCGGGATCCGGGTCGACACCGAAGGTGGGTTCGGTTTCGGGGAGGGGCTCGTCGTCGAACCTCCCGCCGGCACCGGCGATCGCGGCGCGGCGGCACAGTTCCTCCAACGCCAACGCCCGCAACGTCGCCCGGTTCGGGATCGCGACCTCACCGGCGGTCGCGTCCGCATCGGCGGCCCACAGCTTGTACAGGTCATCAGCGGTCTGTTCGATCGCCTCACGAACCGTCACCGCCGCAGGCCCCACCAACCTGCCCGAAACATCGGTCCCCTCCGACGTGCC
>JAIBBP010000001.1 GCA_019694615.1 Microthrixaceae bacterium | reverse complement strand
TCGCGGACCAGGTCCCGGCGGCGTTGCGACCGGTCCTCAACGATGCCGGCATCGGTTGGCTCGACCGCCGAGGCCACCTTCGGCTTGTCACCGAGAGCCTCTTCATCGACACCGACATCGCCCCAGCGAGCCGACTCGACTCAAAGCGGTCGGGTGCGCCCGCGATCTCAGGGCGGTCAGGCCTCTGCGCGGCCATGGGACTCCTCATGCGACCCGACGATCCGATGACCATCACGGCGATCGCGCGCTTCGCAGGGCTCGACGTCAGTTCGGTGAGCCGGGCGATGGCTGCCCTGGGCGACGCGCAGCTCGCTGAACGCGTCGGCCGAGGCAGGTACCGGCCGCTGACACCGGAGCTGTTCTGGGCACTCGCCGATGTCTGGCCCCGGGCTCGCACCTCCATCCGGTTGTCAGCCGCCGACCTGAACGATCCGCGTCTGGGAGCGAACATCGACGACCTGGACGACGCTGGTTGGGCGATGGCGGGCGAACGTGGCGCCGTTGCGTGGGGTGCGCCGCTCGTGCTCACCGGTGATTACCCGACACGGCTGTATGTCCCTGACGACGAGTCAGTCCGCCGCGCCAAGCTCATCGGTGGCACCGACGCGACGTCCAACCCGGGCCAGCCATCGATCGAACTCGTGATCGACCCGGTCGGACTCTTGACCCACGACCGCTTTTCCGCGACGAACGCCGGAGCGTCGCTCGCGCATCCAGTTGCCTGCGCACTCGACCTCGCCGCCACCTCCCGGGGCCGCGAAGCGCTCGATCAATGGGAGCCGCCGGAAGGATTCGTTCGTGTCTGGTGACGTTGCGCTGATCGACATCGACGACGGTGCGGTCAGCCGACTCGTCCGAACCGCCACGACGCTGTTCGACACTCCCCGCTTCCAACCGGCAGCGCTGGTCGGCGGACTGGCGTCACTGTCCGGCTCGCCACCGTGCACCGTGCACCGTGCAACGAACGACGTCGACACCGTCTCCGAAGGTGCGGGGCCTCGAGACCTCGCGCTGCAATACCTCGGAGACCGCGATGCAGCCGAGGAGAACCGCATCGAAATCGACGGCGTGAAGGTCGACGTCATGGAAACCTGGCCGCTGCCCGACAACAGCGGCGATCTCCCCGACGACGATCTCGACCGGTTGTTCGTCGTCGGCCACCGGTGGGCGTTGGACAGCGCAACTCCGGTGGCGATCGACGCGGTGTCGCCTGCCGGCAGCGTCGTCGAATCAGGCACCCTGATTGTTGCGACTGTGCCTGCTCTGGTCGCCTGCAAGCTGCATGCGATCGCGGACCGGAAGGGACCGTCGCTGTCCAAGCGTGAGAGCGACGCACTCGACCTGGTCCGTCTCACCGGCGACCTGGCTGGCTCAGAAGAGTCCGTTCAAGCACTCCGGTCAGCACCGTTCGACCTCGCCACGCTCGTGGCCGCACAGGTCGAGCGCTGGTTCATAGAAGACGCGCTGCGCACCGCACGTCTGGCGAACGCCGCCGTCGTCTCCCACAGCGAACTCGACAGCAACACCGTTTCGACGGTTGGTCGACTCCTCCTCGAGCAGTTGAGCGAGTAGACCGCCTCTCACGGTTTGTACCGCCAAAACCGGTGCAACTGCCCGCGACGTAGAGCGTCTGGGCGCCGCGGTACTCGCCGTCGAGCACGGCCTGCGGGTCGACCACGATGCACGCGTCGAGTTCCAGCCCCTTGACCAGCGTGATCGGGGCGACGGTGATCTGGTGGTCGAACCGACCACGGTGGGCCTGCCCGAAGTCGACGCCACCCGCCCTCAGCGCCGCTTCCACACGATCGACCCAGCCGGTGGGGCTGCGCGCACCGGACTGAAAACTATGAGCGCGTAATAGTATGTACGAGCTATACTATTGTGGACGGAGGTTCGCATGGATGCTCAGGAGACACTCGCCGGCTTCATCGATTCACCGGTAGACCGGGCGACGCTCGCACTCGTCTATGGCAGGCGACGAATCGGGAAGTCGACGTTGATGGTCGCCGAGAGCGATCGCCGGTCGGGCTTCTACTACGAAGCGACTCGGGGAACGGTCCAGTCGCAGCTGGAGAATCTCGGTCGCGAACTGGGTGAGCACCTCGGTGTGGGCCCGCTCTCGTTCGATGGCTGGGCTTCAGCGATCGACGCTCTCTTGCGCCTTGGCAACAACCACCCGATACCCGTGGTGCTCGATGAGTTCGGACACATCCTGGAAGCGGACTCAACGGTCGACTCAGTGCTGGCGAAGGCGCTCGGCCCCGGGGCGAGGCGCGGGCGCAACAGCCGAGCCCGGCTGATCCTGGGTGGCTCGGCGATCTCCCTCATGCGGGCACTGACGAGTGGACAGGCCCCGCTGCGGGGACGGGCTGGGCTCGAGTTGATCATGACCCCCGACAGCTTCCGAACCGCTGCGACTCGGCTCCCGACCGCAAACCTGGTGACCGCATGCGATACCTACGCGGTGATCGGCGGAGTCGTCGGCTACGCCACCGACATGGTCGGGTTCGATTTGCCGAAGAATCGCAACGACTTCGACCGCTGGGTCGTCGATCGCGTGCTGTCCCCCGCTGCCACGCTCCATCACGAGGCGGTGACGTTGTTCGCCGAAGACCCGACGATCTCGGGTCCCGGCGCTGCGCTCCACCACGGCATTCTCTCAGCGATCGCGAACGGGTCGGTCTCCGCAGGAGCGATCTCGAAGAAGATCGGCAAACCGGTATCGAACCTCGCTCCCGCCCTCCACCGGCTCGTCGAGGCGGGCTTCGTGGTGCGCCACGAGGACCCGATCCGGGCGCAGCGCCCGCTGTACGCGCTGAACGACCCGTTCCTGCAATTCCACTACGCCGTCTTGGCCAGCAACACGTCGCTGCTTCGCGACCGGAACCCCGCAGAGACATGGAACGGACGGCTGAGACACACCTTCGACTCGAGGGTCCGCGGTCCCGTCTTCGAGGAGCAGGCTCGTATCTGGATTCGGCGATACAGCTCCGACACAACCGTCCCGGTTCGCGACTACATCGGTCCGTCCGGCGTTGCGATCAACGGGAAGGTCCACGAACTCGACCTGGTCATCGCGGCCGGTTCCGAGACCCACGCAAAGCGGACCGTTCACGCCATCGGCGAAGCCAAGGCGGGGGAAGTCATCGGGCGCTCTCACGTTCTACGCCTCGAGGCTGTGCGGGAGGAACTCGGGGTCCGCGCCGCAGACGCCAAGCTGGTGCTGTTCGGAACGAACTTCGAGTCCGCTGTGCGAAAGGACGGTGTCCGCCGCAGCGACCTCGAGCTCGTCGACCTCGAGCGGCTCTACCATGGAGAGTGAACCGCGATCGTCGGCAAGCGCTACGCCGCGGAAGGCAGTACTGGTGGTGGCGTTCAGTGGAGCAGCGGGCTCCGGCCTCACCGCATACGGCGACAGGTGCGAGTTCAACGGATGAGGAGGGCAAACTCCCTGAACTGGGATGCGGGGATCTTCGCGAGGTCCACAAGGGTGATTCGGGCCTCATACCCACTGTCGGGGGCCTTGGCGTTGATGCGCTTGGTCACGGATGCAGCGAAGCGATTCTGAGCCCTTGTGAGTTCCTCGACATCCAACTGGCCTTCGTCGTTGACGAACCCGGCCGCGGCCAGGGACGGGCCGGTCAGCTCTCCGAGAATGTGTACGCGGCGGCCGTCCACTCGTGCGTACCAGCGTTGCGCCGCGCCCACGACCCTCGCTTCGATCGACGCGGTCCCACCCCCCTTCTGAGCCTTGGAGAACTTGCTGATCCGGTCGTTGCGGACGTAGTCGAAGTGGGCGAGAACGTTCTCGACGATCTCGTCGGGGAACGGCACGCGTCCCAGTCGGGCCGCAAGCCACTCGCTGAACCTGGCCCTGTTCGGACCGGTGAAGGGACGCACGCATCGCACAGCGTCCGCCCCCAGCGACCCCTTCAGCACTGTTGTCACCCACGCCAGGTCCACCGCCGGGCGCAGGCCTTCGGACGAAACGAACTTGTCGTCCGGGTACGCGAAGTAGCGCGACGAGTACCCACCCTTGTGCAGGATCTGCCAGCGGTCATCAGAAAGCATCACCAGGGGTGCGATCTGGACCGTCGGCTCGTCATCATCGACGATGTCGCAGTCCTGGCTGAGCAACACGTACCACCCCGACTCGGCGTCGACGGCGACCGCCCACGCGTCGTCCGGACGCGGCTCCTCCGGCCACGGCGCACCGGGAAGCTCAGGCGCCACCGCGGAACCGACCCCCGCGATCGCCTGGGTGAGCCCGCTCACCGCATCGCCCTGTTGCGGTGGCGAGATGGCAGCCATCGACAACTGCGCTGCGGCAACCGACACCAGGCGCCGAGGCCGTGCCTCGCCATCCGCCTCAGACATGTTGTGGGTCACGATGCAGCACCACCGCGGCGAACCCACCGGAACGCTCCACCAGGTCGCCGAGTTCGTCACGTCCCGCCGACGGTGACACCCGCTGCGCGCCCCTGACCGAGGACCCGGAGCGCTGACCGTGGATCCGCGCAACCCGCAATGCACCCGCGGACGGCTGGGCCGTCCGGAACGCGGTGAGCCCGTCAACGACCGGACCGGTGTCGGCGAAGACGTCAGCCAGCCCCTCGACGACCTCGACGGCCGACGGTGCCAGCACCGCTCGGACCTCATCCAGGTCGAAGCGGTACTGCCCTCCCGGGGTGACGCGTCGTGGGATGACGCCCTTGCGGGCGTACGCCTGGATGGTCGCCGAAGAGAGCCCCAGCGCGGCGGCGACGCCACCTGTTCTCATCGTGCGATGCTCATCGCCCACCAGACACCTCCATCACGGTTTTCACGACTCTGAGAGTACGGCGTCGTGCGCCGTCCGACAACCAGGACTATCACGGTTCGCACCATTCACTGATGACTTCCGGGTACCGCGGCCGCACGGTCCGCGGGGCTCTCACTCGATCTGGGAATGAACAAGGCCCCGTCGAGTGGGCGGGCGGGGCCTTCGTGTTCGAATCGGGGGCATTTCCGTGTTCTCCACAACAGGGCCGCGGCCATGCGATGGTCGGCCGACTGGTCACTGCCACAGTCAGTCGCGGCTCCTGCGGCGGTCAACCGGTTCTGCGCGTCGAAACCGTAGGTGGTGGCACCGGCTGTGGTGCGGTTGCCTGCTTTGCCGTAGGTGTAGCCGGTGGTGGTGCCACCGGGGTCGGTCCAGGAGGCGAGTTCGCCTCGGGTGTTGTAGGTGCCCCAGTGGAACCAGCCATCGGCGGGGTTGGAGTCGCCCCACACCATCACACTGGTTTGCAGGCCGTCGTTGTCGTAACCGTAGGAACGGGCATAGGTGTCAGGGCCGCCGTTGATGTCCGGCAGCACATCCCAGGAGGTGCGGCCGTAGTCGTCGTGGCCGGTCCACCGCACCGGCGTGTTCTGCGGCACACCACCAGCACCATGACTCGCTGTGTAGGTGCGGCGACCGGCGTCGTCATAGGACAGATCGGCGGTTCCTGCGGGGTCGGTGCGGGTGTCGAGGTGGCCGTTGTCATCCCAGGTGTACGTGGTGGTGCCGGCGCCGCCTCCAACGGTGAGCGGCAAACCACGATCGTCGTAGGTCACCGTCACCGCGCCCGCGGGGTGGGAGATCGTGGTCGGCCTGCCAGCGGTGTCATACGCGAAGGACCGTGAACCGACAGCACCCGTGGCGGTTTCTGTGACGGGGCGTCCCGCGTCGTCGAAGCTCCGGTTCAACACCACCGACCCCGGCTGCTGCTCTTTCGTGACCAGACCGGCGCCGTCATAGGACGTGGTCCACGCCCGGTTCGCTACCGGCTGACCGACAGTGACTGGGGGTTCGATCCGGGTTTCGGGCAGGTTCCACGACTGGTAGGTGAGGATCGTGTCGAACCCGCGGCGGTTCCGAACCCGGGTGTTGTTCCCCGCCTCGTCGTAGAACAGGCCCGTCGTCGCCGCCTCGACACCGGACCCGACCGTCACACCGCTCATCCGGCCCCCAGCATCCCAAACCACACTCGTCACCCGACCCTCAGGGGATGTCGTCGAGGTGCGGAGCCCGCGCTGGTTGTAGGTCATCGTCGTCGTTTGCGCCGGTTGGGTGCCACCCGTGCCGGTGTTCGACGCCGCGGTCTGGCGTCCGGCCTGGTCGAACGTCGCGGTTGTTTGGATGTTCGTCGCGTCGGTCGTGCGGATCGTTTCGCCGAAGCTGTTGATGACAACACTGGAACGCGTGGCCCAACGGGTCGGTCATCGAGACCTGCTGGCCGGACCCGTTGAACGTTCGGGTGGTGATCTTGCCCAACGGGTCCTGGACCCAGGTTTGGTTCCCGGCACCGTCGTAATCGAACGCCGTCGTCAACAGTTTCGTCGGGTTCGGTGCGGGCCGGCGGACCTCCACAGTCCGGGTCCGAACCCGGTTCGCCATATCGAACGTCGAGTGGGTGACCGCACCGGCAGGGTCGATCGTCTTGATCTTGTTCCCGACCTTGTCGTACAGGGTGTAGGAGTTCACGGTCGATCCCGCCGCGGAGCCGGGTGTGGTAGCCCGGTAGTTCCGGTTGAGTTTGTCGAACTCGAACGTCGACGTCCTCCCGCGCCGGTCTGTTGAGCCGGTGAGGTTGCCGACCAGGTCGTAGACCGAGCGGTTTCGCTGGTCACCGTCGGGGAGAGCTGGTGGGTGACGCGTCCCATCTGGTCGTAGGTGGTGTTCGACACGCCGCCGTCGGGATCGGTTACCTGGGTGAGGAGCCAGCGGGCGTCATACCCGAACAGGGTTTCGATCTCGACCTGGCCCGCAGCGTTGGGGACGTACACCGTTTTGCGTGCCGGGGGCCCACCTCATCTGATTGTCCGGCAGCGACGGCGACGCGTACGAACCGATCGATACCGGCGTGCCGCCGGACCACGTGAGCCGCAGTTCGTGACCGAACTCGTCGGTGACCCGAGCCAACAGGCCGTTCGCCTGGAACTGGTAGGTGGTGCCGTCGGGGTCGGTCAGAGGGTAGTTAGTTCCCGGACAGACCGGCGCGTCGCCGGCCACGCATTGTCGGAACTTCGAACCGAGCCGGAACGGCGGCTCATAGGACACCCCATCGGAGTTGCGGCCGTAGAACTCGACGCGACCGTCGGGACGGCGCACCGTCATCCCAGTCGGGGTCGTCAACGCGTCGATCCGGAAATCCAGCAACGTCGACCAGCCCTTCCCGAAAAACCCGACCCTGGGATCGAGCGAGTTGTAGGACCGTTCCACCTCCAGTTTCGGGCCGACCGACGCCACCGACACGTCGAGCTGCGACGCGAAGTAGTTGCCCGTCACCAGGTTCACGCCGCATCCACAAACCATGAGGCGACCCTTGACGCGTCTCGAACGGCATCCGATCGAGGTCAGCCGGAACCCGGCTACCGCAACCAGCGAGACTCCCGACGGGAGCGTTGGCCGTTTCGCGTCAGGCGCTGACGAGGATTCGTTCGCTGGCGAACTGGCCCACGTTCACCACATGGCCGTCGATCGTGACCACTCGACCACCGTCGGGCTCGGCCTCGTTGACGGTGCCCTCGAAGCCGGGGCGAAGGAGGTTCTCCTCGAGGAAGTCGAGCATGCCTTCGGCGAACTCGAGCTCCTCAGGAATTCGGCTGACGGTGAAGGAGGCACCAGTTGGAAGCTGGCTGAGGGTGACGGTGTCGGGGCGCTCGTAGCTGGAGCCGGGGATCGGGTTGCCGTGCGGACAGGTGGTCGGCTCTCCCAGCACACGGGCGAGGGCTGCCTCCACCTCGGGGCTGATCACGTGCTCCCATTTGCCGGCCTCGGCATGCGCGGTCGCCCAGGACAGACCCAGCACATCGGTGAGCAGGCGCTCCGCCAGGCGATGGCGGCGCACGACCGCCTCGGCGAGCTTCTGGCCCGCCTCGGTGAGCCGGATGGTGTCGCCCACCGTGATGAGGCCCTCTGTGACCATCCGCCGGATCATTTCCGACACGGCCGGGCGGGAGATCTCCAACCGGTCGGCGATCCTCGCCTGGATGACGTTGACGGCGTCCTCCTGGAGCTCGAAGATCGCTTCGCAGTACTCCTCGAACGCGGGGTGGTACTCGCCGGCCTTGTGGGACTTCGAGGTGGTCGCAGCCATCGGCGCAGTCTACGAGACGCCGAGTGACCGGAGGGCGGCAGAGTAGGTCGGTCGGACCGGTTGTGGGTGTGGCGGGTGTGCGTACACTTCTGACGATGGCGACAACTTCGGAAGTCCGAGCTGAGCGGCTCCACCTGCGACTCTCCCCGACCGACGATGGGCTGATTCGCGCAGCGGCGGCGGCGGCGCACCAGTCGATCACCGAGTTCGTGGTCCATGCAGCGCGCTCATCCGCGGCAGGGATCCTCGCGGATCGCGACAACGTCGTTCTCGACGCCAAAACGTGGGATGCGCTCGACCGACGGGTCTCGCGGGCGGGACGACGGAACCCCAAGACAGCCGAGTTGTTTCTACGCCCGACGCCTTTCGACGAGTGAAACCCTGCTTCAGCTCGATTGAGCCGCTCAACGAGAACCACCTCGTGGACCAGTTTGACTCCGGTGAGATCGAGCTCGACGACTGGCTGAGACGGACCGGTTTGCGGAACCAGATCGCCGGATTCTCGCGGACCTACGTAACGACGGACAGCGAACGGGTCGTCGGTTTCCACTCGCTGTCGGCTTTCGCAGTGCTTCGTGTTGACGCGACGGGGCGAGCGCGCCGACAAGGTCCGAGACAGATCCCGGCGATCTTGCTCGGCCGGCTCGCCGTCGACCGCTAGGTTCAAGGTCAAGGTCTCGGTGCCGGACTGCTACGACACGCGATGGAGATGACCGTCGCAGCGAGCGTGACGATCGGCGTCCGGATGCTCGTGGTCACCGCACTCCACCCGGCGGCGGCCGAGTTCTATCAACGGTTCGGAGTCACGAGGTCTCCAACGAACCCGCTCGACCTGATGATCACGGTCGCCGACATCGAGGCCTCGATGTGACGTCGACGGGTGGGCCACCCGTCGACGGGTCAGCCGATGAGCTCGACCGACGCGTGGTGCGCCCAGTCGCTGTCTGAGGTAAGCGCGACTGCGCCGAGCCGGTCGGCGAGCGCGAGACAGAGACAGAGACAGTCGGCCAAGGACACCGAGGGCGCGGCAGCCCTCCGTTCGGCGGCGCGCTCGGCGTCGGCCTCCGCCACCGGTTCGACGGCGAGGTCGTAGCTCTGTAGCAGTGCACGTGCCGTCGGCCAGTCGCCGCGTCGTCCTACCTTCTGGGCGACTTCCGACCAGTTGGCGGCACCACAGACCGCCCCTGCTTCCAGCGCATGTTCCACGGTGTCTGCGCCCTCCTCGCCTTGGAGGAATGCGAGCAGCGCGGACGCGTCGAGGACAGGTGGTGGTGCGCTCACAGCGGATCGTTCACTCAGCGACTCGGTCGAGGCCGGCGTCCAGGTCCGCGTCGGCGGCGGCACGGCGGTCAGAGAGGAGATCGTCCACGAGGCTCTCGCCACGAAGCTGCGCCCGAACTCGATCTTTGAGCTGCTCGCGTGTGAGGACCACGACGCCGCCTTCGAACTCGATGAGTATGAGGGGCTGCCCCTCGGTCAGGCCCGCCCGCTTGCGTACCTCAGAAGGGATGACGAGCCGACCCCTACTGCCCATCGTTACGCTGTGCATCCCACTCATGAGTGAATCGTGCCATCCGCGGTGCTCCTCTGGGCCGTCCTGGGAGTCTCCCATCGTCGTGGGACCCACAACCGTTGACCGTCAGCGGCTCGTCGTATCGTTCGCTCCATGGTCCCGCCCGATGTCGACGCCTCGCCTGAGGAATCCCTGGCCGGGTTCTCCCCACCGACACAGGCGTGGTTCCGCACCAACTTCGGCGAGCCCACCGCTGCACAACAGAAGGCGTGGCCGGCGATCGCCTCCGGTGAGCACGTGCTGTTGTGCGCCCCGACAGGCTCCGGCAAGACGCTGGCGGCGTTCCTGTCCGCCATCGACACGCTCGCAACGACGCCGGTCGCAATCGATCCGTCCGGCAAGGTCGTCGAGCGCACGAGCGTCGTCTACATCTCGCCGCTTCGAGCGTTGGCCGTCGACGTCGAAAAGAACCTTCGCGCCCCGATCCGCGGCGCGATGCTCGCGGCGCAGCGGCTGGCGACGGTCGAGCACGAACCGGACTTGACGCATCGGGGCTTCCGGGAGCCCACCGTTGGCGTGCGCACCGGCGACACCACCGCCCAGGACCGTCGGCGGCTCGTCGCCCATCCTCCCGACATCCTCATCACCACACCCGAATCCCTCTACCTCATGTTGACCAGCGCGGCGCGTGAGACGCTGCGCTCTGTCACCACGGTCATCGTCGACGAGATCCACGCCGTCGCGGCCACCAAGCGCGGCTCGCACCTCGCGCTGACACTGGAGCGGCTCGACGAGCTCACCGACAACCCGCCGCAGCGGATCGGTCTGTCCGCGACGCAACGGCCCCTCACCGAGATCGCGCACTTCCTCGGCGGCAACCGCGTCGACGCCAACGGTGACGTGCTCGGCCCCCGGCCGGTGCGGATCGTCGACGCCGGAGTTCGCAAACCCCTCGACATCGAGGTCATCGTTCCGGTCGACGATCTTGGCGCGATGGGCGAGATCGTCGACGTTCCGCCCGACCAGTCCGGCGGGCCGACGTCGCCGGGTCCGATTCGTCGGAGCATCTGGCCGTCGGTACACACCGAACTACTGGGTCTCATCGAGTCACACCGCTCCACCATCGTGTTCGCCAACGCCCGCCGCCTCGCCGAGCGCCTGTCGAGCCGGTTGAACGAGATGGCCGACGACCAGGAGGTCCGCGGCG
>JAIBBP010000187.1 GCA_019694615.1 Microthrixaceae bacterium | reverse complement strand
GTAGTAAGTTTTGATCTGCGTCGCCGGCATCGAGGCCAGCGACACGAGGGAGAACTTGGAACCGGCACGATCGAGGAGGGCCTCCACGCGGGGCTCCATCATGGTGTCGAAATCATCGTGCATCGGGAGGTTCTCCGGAGAATCTGAGGGGTCGTCGAGCGCGCCGATCGCAGAATCGGCCGCCGCAACGCTAGCAGGGACCCGCTTCGACGAGCGAGCACCGTCGAAGTTCAGGCCTCGATCGTGGCGCGGTGGACCTCGACGAGCGACTCGATCTGGTCGACCGTGTCATCGACATCGTGGTTGATCACGAGTATGGCCTCGAGGTCGGCGGCCGCTGCGGCCTCCTCCTCAGCGCGGGCCACTCGCTGCTCGACACGCTCCGCCGTGTCACCTCGACCCACCAGACGTTGACGCTGAACCTCCCTCGACGGCGCTTCGAGGTAGATGCACAGAGCGTCGGGGAACTTGTCCTTCACCGCCATCGCTCCGTACACGTCGATCTCGAAGACGACGTCGTGGCCGTCAGGTGGATCGGGGACGGGACTCCCCTGCCGGTAGTCGAGGAAGTCGACCCATTCGAGGAAGCCATCGGCATCGATGCGCGCCTGGAACTCCTCGGGTGTGGCGAACACGTAGGCGTCCTCCGCCTCACCGGGTCGCCGGTCACGGGTGGTCCACGAACGGTTCACGTAGAGCGCTGGGTTCCGCTGCCGCCACGCCGCGACGACAGTGCCTTTCCCCGCTCCACCCGGGCCGGACACGACGATGATCACGGGCCAACCGTATCGGGCGTCCCCACGAGCAGCGACCATGCCTCCTCGTCGACCTCGCCCAGCGAGACGTCCTCGGCGAGGCCGGCGGTGGCCAGTAGCCTGCGGGCAGCAACCTTGCCGGCGAGAATGGCCTCGACCACGGGGAGCAGTCGGAGCTCGGCGATCTCCGGCCGCCCGCCTGCGAGCTCGTCACGCACGTCGGTCAGGGTCAGGCCCTCGGCACACCGACCGACGAATCGCTCGCGGGACGCCCGCGTGCGCGCCGCCCACTCGATCGCCGCAGCGAACCGGCTCACTCCGCTCAACCGATGGCGGATGCGATGGCCGCCGCTGCGGCGAACGGATCCTCGGCCTGGGTGACGGCACGACCGATCACCAGCAGGTCGGCACCGTTGGCGATCGCCTCCTGAGGGGTCGCCGAGCGGGCCTGGTCGTGGATCGGCGAACCCACCGGTCGAATGCCCGGCACCACGCGACGCAGGCGCGGCGCCAGCTCCCGGGCCGTCTGAAGATCACTGGCCGCGAGGATCAGGCCGCCGCACCCGCCTTCGAGAGCGACCCGCACCCGGTTGGGCACGATGTGTGGCGGGGCGGTGTCGTCACTCGTCAACACCGTGACGGCGAGCGACACGGGGACGTCGAGACCGGCTCCCTCGGCGCCGTGATAGAGACCCTCGACGCCGGCCTTGAGCATGTCGACACCACCGGTCGCGTGCAGCGTGAGGTACTCGACACCGAGCGCTCCGAGCACCCGGGTGGCGCGGTTGACCGTGGTGGGAATGTCGAACAGCTTGAGGTCGAGGAACACCTGGTAGCCGATGTCTCGCAGGTCGGCGATGACGTCGGGGCCCGCGGCGCTGAACAGCTCGAGCCCGACCTTGGCCACCCCGAACCAGGGGCGCATCTGCATGGCGAGACGCTGTGCCTCGACGAGATCGTCGGTGTCGAGCACCAGCGCGAGCCGTCGACGGACGTCCTCGGAGACTGCCCCGTCGTTCCCAGATCCGGTCGTTTCGGATCCGTTGTTGTCAGACATGTGCGCCTCCGCAGAGTTCTCGTACTCGATCGATGCCGTGAGCCTCGCACCATTCCCGGAGCTCGTCGGTCACCCGACGAGGGGTCCGAGGATCGGCGAAGGTGGCCGTTCCAACCTGACACGCCTGCGCCCCTGCGAGCAGGAACTCGACGGCGTCGACGGCGGTAGCCACCCCACCGACCCCGATGATGGGGAGGTCGGGGTGAGCGACGCGGCAATCGTAGACAGCGCGCACCGCGACGGGATGGATGGCGGGGCCCGATACGCCTCCACCCCCACCACCGAGCCGGGGACGGCGGGTCTCGGGGTCGATCGACATCCCGAGCAGGGTGTTCGTCAAGGTCACCGCTTCTGCGCCCGCGTCCCGGACCGCTCCCGCGACCTCAGCCACGCGGTCGGTGTTGGGGCTGAGCTTCGCCCACAGCGGCCGGTCGGCGACGGCTGTCGCGGCGATCACCTCGGCCGCCAGAGCAGGATCGTGGGCGAACAGGTGCTTGCCCCCGTCGAGGTTTGGGCAACTCAGATTCACTTCTACGGCAATGACCGACGACGGCGCGGCAGCAAGCATCGCCGCGGCGCGGCGGTACTCGTCGACCGTGCGACCCCAGATCGACACGACGATCCGCTCGACGCCGACGCGCCGGAGTTCGGCGAGGCCGGACCCGAGCCAGGCGGCCACTCCGGGGCCCTGCAGTCCGACGCTGTTGATCATGCCCGCCGGAGTCTGGTGAACCCGCGGGCCGGGATTGCCGGCCCACGGATCGGCGGCCAGCGACTTCACGACGAATGCCCCGAGCGACGACAGGTCGAGGTAGGCCGCCAGCTCGGTGGAGTGCCCAGCCGTGCCGGACGCCACCATCACCGGGTTCGGCAGGGTCACCGACCCCACCGCCACCGACATGTCGACCGTCACGGCCTCACCGAAACCGGTTCTGTTGTACAAAGCGCGCGCTCTGGCGCGCGCTTTGTACAACAGAACGGGTTCGGGGCAGGCACGAGCGGCTCACGAGGCGCTGACTCCGGCGTGGTACTCCTGGAGGCTGCGGACCGCCGGCGTGTGGGCCGCGGTGTCCGCGATGCCGTTGGCCGCGGCCAGCGCTGCCGCAGCGGTGGTCAACAACGGCACCCGGTTGAGACCCGCGGCGGAGCGGATGTAGGCACCGTCGGAGCGCGGCCCACGACCCCTCGGAGCGTTGACCACCAGCTGGATGCGACCCGCCTCCAGCAGCTTCACCGCGTCGTTGTCGCCCTCGCCGAGCTTGTCGACCACCTGGGCGACGCCGAGGCCGGCCTCGGAGAAGAACTCCGCCGTGCCCGTCGTCGCGACGATCTCGAAGCCCAGTTCGCTGAAGCGCTGCGCTGCACGCAGGCCAGTCGGCTTGTCGCGGTCGGCCAGTGACATGAACACGCAGCCCTCCGTCGGCATGTGGTCCCCCGCCGCGAGCTGGGACTTGGCAAAGGCCAGCCCGAACGTCAGGTCGATGCCCATGACCTCACCGGTAGACCGCATCTCGGGGCCGAGCACCGCGTCCGCGTCGGGGAAGCGGTTGAACGGCAACACCGCCTCCTTCACCGACACATGATCGCCGTCGACCGGCGGCTGCAACAGGCCCTCGACTCGGAGCTGTTCGAGCGTTGCACCGCACATGACCCTCGACGCGATCTTCACGAGCGGCACGCCGGTGGCCTTCGCCACGAACGGAACGGTGCGGGAGGCCCGAGGGTTCGCCTCGATGACGAACACCTGCGCGGCGTCGGGAGCCTCGCCGGTTCGCTTCACGGCGAACTGGACGTTGATCAGCCCGTCGACCTCCAGCGACGTCGCGAGACGGCGCACATAGTCCGTAATGACGGCAACCGTGCCGGCACCGAGGGTGACCGGCGGCAGCACGCACGCCGAGTCGCCCGAGTGCACACCGGCCTCCTCAACGTGTTCCATCACACCGCCGATCAGCACCTCGCCGGCGCAGTCGCGGATTGCGTCGACGTCAACCTCGGTCGCGTCCTCCAGGAAACGGTCGATGAGAACCGGCCGTGATGCCGACAAGCCACCCTCGCGTCCAAGCCCTGCGAGACCCGAGAGCGTCTCCATCGCCGAGCCGAGGCCCTGGTCGTCGTACACGATCTCCATGGCACGACCGCCGAGCACGTAGGAGGGGCGCACGAGCGCTGGATAGCCGATGCGGTCGACAATCGCCTGCGCGCCCGCCAAATCGGTGGCCGTTCCGCCGGCGGGCTGGGGGATCTCCAAACGGGCACACAGCGCGTTCCAGCGATCGCGGTCCTCGGCGAGGTCGATGGAGTCTGGGCTGGTGCCCAACACCAATTCTCGGGGCAGCGCGTTGGCGAGCTTGAGCGGGGTCTGGCCCCCGAGGCTGACGATCACGCCGACGACCTGGCCTGCCGCCTGCTCGGCTTCGATGACCGACATCACGTCCTCGAAGGTCAGCGGCTCGAAGTAGAGGCGATCCGAGGTGTCGTAGTCGGTCGACACCGTCTCGGGGTTGCAGTTGACCATCACCGTCTCGAATCCGGCGTCGCGGAGCGAGAAGCTGGCGTGCACACACCCGTAGTCGAACTCGATGCCCTGCCCGATCCGGTTGGGGCCCGAACCCAGGATGATGACCTTGGGCCGGCTTGAGGGACGGACCTCGGTCTCGTCCTCCCAGGTCGAGTAGTGGTACGGCGTTTCCGCCGCGAACTCCGCGGCGCACGTGTCGACCGTCTTGTAGGTGGGGATGACGCCGGCGGCGACTCTGGCGGCTCGAACATCCGCCTCGGGCTCGGACCACAGATAGGCGAGCTGCGCGTCGCTGAAGCCCAGCTGCTTGACCCGCCTCCACTCACGTCGGTCGAGCGACGCCGACGAACGCCCGGACAACGCGGCGCGCTCCTCGGTGATCAGCGACATCTGGTCGAGGAACCACGGGTCGACCCTGCACGCGCCGTGCACCTCGTCGATTGTGAACCCTCGCCGCAACGCCGCCTCGACGACGAAGATGCGATCAGGCGTGGCCCGATCGGTCAGCGCGAGGAGCTCTGCGTCGGAGAGATCGTCCCACTGCGCCTCGGACGCATCGCAGTTGAGCCCGGCCCGGCCCTGCTCCAGAGACCGGAGCGCCTTCTGGAGCGACTCGGGGAACGTGCGCCCAATGGCCATCGCCTCCCCCACCGACTGCATCTGCGTGCCCAGCACTCCCGAGGTGCCGGGGAACTTCTCGAACGCCCAGCGCGGCACCTTGGTGACGACGTAGTCGATCGCCGGTTCGAAACACGCGGGGGTCGCCTTGGTGATGTCGTTGGTGATCTCATCCAGCGTGTAACCCACGGCGAGCCGAGCCGCGATCTTGGCGATCGGGAAGCCGGTCGCCTTCGACGCGAGCGCGGAGCTTCGCGACACCCGCGGGTTCATCTCGATGACGACCATGTCGCCGTTGGAGGGGTTGACGGCGAACTGGACGTTGGATCCGCCCGTCTCGACGCCCACCCTTCGGATGCAGGCGAACGCGGCGTCGCGCATCGCCTGGTACTCGACGTCGGTCAGCGTCTGCGCGGGGGCGACGGTGATGGAGTCGCCGGTGTGGACGCCCATCGGGTCAACGTTCTCGATCGAGCAGATGATGACGCAGTTGTCGTGACGGTCACGCATCACCTCCAGCTCGTATTCCTTCCATCCGGCGATGGAGCGTTCGATCAGAATCTCGGTGATGGGGCTGGCATCGAGGCCGAACGCCGCGACGCGCTCGAACTCCTCGGGCGTCGACGCGATGCCGGTGCCCTTGCCGCCGAGGATGTACGCGGGACGGATGACGACGGGGAGGCCGATCTCGCCAACCAGGCGACGAGCCTCCGACATCGCCGACGCAACCTGCTCCGCCTTGGATCCGTCCGCCGCGTCAGCGGTGGGCGACGCAACCGCGGAGGGCGGCACGCTCAGGCCGATCTCGATCATCGCTGCCTTGAACGTCTCGCGGTTCTCGGCCGTCTCGATGGCCACCGCGTTGGCCCCGATCATCTCCGGAGTTCCCGGCACGCCGATGACTCCGCGGGCGTGCAACTCCATCGCCAGGTTCAGCGCCGTCTGCCCACCGAGCGTTGGGAGCACCGCGTCAGGCTGCTCCTTCTCGATGATGCGTGTGAGCACGTCGACGTCGAGTGGCTCGATGTAGGTGGCGTCGGCGAAGTCCGGATCGGTCATGATCGTCGCCGGGTTGGAGTTGGCGAGTATCACCCGGTAGCCCTCCTCACGGAGGACACGGCAGGCCTGGGTGCCGGAGTAGTCGAACTCGCAGGCCTGGCCGATGACGATCGGCCCAGAGCCGATGATCAGGATCGACTGGAGGTCGTCACGACGAGGCACAGGACGCTCCCTGGACAAAGAAAAGCCCCCGGGAGGGGGCGAGGTACGGGTCGTTTGGAGGGGAATGCTGCTCGATCACCGAGATCACAAACTACTCCATCGCCGGGACTGCCCGTGCCGCCGCGGCCTCGTCCTGACCCTCGACGGGGACCGCAGGGCGCCGGCTCTGGCGGCCGAGCTCCTGGGCCGCAGCCAGCGCCTCGTCCGCCGCCATCGAGAAGGCAACGCGGGCGTCGGTGAGATCTGAGCGTTGGGTCGCTGCGGCGACCCGGGTCGTTGCCTTGTCCCAATGGAACTGGAACATGCCGATGTCGTACGCGCCGTCGGCGATACGCGCCGTTGCCAGCGCCTTCGCGTTGGGCTTCTTGATGTCCCACACGATGTGGAACAGCGACAGGAACTTCAACACGTAGAACGTCATGTCGAACTCCCACCACCTGAATCCCTGGCGGCACGAGCTCTGGATGTGGTGGTGGTTGTTGTGCCAACCCTCACCCATCGTCAGGAACGCGATGAGCGGGTTGTTACGGCTCGAGTCCTCGGTCGCGAACCGGCGGGTGCCCCACAGGTGGGCCATCGAGTTCACGAGGAACGTCGAATGCCACAGGATCACCGTCGACAGGAAGTAGCCGACGAGCAGTCCGCTCCACCCGCCCCACCACAGGCAGCCGAGGGCCAGCGCCCACGGACCGATGAAGTCACGCCGATTGATGAACCGCAGCTCGGGGTACTTGTTGAAGTCCGCGATGGCGTCGGTGGGCGTCTCGTCGGTGTGCGGCGTGATGATCCAACCGATGTGACTGAACATCACTCCCTTGATCGGCGAGTGGGCGTCCTGAACCGTGTCGGTGTAGCGGTGGTGCAAACGGTGGTGGCCCGCCCACCACAGCGGGCCCTTCTGCGTCGCGGTCGTTCCGCCGAAGGCCAGGATGAACTGGAACACCCGGCTCGTCTTGTAGGACTTGTGAGCGAAGTAGCGGTGGTAGCCCCCAGTGATGAAGAACATCCGCACCCAGTAGGTGACGAGCAGGATCTGCCAGTCGTGCCAGCCGATGCCGGTGAACACAGCAAGGATCGGCACGAGGTGGAAGACCACGAACGCGCCGGACGCGATGGGGTCGAGACGTTCACCCGGAAGGCGATTCGGGTGGGCGATCAACGACCGGGCTCCACGTTCGTTCCGGAAGGTACAGCCGTTCCCGAAGGTACAGCCGTTCCCGAAGGTACAGCCGGTCGAGATGGGGCAGCCGTCGGTGGAAGCATTGCCAGAATCTACTGTCACGATCGCATTCGCGCGCCATTCGGCCCCTCAGATTCCTCCCCCGACCCCAAATGTGATGCGACGCAATCGCTAAACCGCACACCTCGCGGCACATTTGGCTAGCCAGCGGGCGCAGGGCTGGGGCCGGGGGCCGCGCGGGCCGGTCAGTTGGCGTCGATGAGTTCGGCGAAGCGCTCGAAGAGGTACCGACTGTCGTGGGGACCGGGACCGGCCTCGGGGTGGTACTGGATCCCGAACGCCGGCACATCGGTGCAGCGGAACCCCGCCAGCGTGTCGTCGTTGAGGTTGACGTGAGTGACCTCGACCCCCTCCACGCCGTCGAGGCTCACGCAGTAGTTGTGGTTCTGGCTGGTGATCTCGACCTTGCCGGTCGCGATCTCCTTGATCGGATGGTTGCCGCCATGGTGGCCGAACGGCAGCTTGTGGGTGCTTCCACCGACCGCGGTGCCGAGCAGCTGGTGACCCATGCAGATTCCGAAGATCGGAACCTCACCCAACAGCGACTTGATGGTGTCGGGCAGATAGGTCACCGCCGCGGGGTCGCCAGGGCCGTTGGACAGGAAGACCCCGTCGGGCGCCAGCGCGCGGATCTCATCCGCGGTCGTAGTGGACGGCACGACCGTCACTCTGGCGATCTCGCTCAGGCAGTCGACGATGGTTGCCTTGATGCCGCAGTCAACCGCCACGACGTGACGAGCGGTGTTGCCCTCCACGGTGTACGACTCTGCGCACGTCACCTCCGACACCAGGTCGCACCCGTCGGTGCCGACCGCGGCCTTCGCCGCGGCGGTCAGTTCCTCGACCGAGGCGTCGCCGAACGCCCCCGGCATCGCACCACCCTCGCGCAGCACCCGGGTGAGCCGGCGGGTGTCGACCCCGCCGATCGCGGCGATGCCGTGACGGACGAGGTAGTCCTCGAGGCTCCCGCCGCTGCGCCAGTTGCTGTGGCGCCGGGCCATCTCCCGGAGCACAACTCCGCGACAGTGCACCGTGGTCGCCTCGTCGTCGTCGCCGTTGGTGCCGTAGTTGCCGAGGTGAGCGGTCGTGAACGTGATGATCTGGCCGGCATAGGACGGATCGGAGATGACCTCCTGGTAGCCGCTCATCACCGTGTTGAACACGATTTCGCCGGTCACGACGCCACCCGGCGCGGCGGCACCGAACAGCTCGCCTTCGAACACGTCTCCGTTGGCCAGCACCAGGTGGCCGGTCCGGATCTCGCTCATGGGGTCTCGCCTGCTTTCTGCCTGAATGCCTCGGCCACCTCCGCTTCGCTTCGGTCCCTCGGCTTCCGTAGGAGCGTCACGGCACTCCCTTCACGGTCAGGCGCACAACCTAGCTGCCGGAGCGCAGCCCGCCCTCACCGAGTCCCGCTGACTCGCCGACCAACGCAGGCACTACGTCGAGCTCGTCGGCAAGATCCTCGCCGACCCCGCCATGGCCGTGTCCGGGCGCGCCCTCGGCCGGCCCCTCGACGTTGATGTTCGGCAGGATCCGATCGATCCACTTCGGGATCCACCAGTTCTTCTCGCCGAGCAGTTCCATCGTCGCCGGCACCAGCAGCATCCGGACGAGCGAGGCGTCGAGCAGGACCGCCACCGCGAGTCCCATACCGAACATCTTGGTGATCCGGTTGTCCTCGAACATGAACGAACCGAACACGACGACCATGATCGCCGCGGCAGCGGTGATCACCCGGGCCGTAGCCGCGAGCCCGTCGGCGACGGAGTTCTTCGCGTCACCCGTTCGGTCGTACTCCTCCTTCACCCGTGAGAGGAGGAACACCTCGTAGTCCATGGAAAGGCCGAAGACGATCGCGAACATCATCATCGGGAGGAATGGTTCGATCGGCGCACCGGCGATGTTGAACAGGTCACCCAGCCACCCCCACTGGAAGATGGCGACCACGACGCCATAGGCGGCGCCGATCGACAACATGTTCATGAACACGGCTTTGAGCGGCACCAGCAGCGACCGGAACACCGCCATCAGCAGGATGAACGACAACGCCAGCACCACACCGAGAAACAACGGCATCCGGCCCGACAGGTAGGTCGTGAAGTCGGCGTTGATGGCGACGTTGCCCGTCACGTGCACGTTGCCGTCGATCGCGGTTCCATCAGTGGCCTCGGGGATCGTCCGCTCGCGCAGGCGTTCGAGGAGCTCGGTGGTCCTGCGGTCCTGGGGCGACGTCGTAGGGAAGACGCGGAACAGAACCGCCTCGGCCTCCGCGAACTCCGCCGGCTGATAGCCGGGGTGGATGTTGTTCGGAACCGGACCCACCACTTGGGCGACACCGTCGGTCTCACCGAGAGCCTCCGATAGCGACATGACAGCCGCCTGATCGGGCGCACCGTCGAAGCTCGCCGTCACGAGGAGGGGCCCGTTGAAGCCGGGCCCGAAACCGTCCGCCAGAAGGTCGTACGCCTTGCGGGTGGAAGTCTTCTCAGGGAAGTTGCCGTCGTCGGATGCACCCAACCGGAGGCTGAACATCGGCACGGCAAGCAACACCAGCACCGCCGTCCCGACGAGCACCGAGAGCCACGGGTGCGCCTGGATCTGATGGCTCCACCGGTACGCGAACGTCTCGTTCGATGGCTTGCGGACGCGCTGTGGAACCTCCGCCTTGAGCGGGGCGAGGAACAACCCGAGCACCATGACGACGACAGCGAGCGGCAGACCGACGAGGAGCGGGTCGATCGACAGGCCGACACCGAGCAGCGAAACCGCGACGAGCGCCGCAGCCCCAAGGCCTCGCCACCGTGTCACCTCAACCCGAGTACCTGCGAGTCCGAGCAGCGCCGGCAACAACGTGACCGAGGCCAGCATCGTGACAGCAACGGTGATCGCTGCGCCGATTCCCAGGCCCGACACGAACTTGAGTCCGATCAGCAACATGCCGAGCAGCGAGATGACCACCGTCAGTCCGGCGAAGATCACTGATCGGCCGGCGGTATCGAGCGCGGTGATGGTCGCTTCGCGTGTCCCCAATCCGTGGTGAATACCCTCGCGGTAGCGGGTGACGATGAACAGCGCGTAGTCGATGCCTACTCCGAGGCCGATCATGGCTCCGATGATCGTGGCGATGTCGGGGATCGACGTGATGTGCGACACCAGCACGACCACCCCGCCGCCGACACCGACACCTCCGAGAGCGACGGCGATCGGCAGACCCATTGCGAGCACCGACCCGAAGCTCAGGATCAACACGACGATGGCGAACGCGATGCCGATCAGCTCCGACTCGGGCGGCTCGAACCCGGCGAGCGCCTGTCCGCCCACCTCGATCTGTGCGCCGTCTATCTCCGGCAGCGAATCACGGATGCGCACGCCGAGCTCGCCCATCTCGTTCTGGTCGAGATCCGGGTCGATGTTGACGGTGGCAAATGCCGTGCGGCGGTCCTCACTGATCTGTGCCGC
>JAIBBP010000190.1 GCA_019694615.1 Microthrixaceae bacterium | reverse complement strand
GAGCATCGCGACGCACCCGCCGACCCCGAGGATGACGATCACGCCGAGAACCAACAGGATCACCGGAACGTTCGACTTCTTTCTCACGGTGATGTTGCCGGTGGCCGGAAATCCCGTCGGTGGGCCGAGTGGCTGCTGGCCTCCGTAGGGAGGGGCGGCCGGCGGCGTGTATGCCGGAGCGAACTGAGGCGGTGCCGGAGGGGCTGTCGGCGGACCGTCGATGGGTGGAGGTGGCGGGGGCGTGGGCGGTTGTGGCGGGTAGAACTTGCCGTCCGATGCCTGCCACCATCCCGGGCCCTGTGGAGTGTCGCTCATCTGTGGGCTCCTCGAACGCTGCGCAATCCACTCGGCGGTGGCGGTACAGGATACGGGACGTCGCCCAGCGGTTCGGTGGATTCGAACGCTGCGGTTCGCTGTCAGTGCGTCCCGTTAGCGTGACCCGGGACCGATCAGCGAAGGGCGGGAGCATGGGCCAGCACAATCCGGCAGTCGAGTCCGGCGGCGCGACGGGCTCCGTCGTTGACGGTGCTGCGGCGGCAGCTGCGGCCGCGTGGCGTGTCTACACCGAGGACTGGGATCCGGCCTACGGCAACGCTGCCACCTTCGAACTGGACGCACCTCGCGACGCGGTCCGAGTCGAGCAGGTCGAGGGACACATCCCCGCCGGCACCGTGACGCCCATCCCGCTCGCATTCATCGACGGGCGTCGTCGGGCGGAGCTGTCGTTGTGGGCCGAGGAGGCGGCCTCGGGCACGAGGATTCCTGGGTTGGCGGGGTGCTACGCCGTCGGTGCGGTGACGATTCGCCCCAACGGGCCTGCGACCTACGCTGGGATCCGCGTCGGACGGCTCGCGATCTGGGGCGGTGGCCGCACGGGCGACATCGCCAGTCGGTCGGGCTACCGCTGGACTTCGGACTCGACCCCCGCCGTCGACCCCGACCAACTCCTCGCCCAGTTGCAGGAGCGCATGCGGCAGGCGGAGGGGGTGCTGGCCATCGACGCAGTCGAAGCCGGTTGGAACGTCGTGCTCGACGGCCCCCTCAATCGCATCCACGGACTGCACGGGTTCGTCGCGGGCTACGTGAAGTCCCACCATCGGCGCATCCTCCCACCCGACGACCACGCCCGTGTTCCCGATCTCGACGTCGGGTCGCGCACGGCTGTCTACGAGTCGGGCAACGACCGCTACACCTGCTACATCCGCGTCGGTCGTCCCGGTCCGGCCGGTTCGCCGTGGACCGGCATCGCCCGCCTCGAATTCGCCGCGGCACCCGGTATCAACGAGGTCGCACGTCGGGCTTCGCTGCTCGCCGCGACACTGCCACGGTACGCCGGGGCCGCGCACCGCGACCCGCGAGCGCCGGTCAACCTGTCGCCCGTGAAGAACCTCGAACAGCACTTGTCGCGGTGCATGGGCCGTGTGGAGCACGCCACCCGAGCCGCACGCGAGGCCGTCCATCTCGGGAGCGCCGCATGACCGATGATTCGCCGTTCCCGTCCGTCGAACCAGGGGGCGTGGGGCCCGGGCCGGGCACTGTAGCGGAGACCGAGGTCGTCGGGCTGACAGCCCCCTACGACATCACCGGTGAGGACCGGCGCAATGACCTGGCCGGTCTTGACGGCATCCCACAGGTTCCCGCGGTCGGGCTCATCGACGCGTCGACCGACGCCACGACGCAGATGGCACACGTCCTCATCGACGAGACCGTCGATCTGGCGCTCGACACGTTCGTCGTCACACCCCAACGCCTTGTCGACGGATCAGTGATGTTCCACTACGGCATCGTCACCGAGGTGTCGGGGCGCGTCGAGGGTGCCGAGATGGCCACCGACACAGCTCGGCTTGCAGCCGCCACCTTGCCCGGTCAACGGTTCCGCCACGCCGAGGTGTCGTGGATACGTACGAGCCCCGAGCGGTACCTCCCTCCCTCGTCGGGAGCTCGCGTCTGGATCGCCCAGGGAGAGCACCGCCGTCGGGCGTTGTTCCTCGACAAGATGGCCGACGGTGAGGCCATCCCGCTGGGGTTGGACATGGGCGACGAGGTGGTGTTCATGCCGTATTCATTCCTCAACGGCGACAAGGGCGGCCACGTCTCGATCTCGGGTAAGTCCGGCGTCGCCACCAAGACCAGCTACGCGCTCTACCTCCTCTACACACTCTTCGAGACCGACGCAGGCGTGGCTGCTCGTAAGGGCAACGCGCATGACCGCGCGCTCGTGTTCTCCGTCAAGGGTTCCGACCTCTGTCTGCTCGACCGGCGCAACAACCGCTTCGTCGACACCGACCCGGTGGGTGTCGAGGCCAAGCGACAGTGGCAGGCTCTCGGCGTTCGCGACCCTCACCCGTTCAGCAACCTCGACGTCTTCGCTCCCGCCGAGGACAGCGACCCGGGTGTCACCCCGGTCCCGCAGATCGAAGTGCGCGACAAGCGCGACACCCGCGCCTACGGCTGGTCGCCCCGCTCGTTCATCGAGCACGGGTTGTTGGAGTACGTCTTCGACGACCTCGAGTCCGGGCAGCTGTCGTTCATCGAGCAGGTCGTGCGAGTTCAGCTGCTTCGTTGGTGCTGTCCGCTCGCCGGCGACCCCGACGGGCGAGTGGTGATGGTGAGCCCTGACGCTCAGGAGCACCGCCCGGGCTCAACGTGGGAGTCGGCGTTGCGTGCGCTGCAACGCAAGCAACCGGTCGGGGCCGGCATGGGCGTCGTCATCGCCACGCTCGACGACCTGGTCGGGTTCATCGGGGAGAAGGTCACCGAAGGGTCCGCCGGCTACGACCCGCTGTGGACCGGCTCGGTCACGGCATCGACCACTCAGGCGTTCATCCGCCGCCTCTGGAAGTCCACCCCTCGTCTCCGGCGGCTCGTGCGAGCCGGGCTCGCAGAAGTCGACCTCAAAGCGCAGGTGTCGGTCGTCGACGTCCACTCGTTGCATGCCGACGCGCAGCGTTTCGTCGTGGCGTCGGTGCTGGCCTCGGTGTGGGAGCAGCACGAGAGCTCCACCGCTGCCGGTCGCACGTTCGTCGTGCTCGACGAACTCAACAAATACGCGCCGCGGAGCGGCGGCTCGCCCATCAAGAGCCTGCTCGTCGACATCGCGGCGCGGGGTCGCAGCCTCGGCGTCATCCTCATCGGTGCCCAGCAGAACCCTTCCGGCGTCGACCGCGACATCACCAACAACGCGGCCCTCGAGGTCGTCGGCCAGATCAAGTCATCGGAGTCCTCCGAGCTGGGGTTCCTACCGGCCAATATGCGTGCCCGCGCTCAGATCATCGCCCCCGGCACGATGATCACATCCCAACCCCTTCTGCCTGCGCCGGTTCCGATCCGCTTTCCGTTTCCGCCCTACGCCACGCGGGTTTCGGAGGTGCTGGAGTCGTCCGCCGACATCGACGAGGCGCGCTCGCTCCTGGAGGACATGTGAGCGAAGCGATCCCACGTCGTCCGCTGGAGGCCGTGCGCGTCCTGCACACCAGCGACTGGCACCTCGGGGCCAAGGTCCGCAACGAACCGCGTCGTTCCGACCACGATGCGCTCATCGGCGAGATCGTGGAGATCGCTGCGACCGCGCGCCCCGACCTGATCCTGCACACCGGCGACCTGTTCGACGGCGAACGCCCGCCGATGGCCGACTTCGGCCGGGCGATCAGCGCGTTGCGAGCCCTCGGCGAGATCGCGCCGGTCGCCGTACTGGCAGGCAATCACGACTCGCCGATTGCGCTCGACGTGCTTGCCATCGCCGTCGACGATCGACACGCCGACGACGTCGAGGCCGGCCGGTTCGACTCCGCTGCCGCCGAGGCGACACGGATTCGCGTTCATTCACGACCGACACTCGCTGAGCGTGGGGCCGTCACCACCTACACCAGCCAGGCCGGGGTGAACCTGCGGCTGGTCGCCTTGCCGTTCGTCCATCAGAACCGTGTGGTGAAGGACTTCGCCGCGCTGCTCGAAGCCAACGCCACTTACAACGACAATCTGCGAAAGATCGTGGCGTCATACTCCGGCACGGCGTTCTCGGCGTTCGACCCCACCCGCGACGTCGCGGTGTTCGCGTCACACCTCCACGTTCGCGACGCCAGGACCTCCTCGGAGAAGGTGATCCACATCGCCGAGGACTACGCGACTGACCCCGCTCATTTCGAGCCGCGGTACGGCTACCTCGCGTTTGGCCACATCCACGTCCCACAGCCGGTCGCCGACGGCCGAGGCCAGTACGCCGGGTCAGTGATCGAAGTCGACTTCGGCGAGGAGGGCGAACAAAAGCGTGTCGTCGTCGCCGACCTGATCGCCGGGAGACCCACCAAGGTCACCTCGGTGCCCTTGAGCAGTGGGCGTCGGTTGCGGCGGCTGCGAGCGCCGTTGTCGGAGCTGGCGGACCGAGCTCACGACGTCGGCAGCGACATCGTGGAGGTCACCGTGATCGCCGAGCCCGAGGTGTCGGATCAACCAGCATCGGCGGGGCCAGCCGGGGCTGCGGCTGCGGACCAGATCATCGTTGGGGATCGGACGTTCGACACGCTGAGTGCGGCGGTTCACTTCCTGATGCCCGACGCAGCGGTCGTCGGGGTCATCGACGGTCGCACCCCTGCCCGACAATCGCTCGACGAGGTGGAGCAGCCGCGAGCGGTTGAAACCGTGGGCGACGCGTTCCGCGTGTGGCTACGAGCCTCGGGAGGGCCGGTGGTCGCAGCTAACGGCGGGTCGTTGGTCGACCCCGCTCGCGTGGCCGGGCTCTTCGACGAACTGCATGCTGCGGTCACTACGGACTCTCCGACGATTCTTGCCGAAACAGAAGCGCTCGGAGCCTTTTCGGACGGCTCGGAGCGATGAAACCCGTCCGTCTGACCTTCGCCGGTCTCCGCTCCTACCGATCCGAAACGACGATCGACTTCTCCGATCTCAACCTCTTCGCCGTCATTGGCGACACCGGCGCCGGGAAGTCGACCGTCATCGAGGCGCTGTGCCTGGCGCTCTACGCCCGCAAGTCGTGGACCGGCGGTGAGGCCGGGCTGGCCGACATGATCACCGACGGCGTGAACACGATGCGGATCGAGCTGACCTTCACCGCCGGCGGACACGAGTGGACGGTGATGCGGGCCCGACACCGCAACTCCTCGGCTCCGATCGACCGGCTCACCTCATCGACCGGCGGCACCGGTGCGGACGGTTCCAAAGCCGTCACCCGGCGAGTCGCCGAGCTGATCGGTCTCGACTACGACCAGTTCATCCGGGCGGTCGTGCTGCCACAGGGACGTTTCGATGCGTTGCTCCGGGCCACCGAGAAGGAACGAAACCAGATCCTCACCTCGATCCTCGACCTCGGCGACGTCGTCGCCACCCGGGCTCGCGCTGAGTCACTGCGCAACGAATGGTCGTCGAGGGTGGCGGCGTGGAGCGCGGAGCGGGGAGTCCTCTCCGCCTCGCCAGCCGACGATCTCGAGGCGGCTGAGCGCCGACTCGTAGACGCAGCGGAGCTCGACCGTCGACTGGGCGCAGCCGTCGACGAGGTGGCCCGTCTCGGAGCGGTCCTCGGTGATTCCACCGGGCACCGACGTAAGTTGCGCCGAGCGCTCGACGCAGCGTCGCCCATCCCAGCCGAGTGTGCCGCCGACCTCGTTGCTTCGAAGGAGCAGTGGGTACAGCTGGATCGGCTTGCGGCGGAGGTTGAGGCCAAACGAGCAGCTGCCCTCGACGGGCTCGCGACGCTCGATCAGCGGGCGTCGATCGTGCTCGCGGGCGCAGCGGATCGGGACGCGTTGGTGGCGGCACGCGCCACGATCCGGCGTTCCGTCGACGAACTGCCCGAGGCCGTTGCAGCGGCGGCGGCCAGTGCCAACCGGCTCGAAGCTCTCCGGGCCGACCCTCCGCCGACCGGTTCGACGGCCGTCCTCGAACAGGCGGCTGATCGAGCAGCGACGGCCGTCGCCGAAGCAGACGAGACGCGGCGCGTCGCTGAACGGCGCGTGACCGAGGCTCGTGGAGCATGGCAGGCCATACAAGCCGCGGACGCCCGAGTCGAAGCAGCCGACGGCGCGGTGACCGACCTCACACGCCGGCTCGCGAAAGGCGCCGACATGAGCGCGGCGTCAGATGTTGAGCTGGCCGACGCCAGGGCCGCCGTGGCCGCAGCTCAGCGCGCCGAGCACGAGGCGATGCTCACAGACGCCGCGGCCACGGCGGGAGGCGAGTGCGGTCCGGGCGAAGCGTGCCCGGTCTGTCGTCGAGCGCTCCCCGACGACTTCGTAGCCCCCGAACCTTCGGCCGACGTCGCCGAGGCACGCGTAGCGCTGCTCGCTGCCCGCGAGGCCGTCGAGGCGCGTCGTGCCGAGGCGAAGCGAATCGGCGACCAGCTCGCCAAACTCGAGGCCGAGCTCCCGCTGCGGACCGAGGAGTTGGCGGCCGCCCAACGCGACGCGGCGGCCGCTGTCTCCGAGGCCACCGCTGCCGGCGTGGAGCCCGCCGCAGAGGACGAGCCCGCCGCCCTGAGCGGAGTCGCCGCGGCGCTCGCTGCCGCCGACCTCGCGCTGTTGACCGCTCGGGAGGCCGATCGGGTGGCGTCCCAGGCGCTCGCCCATGCGGTGGCGTTCGCCGCGGCCGCGTCAGAGACCTACGACAAGGAGCTCCGGTCCATCGAGGAGACGGTCGTTCGAACGACGAGCGACGTTGAACGACTCCGCGCTCCACTCGCTCGCCTTCCCGGTCAGTGGGCGATCAATGTCGAGTCCCTCTCGTCGGCCGACGTCAGCGGAGCAGCAACGGCGCTGCTCCGCTCGGTCGACTCGGCGCTGGCCGAGTTGCAGTCGATCGACCGTGAGCGGGAGGAACTGCGGGAGGCTCGCCACCGCTCCGAGCGTGAGTCCGACGAACTCAGCCGCCGTCTCCGCGAGGAGGTGCAGGCTCCGGTGGAGCGTCGGCTCGCGGCGATCAACCTCGCCGTGTCAGCTGCGAGCGACCTCCACCACGTCGCCTCTGCTGCCGCCTCGTCGGTCGTGGATCTGCCCGGCGACCCCTGGAATCCGACCCTTCCCGCCGGCGTCGTCGCACCCGGGGAAGTCCACGATGAGGAGGCTCTCGCCGCTGCGGTCGACGCGATCGATCCGTTGGCATCGGAGATCGGGCGCGTGATCTCGAACGCGTCCTCGCTGTTGGACGCGTTGGACGCACGTTCGGAGGAGGCTGACGCTGCGCTCAGCTCGTTGCTCGCCGAGGTCGGCTGCGAGTCCGCCGACCAGCTGCACGAACGCCGGGGCGAAGCGCGTCGCGACCTCGGGTTTGCCCACCAAGAGGTCGAATCCGCCAGAGATGCCGCGGCGCGCGCGGCCGGCCTCGACTCTCGCCTCGCGGTGGGCGCACCGTTTGTCGCCAACGTCTCGACGCTGGCAGTGGCCCTTCGCGACCAGCATTTCATCGCACACCTTGTCGACGCGCGCGAGCAGGAGCTGCTCGCCGAAGCGTCGCGCCGGCTGAAGGACATCACCGGTGGACGCTTCGGGTTCGTCGCGGACTTCGGTGTGGTCGACGTCGGGTCGGGAGAGGTCCGCTCGCCGGACACGCTTTCGGGAGGCGAGCGGTTCCAGGCGGCGCTGGCGTTGGCCCTCGGCCTCGTCGAGATCGCGTCGCGGGGGAGCGGCACGCTCGACGCTGTGTTCGTCGACGAAGGGTTCGGGTCGCTCGACGGCAACGCTCTCGACGACGCGCTCGCCACGCTCGGGAAGGTCGCCGGGGGAGGAAAGATGGTTGCGTTGATCAGCCACCTTCGTCACGTCGCCGAATCGGTTGACACCGTCCTGCTCGTCACCAAGGACGACGTCATGGGGTCGCGCATCGACCTGCTCGATGTCGACGAGCGGGAAGCGCTCCTCGCCGACGACCTCCGCAGCGGCCTGACGTCCTGACGCGCCCACCCCTGGCCCCCGGCACGGCGTGAGGTCACCGGGTGCTGCGCAGCACCGTCCCGAAACCGCCGTCGATGCCGAAGCCCGGCGCCGGAACGTCGCCGGACCACGCCGTGCGTCCATTGACGAGAACAGCGCGGACCACCCCGTCGTTGCGGTTCACCAGGCGGCGGAGGCCGTCGATGCCCGGCATAGGCGCCTCCACGACGTCGTCGATCCGGTCGTCCAACGCCGACGGATCGACGACGACCAGATCGGCGCGCTTGCCGACGGCGAGTCGACCGGCGTCGACCCCCAGGTAGTCGGCGAGCTCGGCGGTGAGCCGGTGGACGGCCCGACCGATCGACATGATCGGTCGGCCTGCCTGTTCGCGGCGTCGTACGAGCCGCAGGAGGTGGAGCGGAAAGTTGTAGAACGCCATGTTGCGGAGGTGGGCTCCCGCGTCGGAGAACCCGATCTGGGCCTGAGGATGGGCGACGATCCAGGCGACCGAGTCCTCGTTCATGTTGCCGACGGTCGTAGTCCAGCGCAGGTCGTTGCCAAACTCGGCCTGCAGATCCAGAAACGTGTCGACGCGGTCGGCGCCCCGTTCGGATGCGATGTCGGCGAAGGTGCGGCCGACGAGTCCCGGATCGGGACAACTCACTACCCTCGCTTCGGCGAGGTCACGGTGATAGGCGCGGCCCTTGAACCTGTTCATCCACTGCTTGCGGAAGCGTGACCTGTACTCGGGGTCGCGAAGAAGGTCGCTCCTGGCGGCCGTGGCGAGGTGCAACGCCTCCGTTCCGGCGCCGAGCTCCTCCATCACCGGGTTCTCCAACCCGTCGGTCCAGAGGCGGAAGGGCTGGGGGAGCGACTGGAGGCGAACGTCGGCCTTGAACACCCTGCGGGCGAAGGACGCGCCTCCCCCGAGCGCACGATAGGCACCCGGAGCTGACGGCGCGTCGAGGAGTGAGATGAGGGTCGTGCGAAGGGGCCGGCGCCGAATCCCGGACGCGATAGCGGCGAAGAGAACGAGGTTCCATCTTCCCGAGAAGTCTGGAACTCCTTGGAAGACGGCGCCACGTCGTCGGAGCACCGCAGCCAGATGGCGGTACTCCTTCCATCTCGCGAAGACCGACGGGGTGGGGCGGCTGCGGAAACGATCGCCGTCCATCTTGTCCCAGGGCAGTGTGTTGATCGAGAGGCCGAGATAGCCGGCGTCGAGCGCCCGCTCCAGCATGGCCGCCATGCGGTCGAGTTCGCCCCTCGTCGGTTCAACCGAGTCGTCGAGCGCCCGGCCCAGGCCCATCACGTGGGCCCGGATCGCCGAGTGGCCGAGGAACGACATGACGTTCGGGCCGAGCGGTTGGCGGTCGAGGTGGTCGAGGTACCCCTCGGGCGAGTCCCAGTCCTGGACACGGCGCAGGAGCGGCAACACCTCGCCTCGGGGTACACCCTCGACTCGGCAGAACATGTCGGCGAGGTCCTCGGGTTCGCCGACGGCGAAGGACAGACCGCACGATCCGACCAGGACGGTCGTGATGCCGTGACGAACGGACTCGCTCAGTGAGGGATCGATCTCGATCTCGGCGTCGTAGTGGGTGTGCAGGTCGATGAAACCGGGGGTCACCCAGCACCCTTCGGCATCGATAACCTGCGCCGCCGGAGCGTCGATGTCGGCCTCGAGGCGCGACACCACGCCGTCCTCGATCAGCACGTCCACCCGCCGCCCATCGGCGCCGGATCCGTCGAACACCAGACCATTTCGAATCAGCGTCTGCTCCACGACCCTCCCTTGACGGAAGTCTGCCAGTGTCGGCCCGGTGAGGAGGGGCGTCTCTCCACAGGGCGGTAGTTGTCAGACCGGCGGAGTATCCCTACGGTCGAGGGAGGCGGAAGAGGTTCGATGGACGAGACACACGCGGGCTATTGGCGCGCGCAGGATGGCTACTGGTATCCCGACGAGGCTCTGCCGCCGCCTGCGCCGACATCTCAACCGCTCATTCCCGGCCCTCCGCCGTACGTGCCGGACGCGACCGGCATCGCCTCGACCGAGGCCTCAGGAGAGGCCGTGATCGAGACCGACGACGCGGCGGTCGACATTCGTTCCCTGGGTGCCACCGTCGCACTGATGGTCGTGGGATTCTCGGTCGCGTTCGGACTCATTCACCTGATGGGTTGACGGCGACGTAGCGTCCCGGCATGCGCATCCTCGGCATCGATCTCGCGGCACAACCGAGGAACACCGGCATCGTGCTCCTGGAGCCGGAGCTCGAAGCGGAGCTCGAGTCTGCTGGGAACCAACCGTCGGATCGGCGGTGGCGCGCCGTTTCGCCCCCCGAGGCAGCGACCGACGAGCACCTCGTCGATCTCGGTGTCGCCGTTGACCTCATCGGCGTCGACGCCCCGCTGGGGTGGCCGATCGCGTTCGTCGACGCCGTGCGGGCCCACGAGGATCGACGTCCGTGGCCGGGTACTAAGGATCGTCGTGCGCTCACCCACCGGCATACCGATGACGTCGTTCGTGACCACGGACGTGGACACCCGATGTCGGCGTCGGCCGACCTCCTGGGACACGTCGCGATGCGCTGCGCGTTGCTCCAGCGCGACTGGGCCGGCAAATGGGGCGAGGCCGCGAACCGCGACGGCAGCGGTCGTCTCGTGGAGGTGTACCCCGCCTCGGCGCTGCGGGCGTGGCGGTTGCCCGAGCGGGGGTACAAGGGGCGCTCCGCCGAAGCCGGACGCGCCCGCGCGACGATTTTCGACGGCCTGCGCGGTGGCACGAGCCGGTGGCTCGATGCGGCTCCGATCCGGTCGGCATGTATCGATTCGGACCACATCCTCGACGCGTTCGTCTCGGCGCTGGCCGCGCTGGCGGCGCACCGTGGGCTGACCCACCGCCCATCCACCGTCGAGGATCACCATTGCGCGGTGCTCGAAGGTTGGATCCACGTTCCGTCCGTGCCGTTGTCGGGGGTTTCGCCCACCGGTTGAGCCATGGGCTGGATCACCGGTTGAACCTGTCCCGACGCAGCGACGGACGGCGGTCTCGGGTTCGCTGTCAGTGGTGCTCGTTACCGTCCATGCCATGAATCTCGTTCTGC